>JBKJRD010000029.1:0-30551 GCA_046594885.1 Methylotenera sp. | reverse complement strand
TTCAGCAACTCAGTGTCATTGTATTAACACAAACTAAATTATCCACTATTTTGAGCGATGCTTAAACTTTTACAAAACATTTCTTATTTATTCGCCCATTTTTTAATTAAATAACTGTAAATTGTCGCGCTTTAGCGCTGTCGGGCAAACACCAAATTGCTGTTTAAATGCACGACTAAAATGCGAGAGATTATTAAATCCCCATTTATAAGCAATTATTGATACAAAAATAGGGTTAAGTGTTGCAATATCTTGGCGACATTTTTCCAGTCTGCGCGCCCAAACATATCGCATTAACGAAGTCTGCTCATCATTGAATAAATCGTTGATATGTCTTGGTGATAAGCCCGTTCCTGTTGCTATCATGGTGGTATCTAATTCTGAATCACCTAGGTAGCGCTCGATAAAATCTTTGACCAATCTTAATGAAAATGAGCGACTACGCGCAAGATTAAAACTGTGTGGGCGCACTGCGCTAAAAGCTAAGGTCAGCAAATCTAATGACTGCTCAGAAAGTGCAGAAAATTCGTTTGCAGACATATGGTCAAGCTGACTAGCCACCGATTGGATAAAAGTTGTCGCAATTGCACCCATGCCTTTTTTGCCGGATACGTGCAATGCAGTGCAATGTTCTACGCCAGCTATTCTGTCACGCATTAATTTGCGGGGAATGGTCACCAGCAACTTAGAAAATCCAGCGGACGATTGAATACGATGTGGTCTGGTTGCATCGTAAATGGTGATATCCCCCGCTTGCAGGAATACTTCACGCCCATTTTGCTCAAGCAAATAATTACCCGCAAGTAATATCACGGCCAAGTAATTATCTTGGCTATTGTAATAAGGTTCGCCAGCTAGCTTTTCGATGGTTAAGCCGCGCGATTGAATAACGGAAAGGCGTAAACTTTCCCATCCGTAAAGTGTGGTTTGATTGAATAAATTGCCATCGGTAGGTGGCCTTACTTTTACTCGGGTATATTCTTGGCAAATCATGTCTTGCAGCCATTCACGCCTGTCGTGCGTAAAAATATCTGCAGTAGAAAGTGTTAAACCTTTTTTGACGACTTCACTTTTATTTTCGTTTTTATTTAAATGCGCTTGATTGCAAGCAGATTGAATATATTGGGCCATCGCGTTCGCACCTACTTTCTTGGCATTCATTAAGCACAGCATTCATATTAAAAGCTGTTGTTTAAGCTGTAAACATCCAAACCACCGTTTCAGTCAAGTCATCGCGCTGTTTCAGCAAAGCAGATTATCTGCCGCCCAATTAAACTAAAAATAATAACTAATGGGGAATGATGATGCAAAAAATAGATAATCATACAGGCAATATCGTGTTACTTCGTGGTGCTGCATTATGGCTGTTAATGGCTTTGTTATTGGCATGGTGTATGGTGGGTTTGAATTTTGGCGTGACGCTACTTAACACACTATTTGCTGGAAAATTCATGCGTTTATTACAAGCGCATATTGATTTTTTGCTGATGAGCGCATTAATTTTAGGCTATTACGCCACCAAAATAGCGTTACCTTGGCATGTTAACTGGGCAATGGTCATCGGTGCATTTACTAACTCTAGCTTGTTTTTATTAATGGCAATATTCCCTGTGCTCGATAACCCAAAAATTGCGCCGCCGCTAGTATTTCAATTGTATTTATTTGCCAGTTTAATCACTACCAGCTATGGGTTCGGCAAAGGCGCGGTGCTTATTCTCAAGTCTACTTTTAAATAATTGTATATTGAACAAAGCTGCATTTTGATGCAATTAACCACACTTATTAAAAATCATAGCGAAAATATTTGCTGGGTTTTTGCGCTTATTTTTTTGTTAATTGCCATCAGCAAGCCTTATATTCATATTACACAAGAGCGAAAAAGCTATTTATTTATTACAGATGTCACGCAAAGTATGAATGTGCAAGATATGGCATTATTGGGCAAACCAGTTAGCCGGCTGGAATATAGCAAACAATTATTAAAAGACGCGGTTAAAAATCTGCCTTGTGGCTCACAAGTCGGTTTAGGAATATTTTTCAAAACCACTGCCACACTACTTTATACACCGATTGAAACTTGCACCAATTATCATGTGCTTTGGCAAACGATTGACCATTTAGATTGGCGCATGGCATCACAAGGCAATAGTAATATTCGAATAGGCCTTTTATCTATTGAAGCGTTATTAGCAACCAACGGCGATGATATCGCACAAGTGATTTTGCTAACTGACGGCCAAGAAGCTGCGCCTTTGAATATTTTTACCAAAGTAAAGCTCACCAAGTGGCAAAATAAACATCCTTTGCTGATTGTGGGCATAGGCAGCGCAAAATCTTCACCTATTCCAAAACTGAATGATCAAAATCAAGTGATTGGTTATTGGTCAACCGATGCGATTAAACTGAACCCCGCTTCAAATGTGGATGAAGGCCACGATGGCGGTAGAGACAACTCCATTGCAAGCGAGCCTTATGAATATTATTTATCAAACTTAGATGCAGAATACTTAAAAGAGTTAAGCATCGATATGGATGCAAAATATATAAAAGCGGGTTCGGCTAAGGCGTTAATCAATGCCATTAACGCGCAAACCTCTAGCCTAGAATTTAAGGCCAAATTTGGGTTAAGTCAGGTGTTTGCTTTGATAGCACTGATACTGATTATCGCAATCTATATGCCAGAAATAAGATTAAGTGTGGATAGAGTATTTAATCGTGTTAAAAATGATTAAATCTATACAAACCTGTATACACTTAATAAAAATTCATTTATATTGTTAATGAATTGTTTCAAATCTACTATACTAAAAATCTATTATTCAAGTTACTAATCCTCTATTACTTAATCATCCAATTTTAGGAAAAACTCAATGAGTGACCGTCTCTTAGCCGATTGGCGTCAACATGCACTGTCTTTAGAAACAGAAGTAAACAAGGTGGTGGTTGGCCAGCAAAACCCAGTTCGATTAATCACGATCGCGATTTTTGCGCGCGGTCACGTTTTGCTTGAAGGCGATGTTGGCGTGGGTAAAACCACTTTATTACGCGCCTTCACCCGCGGCATTGGCGGTGGTTATCAGCGTATTGAAGGCACGATTGATTTGATGCCCAACGATTTGGTGTATCACACTTATTTGGGCGAAGATGGTAAACCGCATGTCAGCGCGGGTCCGTTATTAATGTCTGGCGAAAATTTAAGCGTATTTTTCTTTAACGAAATTAACCGCGCGCGTCCGCAAGTGCATTCCCTGCTCTTGCGTGTGATGGCGGAACGTACTTTATCTGCGTTTAATAAAGAGCATACATTCCCGCATATGATTGTGTTTGCCGACCGCAATCAAGTGGAAAAAGAAGAGACTTTTGAAATCCCTTCAGCGGCGCGTGACCGCTTTATGATGGAAATCCCGATTGTGGTGCCAAATGATGATGACATTATGTCTGGATTAATGTTTGACACGCGCTTCCATAATGTGGATGCATTGATTGACACCGTACAACCAGATGTATTGAAATTTGATGAATTAAATGCGTTTTCAGGTGTGATTCAAAAAAGTATCGATGCCTCCAAAACGCTGGAAAAATACGCATTAAATCTGTGGAAAGCCACCCGCAAACCAACAGACTTTGGCGTAAAAGTCACCAATGTGGATATGAGTCGCTTAGTGCTTGCTGGCGCCAGCCCGCGCGGCATGAGCATGATGTTGCGTGCAGCACGCGTGAACGCTTGGTTGAACGAGCGCACGGCGATTACACCGGAAGATATTCATGCGGTGTTCCACGAAACCGTAGCACACCGATTGGTATTTAGCCCCGTGTACGAAATGCGCCGCACTGAAATTGCGCGCGAAATGCTCAGCAATATTATTAATGCAGTTGCTGCGCCTTAATTTAATTATTCATGTCTATTGAAGATATCAAAGAATTTAGCTACCACATCAGTTGGCGCAATCGTGGCCGTCATCCTGGCCGTCATGCCAGCACGCAACGCGGTATGGGTATGGAATTTATCGGCCATACGTCGCTGATTAGCTACCCTGATCCGCGCCGTATCGATTTGCGCCAAACCATTCGCGACCCGATGGAGCAAGTGTATGTGCGCTTATTCAATCAAAAAAGCGCAACACCGGTTTTTGTAATTTGCGATTTATCTGGCAGTATGAATTTTGGTGGCCTAGTTAATGGCAAATATGAACGCAAAATTCGTAAAGCAGCGGATATCGCCGAATCGATTGCGCGCTCAGCGACCAGAAATTCTGACCCATTTGGCTTTGTGGGTTTTGATGAAATCGTACGCGAAGATTGGATTAGTACCGCATCGTTTAAATCGCAGCGCGCCATTGAATTAGCGGAACGATTAAAAGAATATCATCCACAACCTGTTTCTGGCAGCGGTATCAGCGACGTATGGCGTTATTTACCGCGCGAACGCTCACTGGTTTTTTTGATATCCGATTTCCATATGCCGTTAATAGAGCTAGAAGAATCGCTGTCTAACTTGTTGCGCCATCATATTGTGCCAGTGGTTTTGTGGGACGCGGATGAATATAAAAACCTGCCCGAGTTTGGCATTACCGCGGTAACAGACCCCGAAACAGGCGCTAAACGCACCCTATTTTTACGTAAAAATTATCGCGATAAAGTCATTGCCTCATTCGAAGCGCGCCGTGAAGCGATCTATAAGCTGTTTATGCAATTTGATATGCCACCGTTTTATGTAGAAGGCGATTTTGATGCCGATGCCTTAACCGAATATTTTCATCAATTTGTTGCTGCTTAACCATCATTGCAAGTTAACTATCATTTAAGTCTTAAATTTATGAACTCATTAATTAAACTGTATTTGCTAGCGGTTACTTTAGCGGTGAGCATGCACGCGCATGCGCTGGAATATGAAACCTTGCCCGATATCAAAGAAGGCTTTGTCAGGATCCAAATAAAAGAGCCAGAGCGCACTGTAGGTTACACAGTGGGCGATATTTTAACGCGCCACATCACGCTCAATATCAAAAAGCCCTATCAGTTAATTGATGAGTCTTTACCGATTATTGGTTACGAAAGACGTTACAAAGGCCAATTAATTGGCATTGATTTAAGTAATATTGTGCATGTTAAAAAAGATAGCGAAAATGCAGTCAAGCATGATTTAAGCCTAAGTTATCAAGTATTTACCAATAATGTAGTTGCCAAAAATGGTGCTTTGCCAGCAGAATATTTACGCCTTATCAATACAAAGTCTAAAGAGATTGTGCGTTATCGAATACCTAGTTGGGATTTTGCCATTTCGCCGCTGTCTATTTTTGGTGCAGTAAAAATTGAAGCCAATATGTCTGGCTATCGCGGCCCGCTATTGCTAAATAACAGCACTGAAAAACAGCGTCTTAAAGTTTTACTTACTATTTTAGGGTTAAGTTTATTGGGCTTGCTCTACATGCTAGGCAAACACGCTTGGTTGCCAAAAATGGGCGGTCCTTTTGCAAAAACTTACCGCGTCATTCGCAAATCGCCTAATAGCGCAGAAGGTTTGCAAAATGCGGTGAGCAGCATGCATCAGTCACTCAACAAAACTGCTGGTTTTAGTTTATTCAGTGGCAATTTAAATCAGTTATTTGACAAAAAACCTGCTTTTAAACAAATCGAATCTGAAATTGAGCAGTTTTTCGGTTTATCTAGGCAAGTGTTTTTTGAATCCAACGCAAAGCACGCCGTGGGCAATGAACCACTGCAATGGCTTGCACAATTTTGCCGTCGCTGCCGCGACTGTGAACGGGGCTTAGTGACCGACTTGCCAATAGTAAACAAGGCTTAACGCATGTCTTTCTCTCATCCTTGGTTTTTATGGTTATTGCCGTTAGCGCTATTACCATTGGTTTTTCAGCGCGCGCACAGCAAAAGCTACTCTTGGCTCGATATGCTGCCGGCTGATCCATTATCTGATTTAATCGGATTGATTTTAAAAATTTTAGCCGTACTTATTTTAACGTTTATCATCGTTGGCATCAGTGCGCCGCACAGTAATCAGCAGCTAGTCGAACGTATTGGTGTAGGCGCGCAGATTGCATTAGTATTAGATAGAAGCGCCAGCATGGATGATCCTTTTTCTGGCAACACTGATAGCGCGATAGGTGAGAGTAAATCAGCCGCGGCCAGCCGTTTAATCACACAATTCGTGCAATCGCGCCAAAATGATATGCTGGGGATGATTACTTTTAGTAACTCTGCCATGTATGTACTGCCACTCACCGAAAATAAAGAAGCTGCTGTGGCGGCGGTGCGCGCCACAGCTGGTAATGCCTTATTTCAAACCAATATTGGTAGCGGCTTAACCTCTGCTGCTGGCTTGTTTGATAAAGTGCCTGATTCTGGCTCGCGCGCGGTATTACTGCTATCAGATGGCGCAGGTCGCATTGATGCCAACACGCAGCAAAAAATTAAAGATTGGTACGACCGCATGCATATCAGTTTATATTGGATTGTATTAAAGCAACCAGGTGGCTTAAGCATTTTTAACGAAAAATACGTACCGCAAGAAGACCAACCCTTGCCGCCAGAAATTGAGTTGCACGAGTTTTTTAAAACATTCAAAACGCCTTTTAATGCCTATGAAGCAGAGAATCCAAAAACATTGCAATTGGCCATTGACGACATTAATCGTAAAGAGAAAAAGCCGATTAAATACATGGAAAAAATACCTGGTAAAGATTTTTCCAATCTATGCTTTGTGATAGCCGCAATCATGATTGCATTATTACTAGGCGTAAAATATTTAGAAGTCAATACTTGGAAAAGTTAATACAACCATTTAATCATGAAAAATTAAACAGCTAAGGCCAGCATCATGTTCAATATTAAATCTTTATTGTCGGTTAAAAAGCTCACTTGGTTTTTAGTGTTTTTAAGCCTTGTATGCTTACTTGCCAGCGTATATACCTTTAACCGTATTCGCCAGATTGATGCTTTTAACCAAGCGGTGAGTGTTGGCGAAACGCCTGCCACAGATAAACAAAGCTTTGAAGCTAAATTTGCAACTGCGCTTTATTTGGCTAAAAAAGAACGCTACAAAGAAGCAACTTTGCTGTTTACGCAAGCGCTAGCGAAGGCCGATGCTAGCCAAAAATCTGCGATCAACTACAACATTGGTAATATATTTTTTCTACGTGGTTTAGCAATCAATGGCACCAATAATACGGTGCGTGATGAGGCGGAATATTTATTGCGGCAAGCCAAAGCGGCTTATGTTTCCTCACTTAAAAGTGAGAACAGTCATTGGGATGCGCGCCACAACCTAGATAGATTGCTAACCATGCTGCCTGGCACGCCAACGCCTGGGGTAGGCGAATCAGACACACCGGGGTTAATTATGGGCAATATTCCAGTGGGTTTGCCTTAATAAAGCCGCCAACTTAACCATCAAAACATCATGAAAAAAATCGTTAACTACTTCCGCCATCGTCGCGATATCACGTTACTATCCATCGCGTTTGTATTGCTGGCTGTGGCGCTGTTTAAACCCACTGTGCCCATTAAGCGCGATATTTACAGCTATTTAATCGTCGCTGATATCTCCCAAAGCATGAATGTAATCGATGAAAGCATCAATGGCAAACCGGTCACGCGTATGCAATATCAACAATATTTAATGCATCGTATTTTGAGCGAAATGCCCTGCGGCACGCAGGTTGGTATTGGCTTGTTTGCAGGTGTGAGTGTGGCGGCTTTGTATACGCCCATTGAAGTGTGCGCCAATTTTGCCGCGATTGAAGATACTATTGACCATTTAGACTGGCGCACTGGCTGGTCTGGCAATAGCCGCATTCGCGAAAGCATGGCGACACTGGCCAAATTGATTCGTAGCTTTCCAGAAGTGGCGCAAGTGGTTTATTTAACCGATGGCGAAGAAACCCCTGCTTTACACGCATTTAACACGCGTGACTTAACCGGTTTTCAAGGCGCAAAAGATTGGTTATTTGTTGGCATCGGCGATGACAAAGGCACTGCAATTCCTAAATTAGATGAACAAAATCAAGTGATTGGTTATTGGGCAAGCGAAAGTTTTGCAATGCAGCCTGGCATTGCACAAATTTCAGAATCGAATATTGGTACCCGCAATGATAGCGTTGCCAGCGGCACTAGCGACCGATTTTTATCGCGGCTAAACGAAAAATATTTACAGTCAATTGCTAAAGAAATAAATGCACAATATGTGAATGGCGATAGTGTGCAAGCGGTTTTAGCTGCTATGAAAAAACAGCCCCCTGCGCGCCGCGATAAAGCTAGGTTTGAATTGAAATGGCTGTTAGCAGGTGCTGCTGGCCTGCTGTTTTTAGCGGCTTATTTACCTAAACACCCGGCCAAAGAAACAAAAGCGATTTGGAAGCAATGGCTTGCTCGTAAGAAACGTCAGGCGCCTGCAAGCACTTAACGCGTTGCTGAAGTGGATGTGTGCCCATTGACTTGCTTAATCATTTTTCTACCGCGTTTATTCTCAAACAAGCGCAACCAAACACGTAAGCGCCTTAACGCATCGGCATTATCTACATTGTTAAACAGTAAAACCGGTGGCAACGCCCAATGCATACCTTGATTCTTCAGGTTTAAGATGACGCAATATTCATGTACAAAAGTGGTGGGCGCTAATTGCGCTTGAATGCGTTGTTGGCGTTTATTGACAAGCGTTAAAACGCCTTTAGTATCCACTTCTACAATGCGCCACGACCATGGCAAGGCTAGTAACGCATCGCGTGCGATAAAATAAGCGCTGGATAACAGGATGAATCCAAATAGTATTAGCTTAATCGATAAAAGCATAGATAGGCTCAGCACTATTAAACTGCTAATGGTTGCAACTGCAAGCAACAAAGCCAATAATAGCGGTGAAGGGCTTAGTTGAATAACGATGGATTTTGCAAAAATTGTTTTCACTTAATTAACTCCTACAAAACACACACAAGGCAAATAATCGCATGACAGCTTCAGATTGGCAAATAAGTTTAGTCGCCCATGGCGCAGTGATTCAAGATGGCTTAATTGGCCATTATGGAGATGCAAAAACTGAAATTGCTGCGCTTGCTCAAGTCAATAGTTTATTCGATTTAAGCCATTTGGGCTTATTAGAAATTGGTGGCGCAGATGCGATTAATTTTTTGCAAGGCCAAGTCACTAATGATGTGAAATTACTCATTGGCAACAACGCGCATTATTCTGGCTATTGCACGCCCAAAGGCCGTTTATTAGCTTTATTTTTAGCATTTTCTCATTACGACCATATTCATTTACAATGCAATCGCGCCCTACTTGAGCCAATCATGAAGCGCCTGAAAATGTATATGATGCGTAGCAAAGTTGAGATTAAAGATGCGTCTGAATCGATTATCAAATTCGGCATTAATGGCCCAGATGCTGCTACGTACTTAAGCCCTATTTTTAGTCAAATTCCGACGCAAGATTATGAATTGATCAGCTTAGATAATGGCGCGCTATTAAAATTGCCCACTATTGCAGGTCATGCGCGTTTTCAAATTTTTACAGATAGCAAGAATGCCCCTATCATTTTTAATGCACTTAAAACGCAATGTCAATTGGCTGGAAAGCCTTGCTGGGATTGGCTGGACATTCAAACTGGCATTCCCGATGTGTATCCTAAAACGCAGGAACAATTTGTGCCGCAAATGCTGAATTTAGACATTTTAGATGGTATTAACTTTAAAAAAGGTTGCTATACAGGCCAAGAAATAGTCGCACGCACGCATTATTTAGGCAAAGTAAAACGGCGCACCTATTTAGCCAGCATTGCAAGCAATAGCGCGCCAATTGAGGGCGATGCCATATTAGATATTGCTAATAGCGATGTTGGACAAATCGTGCGTGTGGCGCCGAATATTCAAGCTGGATTTGATGCGCTCATTGAATTGCGTATTGAGGCAAAACAAGCGGGGAATCTGACTTGGCAAGGCTTTGCACTCCATTTCAAACCATTGCCTTACGCGCTTAATGACCCAATAGTTAACGACTAATTTTGCCCAAAAAATAGGGTTAAGTTAAGGCGGATTGAGTTAAGGTGTAGGGTTGCCTAAAGGTGAAACGCTTGGCACTTGGGTTAATTCAGGCTGGGTATTTTGAATAGCCGATATTTCGGGCAGCTGATTAGCGGGTATTGTTGGTAAAGGTTGATCAATCACCTGATAAAACAATTCATCTTCCTTAATCATCCCCAGCTCGCTGCGCGCCCGTTCTTCAATGGCCGCATTACCCTGTTTTAAATCGCGTACTTCGGCACCCAATGTATCGTTACGCTGTTTGAATAATTTATTTTTTTCTTTTTGACTGCTGATTTGCTGATTCACATTCCACACCCGCAACCAACTGCCTTTGCCGAGCCACAGCGGGTACTGTAGCAAGGCAATTAAAATCACAAAAATAAGTGTTAAGGCTTTCACTCAAACTGGCTAGCGATTGCAACTGTAGTCGAGCTCAGATTAGGCGCACTGACGCAGACAGTACATTGAGTACGGAAAGCCGTCAATAAACTCAATGGCGCAACAAAGTATAAGCTTGAATACATTTGGAATTATTTGAAAAGTTGGTAAAAAGCGCCCATACCTGCATAACTGGTTGCATCGCCCAACTCTTCTTCAATGCGCAGTAATTGGTTGTATTTGGCAACACGTTCGCTACGACATAGCGAGCCAGTTTTAATTTGCAAGGCATTGGTCGCAACTGAGATATCTGCAATCGTGGTATCTTCAGTTTCGCCAGAACGATGTGATATCACCGCGGTGTAACCTGCGCGCTTAGCCATTTCAATGGTTTGGAATGTTTCGGTTAAGGTGCCAATTTGGTTCACTTTGATTAGCACCGAGTTGGCTACACCGCGTTTGATGCCTTCACGTAGAATTTTTGTGTTTGTGACAAATAGATCGTCACCAACTAATTGCGTGGTTTTGCCCAAACGTTTAGTTAAGATATCCCAGCCATCCCAGTCAAATTCACCCATGCCATCTTCAATGCTGATGATGGGATATTTGTCCACCCAAGTGGCTAAATAATCGGTAAATTGGGCTGAAGTCAGCGATAAGCCTTCTGATTCCAAATGGTATTTGCCATCTTTGTAAAACTCAGTACTGGCGCAATCTAGGCCTAAATACACATCGCGACCTGGCTCGTAACCAGCGGCTGAAATCGACTCTAAAATGAGCTTAATTGCATCTTCATTACTAGCCAAATTTGGCGCAAAGCCGCCTTCATCGCCCACTGTGGTGGCTAGGCCTTTTTTATGTAGCGTCTTTTTAAGTTGATGGAAAATTTCCGCGCCGCAACGCATCGCTTCACGGAAAGTTGGCAAGCCAGCTGGAATAATCATAAATTCCTGCATATCCACCGAGTTATCCGCATGCGCGCCGCCATTGATAATATTCATCATTGGTGTCGGCAATTGCATCGCGCCAGAACCACCCAAGTAACGGTACAAAGGCAAGCCACTTTCTTCTGCCGCTGCACGCGCGCACGCCATTGAAACGGCTAACAGCGCATTTGCACCTAAACGGTCTTTGTTTTCTGTGCCGTCTAATTCAATTAGCGTTTTATCAATAAAACTTTGCTCTTCACAATCTAAGCCAATAATCGCTTCGGTAATCTCCGTATTCACGTTTTCAACCGCCTGCAACACGCCTTTGCCTAAATAACGGTCTGCGTCATTATCACGCAATTCCATCGCTTCCTTCGCGCCCGTTGATGCACCAGATGGTACTGCTGCGCGGCCAATCACGCCGCTCTCCAGCAAC
This sequence comes from Methylotenera sp., assembly GCA_046594885.1. GTDB lineage: Bacteria > Pseudomonadota > Gammaproteobacteria > Burkholderiales > Methylophilaceae > Methylotenera_A. Next base: position 18,774 of record JBKJRD010000029.1, on the reverse strand, counting down.
ACATCACATTCAACGGTTGGGTTGCCACGTGAATCTAAAATCTCACGACTAATAATATCTACAATTGCGCTCATGTTTAATCCTAAAAATGAATGATAAAAATGGGTTAACTATTTAAAGTGTTGATTCAATAAACCCTGATTTTTTAACCAGTTTATCCATATCGACCAGTAAATGTAGTAAATCTTGCATTTTATGCAGCGGCCAAGCATTAGGGCCATCTGATAACGCTTGTGAAGGATCGGGATGCGTTTCCATAAACACACCAGCAATTCCGCTGGCCACCGCGGCACGCGCTAGCACAGGCACGAACTGGCTTTGTCCACCGCTTTTGTCGCCCTGCCCGCCCGGTTGCTGAACGCTGTGCGTGGCATCGAACACCACCGGGCAATTGGTTTCACGCATAATCGCCAAGCCGCGCATATCAGATACTAAAGTGTTATAGCCAAAGCTCGCACCGCGCTCGCACACCATAATGGTGTCTTGATTGCCATTGGCTTGTTTGGCTTTATTCACTACTTGCAGCATATCGTGCGGTGCTAAAAACTGGCCTTTTTTTATGTTAACTGGCTTGCCACAAGTGGCTACTGCCACAATAAAATCGGTTTGGCGACACAAAAATGCTGGTGTTTGCAGCACATCGACCACCGCTGCCACATGTGGCACTTGCTCAGTCGTGTGCACATCGGTTAATACAGGCACACCAATCTGGCTGCGCACTTCATCTAAAATCCGCAGGCCTTCATCCATGCCAAAACCGCGAAAAGTCTTGGTCGAACTGCGATTGGCTTTGTCATAGCTAGATTTATAAATAAAAGGAATGCCTACTTTTTGTGCAATTTCTTTTAACTTGCCTGCTGTTTCAATCGCAAATTCGCGCGATTCAATCACGCACGGGCCTGAAATTAAAAATAACGGATGTTCAAGACCTACGTCAAAATTGCACAGTTTCATGGGTTAAGTCCTTTAATCATCTCAGCTTTATTATCTAAAGCGGCTTGCACATAGGCTTTAAATAATGGATGGCCTGCGCGAGGATTAGAAGTGAATTCTGGGTGAAATTGGCAGGCCACAAACCAAGGATGCATAGCTTTCGGTAGCTCGATCATTTCACATAAATCTTCACCAACGGTGCGCGCTGAAATCACTAAACCAGCTTTTTTGAGTTGCTCAACGTAATGATTATTCACTTCATAACGATGGCGATGGCGCTCATTCACTTGTACGCCATAGATGCTAGCAGCCAAGGTGTTTTCGACTGTTGGGCAGGCTTGTGCGCCTAAACGCATGGTGCCGCCCAAGTCAGAATGCGCATCACGTTTTTCAATTTTGCCAGAAGCATCTTGCCACTCATCGATTAAGCCAATTAACTTATGTGGGGCTTCTGCGTTAAATTCGGTGCTATTTGCATCTTTCAAATGTGCCACATTGCGCGCAAATTCAATCACTGCTAACTGCATGCCCAAACAAATACCTAAGTAAGGAATTTTATGTTCACGCGCAAATTGAATGGCGGCAATTTTGCCCTCTGTTCCGCGTACACCAAAGCCACCCGGAATCAAAATCGCATCCATTGCGGCCAATTTTTCTGTGCCAGTTTGCTCAATATCTTCACTATCCATATAGTGAATTTTCACTTTTGATTCGGTATGAATGCCCGCGTGAATCAATGCCTCGGTCAGCGATTTATAGGATTCCGTTAAATCCACATATTTGCCCACAAAAGCCACGTTAACTAAATGTTTAGGGTTGGCAAGCGCATAAGAGATTTTTTGCCAACTGGATAAATCTGCCGCTTTGGCCAAAATATTTAATTTATGGCAAACAATTTCATCTAGCATTTGATCATGCAACAAGCCAGGAATCTTATAAATTGAATCCGCATCAATCGCGCTAATAACCGCTTCTGGTGGCACATTGGTAAACAAAGCTATTTTTTTACGCTCATCATCTGGAATATTGCGATCGGCGCGACATAATAAAATATCTGGCTGAATGCCGATTTCACGCAATCCTTTCACCGAATGTTGTGTTGGCTTGGTTTTCAATTCACCCGCCGCGGCAATCCACGGCAACAGTGTTAAATGGATGTAACAAGCGTTGTTGCGACCTTCTTCAAAGCCCATTTGGCGAATGGCTTCTAAAAAAGGGAGCGATTCTATATCGCCCACAGTGCCGCCCACTTCTACAATCGCCACATCTGCGCCTTGTGCACCGCGTTTAATATGGGTTTTAATCTCATCGGTAATGTGGGGAATCACTTGTACCGTTTTGCCCAAATACTCGCCGCGACGTTCTTTTTTAATCACAGTTTCGTAAATTTGACCCGTGGTAAAGTTATTACGTTTGCCCATACGCTGCGAAATAAATCGCTCATAATGGCCTAAATCCAAATCGGTTTCTGCGCCGTCATCGGTTACAAAAACCTCACCGTGCTGGAATGGCGACATGGTGCCCGGATCTACATTAATATAGGGGTCTAATTTAAGCATGGTCACTTTAATACCACGCGATTCTAAGATTGCGCCTAGGCTGGCTGCGGCGATACCTTTGCCGAGAGAAGAAACAACACCGCCAGTGACGAATACATATTTGGTCATTTACAAGACGCTTTACACTTAATGGCAAGCTTAAGAATTAGCTTACAGACGGGAACAAATTTTACCGCAAAGGCAGTAGAATAACAATGTTAGGTTTGCAATCAAACGGGTAATCATCTGAACAAACCCCTAGGAAATTCCATCAAATCATGCAAAATAATGCGCCGCCAATGATGCCTTCAGCCAAGTCAACCATCCATTGGCTAGCGATTGAATCTGACCCGCGTTTTCAGGCGCTACATCGCGATAAAAATCGTTTTTTATGGCGCATGATGCTGTTTGCGCTGATTTATTTTTTTGCATTGCCGATTGCCTGCGCTTATTTTCAGCCAATTTTAACCATTAAGATTTGGGGCGTTATCAATATTGGGCTTTTATTTGCGTTAAGTCAGTTTATTGAGGCGTGGTGCATTGCGGCCATTTATGCCAAACGTGCTAACGCCGAATTTGATGCGCGCGCAAAAGCACTGATTGATGACGCGCACAACATTAAGGGGCTTATCTGATATGCATCTTAAGTCTTTTTTAAAACTAATTTTAAGCGTTTTTATCGTGTTAAGTAATCCCGCCTACGCACAAGGCGCAGTGGCCAACGAGTATCGCTGGCTGACTTTTTTAGTCTTTAGCAGCATTATCGCCGCCACTATGTTTATTACTTATTGGGCGAGCAAACGGGTTAAGTCCACCGCCGATTTTTATGCCGCTGGCAATTCTATCTCTGGTTTGCAAAACGGTTGGGCGATTGCGGGCGATTATTTATCTGCCGCGTCTTTTCTGGGCATCGCTGGGCTAATTTCGCTATACGGCTACGATGGATTCATGTATTCAGTGGGCTTTTTAATGGGTTACATCGCCGTGTTATTAGTCATTGCTGAGCCTTGCCGCAATATCGGCAAATATACGCTGGGCGATATTTTAGCGTTTCGCAACGACCCCAATAAAGCGCGCATGGTTGCTGCGCTTTCTACTATCACAGTTTCTATTTTTTATCTTACCGCGCAAATGGTGGGCGGTGGCGTGCTAGTTAAAACTTTAATCGGCATCGATTATGAAGTTTCGGTGATTGTCGTGGGCTGTTTAATGCTGGCTTACGTGGTGTTTGGTGGCATGGTCGCCACCACTTATGTGCAAATTGTTAAAGCGGTTTTATTGGTGATTGCCTCGTTAGTATTAGTCACTTTGGTTTGGTTGCCTTACGGTTTTAGCTTGCCCGCTTTTTTGCAAGCAGTGGTAGATGATCCGAAAATACAAACGCAAGTAGCCAAATTATTAGGAACAGCCAGTAACAACATGACCGCCCAAGAGCTGGGACAACGCTTTTTAGAGCCGGGCTTATTTTTAAAAGACCCGATTGACCAAATCAGTTTAGGCATGGCGTTGGTGTTTGGCACCGCGGGTTTGCCGCATATTTTAATGCGCTTTTTCACCGTACCCAACGCACAAGAAGCGCGCAAAAGTGTAGTGTGGGCGATGGCGATTATTGGTGGTTTTTATGTGTTAACTTTGTTTCTGGGCTTTGGCGCAGCCATGCATGTGGGGCCAGAAACCATTGGCGGCATTGATAAAGGTGGCAATATGGCAGCGCCTTTATTAGCCCAATATTTAGGCGGCGGCGAAAATTCCTTATTAGGTAACTTTATGTTGGCATTTGTGGCCGCAGTTGCGTTTGCCACTATTGTCGCTGTGGTGGCTGGCTTAGTGCTAGCATCGGCTTCGGCTATTGCACATGATTTATATGTGAATGTGATTAAAGATGGCAACGCTAGCCAAACGCAACAAATGCAAGCCGCGCGCATTGCGTCTATCGGCGTGGGAATTGTGGCGATTATTATCGGCATACTCGCCAAAGGTCAAAATGTCGCACACTTAGTCGGCATGGCGTTTGCGGTGGCGGCAAGTAGCAACTTGCCTGCAATTTTTCTGACTTTGTACTGGAAAAAATGCAACACCACAGGCGTTGTGATGGGCATGTTGATCGGTGCGGGTAGCGCAATTTTATTGGTGCTAATTTCGCCTAATATGACTTACCCGCAGAAAATGGTTGCGGATGCAAAAGTAGTATTAGAAGGTGCGGCAGGTAACCTTGGTACTGCAGCGAAAAAGAGTGAAGGTATTATTTGCGAATTGTTTACCTTCTGCCAAAAAGCAGAATCGGCCAAACCTGCCACGCAAGCATTAGATAGCTTGCCGTTTCAAGTGATATTAATCGGTAGCACAATTGGCCACGACACGCCCATTGCAGAAGCCAAAAAAGCGCAAATCAAAATAGCCGCACTGGAACAACAAATCGATAAAGCTAAACAAGACTTAACACTTTTTTCGGGGCAAAAAACCAGCATGATGGGTTTAGAAAAACCACTTTTTCGCCTAAAAAACCCGGGCATTATTTCGATTCCGCTAGGCTTTTTAATGGTGATTTTATTCTCACTGTTAACGCGTGATAAACGTAGCGAAGAATTATGGGAAGAGCTTTATGTGCGGCAGAATACGGGACTGCATGCGGAAGATGTTTCTCACTAATGTGATAATTATGTTCGTATAATAACAGTTAGTCTTTAAGAACTCACAATGCCTATAACTCCTTTTCATTTTGGTCCTGGCGCGGCAATTCACTCTGTTGCTCCAAAACATATTAGCTTTTTGGCGTTCTGTTCAGCTAACGTGTTAATCGATTTTGAACCACTTTATTACATGGTTACAGGACAATATCCTTTACATCGCTTTTTTCACACTTATATCGGTGCCACTATCATTACCGCGGCTACAGCACTTATTTTCTTTGCTGCCTTAAAATTGAATCAAAAAGTTAAGCTGCCGAATTTATTTCAATGGCAAAGCCTATCGCCCCCACCTATTTGGTTGGGTGCTGCCATTGGTAGTTACTCACATATAGTTTTTGATAGTGTCATGCACTCCGATATTGTTCCACTTTTCCCTTTTAGTAATGCAAACCCACTTTATCAGCTTATTTCTCTAGGTCATTTGCATCTCTTTTGCCTACTCTCTGCGTTGCTTGGGTTGGTTATAATTGGTGTTCGTAGGCTATTTAGGAGCAAAAATGCATGCTAGCCCCGCATCAAGTGGGACGCGCTAAAGCGCGGCCTTATGTCGAACGTTAAGACACGTCTAAATCGTCACCCACAAGGGGCGTCTCCAACCCCGCTAAACGCTAAGACCGTGAAGGTCTTCACCATTTCACTAAGTGCTAAAGCACTAAGTTCAATGCGAAAGCGTTAAGTCGGTTATGACCACTTACCATAGCCTTTAAACTGTTGAAACACATCATGCATTTCAGTTTCACTCAGCAATGGTGGGTTTGGGTTTATTTGTAAAATACGCCAATATTGCTCACACAGGTTTTCCACTTCTACCGCTACCGCTAATGCGTCAGCCAAATCGCGTCCTAGTGCAATCATGCCGTGATTCGCTAGTAAGCAAGCTTTGCGCTCAATTAAGGCAATTAACGCGTTATCAGACAATTGCTGTGAGCCAAACAATGCATATGGCGCACAGCGAATCGTATCGCCACCCGCAACCGCTAACATATAATGAAATGCTGGAATATCTTGATGCAAGCAAGCCAAGGTAGTGGCAAACATGCTGTGGGTGTGAATAATGGCATTTACTTCTACGCGATTAGCCAAAATATCGCGGTGAAAACGCCATTCGCTTGATGGCTTTTTGGCTGTTTCAAAACTACCATCCAGCTGCATATGTACCATGCTTTCTGCTGATATCTCTTCTATAGTCATGCCGCTGGGCGTGATTAAAAAACCACCGCCATCACCCTCATTTAATCGTACACTTGCGTTACCAGAAGTGCCTTTATTTAAACCAATCTCAGCTAGTTTTTGACTAACATGCAATAGCTGTTCGCGCTGATTTTGCATATTATTTTCACCCATTTTTGAGGGTTAACTTAACCAGCTCAGAAGGCGAAAAAATACCTTTTTCGGTGATAATGCCTGTGACTAATCGGGCAGGTGTTACATCAAAAGCCGGGTTGGCGGCAGTTGATTCAACCGGAGTTAATTGCACGCTTTGCACAATGCCATTTGCAGCTAAGCCTTGGATAAAGCTGACTTCATTGCTATCGCGCTGTTCAATTTCGATCTGTTTATAGTCTGAAATAGCCCAATCAATCGTTGGGCTGGGCACGGCCGCGTAGAAGGAAATCGCATTATCAAACGCTGCCAGTGCTTTTAAATAGGTGCCAATTTTATTGCAAACATCACCTACGCTCGTGACGCGGTCTGCGCCCACAATCACCATATCCACCAAACCTTGTTGCATTAAATGCCCACCCGCATTATCGGTAATCACAGTATGCGGCACGCCATGTTGACCTAATTCCCATGCAGTCAAAGCCGCGCCCTGATTACGTGGGCGCGTTTCATCTACCCATACATGCATTTTCAAACCAGCATCGTGCGCGGCATAAACTGGCGCTAACGCGGTGCCGTAATCGACTGTCGCCAGCCAGCCGGCATTGCAGTGCGTCAAAATATTAAATGGCTGCGCGTTATCTAATTGGCGCGATTGGATTTGTGACTCAATTAACCTGAACCCATGCTGACCGATTAATTGATTCTGCGCGGCATCTTCTTCTGCCATCTGCGCTGCCTCTCGCCAAGCCGTAAAGTTGCGACGATTCTGCGGTGTTAATTGTAAAATTGCCACCATGCGATTAACCGCCCAAGCCAAGTTAACCGCTGTTGGACGACTATTTTTAAGACTTTGTGCTGCGTTAACTAAATAGGTATCTGATTCATCTTCTAACATGGCCAGCGCCATGCCATACGCTGCGGCAACACCAATTAACGGTGCGCCACGCACTTGCATGGTTTTAATCGCATGCACCATTTGCGCTAACGAATGAATCTTCACCACCTCAAATGCAAACGGCAACTGTGTTTGATTGATAATCTGCACGAATTTACAGCGCGGATCAGGCCAGATGGTGCGAAACGGTTGATTGTTCACTCTCATTTTTGATAGGTCATTTTCTAATGCATTTAAAAGGTGTTTTTCAACTCAAAACAATCAATATAATATAATAAAAAACTTGCAATTTATTTTGTTTTAATTTTTAGGTTTTTCCATCCACAAATTCTGTGGATAACTTTGTGGATTGCTGTGTCTTAAAACCGTAACCTACCAATCTATAAGGCTTTTTTTTGAAAGTTCATTTTTTAATCTATTTAAATTTATAATAAAATCAATGACTTAAGCTATGCTGTTGGTTTCACACAGTTTTTTTACATTTGTTAATGTAGTACTTTAAGTGGTGTGCATAACCCAGCTAATTTTGGCAAAATAAGTAACGCATTTTTACCTGTAATTTCAATGATTTGCGCCACCTCAACGCCTCTTAACTCGGCAAGTACCTGTGCAATTTTCAATAGCTCTTTTGGGCTATTTCTGCCTTTGGTGCCAATCCATTCTGGCGCAATATCGGGGGAATCTGTCTCTAAAACAATCGATTCTAAGTGCAGTTTTTGAGCTAATTCACGAATTTTGAGGGCGCGTGGATACGTCATCGCGCCACCAAAGCCTAATTTAAAACCGAGCTTAATAAAAGCTTCTGCTTGTTGTGGGCTACCATTAAACGCATGCGCAATTCCTCCGTTAACTGGATGCAGACGCAGTTGTTTTAGCACGTCATCAATGGCGCGGCGCACATGTAAAATGACTGGCAACTCAAACATTTGCGCAATTTTAAGTTGCTCAATAAAAAAGTATTCTTGCGTTTCGCGATTTTGTTGCGTGACAAAAAAATCTAAGCCAATTTCGCCTACTGCCACTAATTTGGGGTTTGAATGCGATAGTTGTTCGGTAATTAACTGTTTCAAAAGCGTTAAGTCGCTTGGGTGCGCGTGATCAACATACATGGGATGAATGCCCAGCGCCATAAAACAATGGCTATATTGATGCGCTAAATCCATCACTGTTTGAAAATTTTCGCGCGCAACCGCTGGCACAACAATTTGATGCACGCCCATTTGTTTGGCTTCCAGTGCAATTGCGTCGCGATCCGCATCAAATTCAGCGGCGTCTAGGTGACAGTGTGTATCAATGAGCATGATTAAATGAATATAGTTTAATTTTAACCACTTTTTAAGCGTTAACTTTTGGGTAGATTGGCTTAGCGCGCAGTCGAATATCGCTGCCTATTTGCCTGATATCCATGACGTCTAGCGCGATGGCTTGCTGCATGTGTGTGAAAGCGGGTAGATCAAACAAACCTTTAGCCTTGCTGCCCATAAGTTTTGGTGCGTAATAAATTAGTAGCTCATCTATGTGATTTTGAGACAGTAAAGCGCCATTTAATCCTTCGCCGCCCTCAACTAACACCTCATTTATCTGCATCTGCGCCAGGTGGCTTAACAACGTTTTTAGGCATACTTTGTTTTCACTATTAGGAATGCAAAGTAATTGTGCGCCAGTGGCTAAAAGTTGAGCGGATTTATGGGTTAAGTCTTTATTTTCTGTATGCTGCGCAAAAGCAACTAATGTATTGCCGCCTTGCAAAATTTTTGCTTGCGGAGAAATGCGTAATTGGCTATCGACAATCACGCGTAACGGCTGACGATTCACATTGAAATCACGCACTGTCATATTAGGGTCGTCACTTAATACAGTGCCAATGCCGGTTAATATGGCACAAGATTGCGCGCGCCAATGCTGTACATCTAAGCGTGCGTGTTCGCTGGTTATCCATTGGCTTTGATGATTATTTAAAGCGGTTTTACCATCTAAACTGCTGGCGATTTTGCAGCGTACATAAGGCATTTTTCGTGTCATACGTGAGATAAAACCCAAGTTGAGTGCTTGTGCCTGCGTTTGCATCAGGCCAGTCGCAATCTCGATAGCATTTGCTTGCAAATAAGCCAAGCCGTCACCTGCCACTAAAGGGTTAGGGTCTTGCATAGCAGCGATGACTTTGGCAACACCCGCTTTTACCAACGCCTGCGCGCAAGGCGGTGTGCGGCCTGCATGGTTGCAAGGCTCTAGCGTGACATAGACGGTTGCGCCTTGCGCTTGGCTAGCCGCCTCACGCAGCGCAAATATTTCCGCATGCGGCTCACCCGCTTTTAGATGTGCGCCTTCACCAATGATTTGATTATTTTTAACAATCACACAACCCACACGCGGGTTTGGCGTTGCGGTATATAAGCCTTGCTCTGCCAGCTGCAGCGCTCGTGTCATGTAAACATGGTCGCTGGCAGTAAACATTGATTATGACCTTAAAATTGCCACGCTAATGCGATGAAATGCGGCTTTGCGTTAACCGATTATTCGCATCAAAAAATATCAGCAAACCATGATACACGTGCATGCATTTGCCTAAATCGTATTCAATCGCGTTGGTTTTTTCGTTGACTTCTTCAATACTCGGGCGGCCTAGCAAAGCCATCACCGCCTCTTTAGGCGCGCCTTTAATTAAAATATTCTGCTGCAAATCATACGCCATATCGCCACGTTTGCACTCTTGCTCAATAGTCGATACGTACTGCATCCATTTGGTTTGATCAAATTTTTCGGCGCCAAATACGACTTTATCTTTAAACGCCCACCAAGTGAAAAACACAATGGTTAATAGCACCGTAAATACTGCTAAAGCGATGGAAGAAATATTAATTAACTTCATATTAACTTTCTGTATTATTGAATATTATGATTGGTAAAGCTTAAAGATCACGAATAGCATTATTAAAATCATCGACATCGGAGAAACTCCGATACACCGAGGCAAAACGGATATAAGCCACTTTATCCATTAATTTTAGTTCGCTCATCACGCTTTCGCCTAAATCACGCGCTGGTATTTCGCGCTCGCCCAAGCTCAACATTTTTTGCACAATATGATCCAGCGCACGGTCAACATATTCAGTTGGCACAGGGCGTTTGTGCAAAGCGCGCGTAAAAGATAGGCGCAATTTCTCGCGATTAAATTCTTCACGCGTGCCATTTTGTTTCACTACTTGCGGCAATTGCAGATCTGCAATTTCGTAAGTGGTAAACCGCTTTTCGCAGGCACCACATTTGCGACGACGGCGAATAGAATCGCCTTCTTCATTCACTCTAGAATCAATGACTTGCGTGTCATCCGTGCCGCAAAATGGACATTTCACTTTATGTACACTGCCGACTTAACACATACTTAACACCTAAAAACATGCTATTTTCCGTACACAGGAAAGCGCGCAGTCAACGCATGCACTTTGGCTTTAGTGGCGGCGATTGACACTTCATCGGTTGGATTATCCAGCACATCGGCAATTAAATTAGCGACTTGTCTGGCTTCATCTTCTTTAAAACCACGTGTGGTGATGGCTGGCGCGCCAATACGAATACCTGAAGTGACAAACGGGCTTTCTGGGTCATTTGGAATCGCATTTTTATTCACGGTAATATGTGCTAAACCCAGTGCCGCATCTGCCGCTTTACCGGTTAAACCTTTAGGGCGTAAATCCACCATAAACATATGCGATTCTGTACGGCCAGATACTACACGCAAGCCACGCGCAATCAATGTTTCTGCCATGGCTTGCGCATTTTTAATCACTTGCGCTTGGTAGGTTTTAAATGCTGGCTGTGCGGCCTCTAAGAAAGCAGTCGCTTTACCTGCAATTACATGCATCAACGGCCCGCCTTGCAAACTAGGGAATACGCTGGAATTAAGGGATTTTTCAAATTCTGCTTTGGCTAAAATAATGCCCCCGCGCGGACCGCGCAAAGTTTTGTGTGTAGTTGAAGTGACAAAATCGGCATGCGGCACCGGGTTTGGATACACGCCAGCTGCAATTAAGCCAGAATAATGCGCCATATCCACCATAAAATACGCGCCTACTTTTTTAGCGATTGCCGCCATGCGCGCCCAGTCAAAACGCAATGCATAAGCGGAAGCACCGCCAATTAATAACTTTGGCTTACATTCAAGTGCGATACGTTCCATCTCGTCGTAATCGATCTCTTCTTTTTCATTCAACCCATACGGCACAATATGAAATAATTTGCCCGATAGATTTGCAGGTGAACCATGGGTTAAGTGACCGCCATGGCCTAAATTCATGCCCATCACGGTATCGCCTGGTTTTAAAATACTAAAGTAGACTGCCTGATTAGCCTGCGAACCTGAATGCGGCTGCACATTGGCGTATTCTGCGCCATATAAGGCTTTTAGGCGATCAATGGCTAGTTGTTCCACTTGGTCTACAAACTCACAACCGCCATAAAAGCGTTTGCCTGGGTAACCTTCTGCATATTTATTGGTTAATTGTGAACCTTGTGCTTGCATCACCGCTGGGCTGGTGTAGTTTTCAGAAGCGATTAACTCAATGTGCTCGTGCTGGCGCACCACCTCAGCCTCAATCATGGTGGCCAATGCTGGGTCAGCGATTGCAAGTTTGTTTGAATAACTAAACATGACTTTAAAACTTTCTACTAATGTAATAATGAAGATACAACAAAATAATCTGTCATTTTATCATGCCGTTGATGGCGCTTAAATGAAAATCTAACTGGCATTTTATTGGCTGCATCATTTGGTTGTATTTAACCAAAAATTGCAGCAATACACACTTTATGTTTTACTTAAAATATTATAACTATCTGATTTATTTGTAAAAATTATTAGGTACAGCAATTGCTTATACAAAAAGGCAGCCCTATCTCCAAAGCGCTCCACTAGCCCAGCAACTTCAATATTAAAGTGCTGGGCTTTTTTTATGTGCGAAGATAACAGTTGTCTAGACAAGGCGCGCTATAATTAAGTTTTAAAAGCTTTGAAAGCGCATGATGAAATGGACAGACAGCCTTAGAATCGGTGAAGAATTAGCAGATAAATACCCTGAGATTGATCCAAAAACCGTGCGTTTTACCGATTTAATGCAATGGGTAATGGCTTTAGATGGCTTTGAAGAAGGCCCAGAACATTGTGGTGAAAAAATTCTAGAAGCGATTCAGCTGGCTTGGATTGATGAGGCTCAGTAGCCAAAATAGTATGGAACGCGCTTTTTACTTAACGCTTAAATTTTAATCATTTTTTGAACCCTATTATGCTCACGACAAATCCTATCACTATCCCAAAAGAAATTTTTAAAGCCTATGATATCCGCGGTATTGTGGGCAAAACCCTAACGCCTGAAATCGTCGAACTCATTGGTCACGCCTTAGGATCAGAAGCTAAACAGCGTGCGCAAAAAGAGATTTGTATTGGCTATGATGGCCGATTATCAGGCCCTGAGCTGGCGCAAGCCTTATCTAGCGGCATTCGTAAGGCTGGCATCAACGTGGTGAATTTAGGCATGGTGGCCACGCCGATGGTGTATTTTGCGGCTTATCATCTCAACACCCATTGCGGCGTCATGGTTACTGGCAGTCACAATCCGCCTGATTACAATGGCTTAAAAATGGTGCTGGCTGGCGAAACATTATCCAATGATTCGATTCAAAGTTTAAAAACACGCATCGAGCAAAAAAACTTTTCCTATGGCGAAGGTGCACAGCGCAATTATGCAATTGCCGAAGATTATATTGCGACCATTCAAGCCGATATTAAACTGACACGCCCGATGCAAATTGCGGTGGATTGCGGCAACGGCGTGGCTGGTGCGTTTGCAAAAACATTGTATAACGCCATCGGTTGCCACGTGGATGAGCTGTTTTGCGAGGTGGATGGACACTTCCCCAATCATCATCCCGACCCATCGGTACCTGAAAACTTAGTCGATTTAGCCAATTTATTGCAATCTAGCCGTGCTGAAATTGGTTTGGCGTTTGATGGCGATGGCGACCGGCTTGGCATTGTCACCAAAGACGGCCAGATTATTTATCCCGATAGACAATTATTATTATTTGCAGAAGATGTATTGAGCCGCAACATTGGCGCCGATATTATTTTTGATGTGAAATCGACGCGCAATTTAAGCCCTTGGATACTGAAATATGGCGGCAACCCGATTATGTGGAAAACTGGGCATTCATTAGTGAAAGCCAAGATTAAAGAAACCAACGCGGCGTTGGCAGGCGAAATGAGTGGTCACATCTTTTTTAACGATGCCGATATCAACGGCAAAAAACGTTGGTACGGTTTCGATGACGGCTTATATGCAGGTGCGCGCATGCTGGAAATATTAAGCCAATTTAGTGATCCATCCGAGATATTAAATAGCCTGCCCGATAGCGTTAGCACGCCAGAGCAGCATATTCATATGCAAGAAGGTGAACCGCATATCTTGATTGCCGCCTTACAGCAGTCGGCTCACTTTGCAGGTGCGCTGGAAGTGATTACAATCGATGGCCTGCGCGTAGAATATAAAGATGGGTTTGGTTTAATGCGCCCGTCTAATACTACACCTGTCATTGTGTTGCGTTTTGAAGCAGATTCTGAAGCTGCGCTCAAACGTATTCAGGCACAATTTAGGGATATTATTTGGAATGCAGCGCCACACGTTGCTTTACCGTTTTAATCTAAATAGTCTTACTGCATCGTTTATATCATGTCTCGCAGTGCCGTTATTTATGCAATTGTTTGGTTAAGTCTGGTTTTCGGCATTTACTATTTTGTCGATAACATTCAAAACCCAAACAAAATGTGGCGATTGAATGAAAACGCGCAGGAAGTTGTGCTCAAACGTGGCTTAGATGGTCATTATCGTGCTGAAGCGTTAATTAACGACCAAAAAATAAGCGTGCTGGTGGATACTGGTGCAACTGGTGTGGCTATCTCGCAGGCGGTGGCCGATAAATTACAGCTTAAAAGTCAGTCTGCCGTGCGTACTACTACCGCTAATGGCGATAGTGTCGGTTATATGGTGCGTTTAAAATCAGTAAAAGTTGGCGGTGTTGAAGCGCGCAATGTTTCAGCCATGATAGCGCCAGGCTTAGATGGTGATGTGCTGTTAGGTATGAGCTACTTGGGGCGTATGGATGTGCGTTTGTATAAAGGGGAAATGACCATCAAACAAGTTGCGCAGTAATCATTCAACATGGGTTAAAAGCAACTTAACCCGTCATATCACAGCAAAAGCAAGCTTTGCCATTAAAAAGCATTAGTCACGCACCGCTATCCAAGGCGCTTTAGTACTTAATATTAAAATAATGTAAGTAATCTCGAATCAATCATGACTAATGGTAGTGATTGAATAAAACCCCTACATATGAAACATGATTAATTTCAGGAGATTTAAAAATGACGACACAATTTAAAAAATTAGCACTTAACACTGGCCTAGTTTTAACTGCATTTGCCATTGCATTGCCTGCTTTTGCAGCTGAGCCAATGGTTGGCACTGGCGGTTATGCGCGCCAATTGCAAAAGATGGAAATGATGAAAATGCTAGACGGCGACGGCAATCACATGGTAACAACAGCAGAAGCAGATAGTTATTACAACAGCGTTTTCGACGCTTTAAACAAAGATGATGATGATTCTTTAGACGCCAAAGAATGGACAGGCCCGAGCAAAAACTCTAAGCTGGATTTAACCACAGGCGGCTACGCGCGCGAATTGCGCTCTACCAAAATGATGAAAATAATGGATGCCGACAAAGATAATCTGGTGACACGTGCCGAATTTTTAGCGCATCATCAAATGGTGTTCGGCTTGCAAGATCAATCGGGTGACGGACAAATTGACGCACAGGAATGGATAGCAAAAATTGTGGGTGGTAATTAATACTTAACCTTCAGATTAGCCCAAAAAAGCCAGCGTAATAGCTGGTTTTTTGGGTTAATAAAAGCGTTAAGTAATCACGGTTGGCGCATCGCGTTTGGTGCGCTGTTTAAGTTGTGAAATGCTCAGTGCTATTTGTATCATTTCTTTTAAAGCCACTTGTGCATCCAAATGATGATGCTCAATTTTCGGCTCATAAGCCTCTAAATAAAGCCGTAAAGTAGCGCCTTCGGTGCCAGTGCCAGATAACCGAAACACAATACGCGAGCCACATTTGAAAATTATACGCAAGCCCTGATTTTCACTTAACGAGCCATCAATTGGGTCTACATAGCTAAAATCGTCACAAGTATCCACCGTATAGCGGCCAAAAACTTGATTGGGCAAAGTTAAAAATTGCGATTGAATATGTGCCATCACACCATTAGCATCCATTGTGGGAATGGCTTCGTAATCATGGCGCGAATACACGTTACGCCCAAATGTGGCCCAATGTGCTTTAACTATTTCTTCAACGCTACTTACTTTGCCATGATTACTTTTAGCGACAATAATATTGAGCCAGCACAATACCGCCCATAAACCATCTTTTTCGCGCACATGATTACTACCTGTGCCAAAACTTTCCTCACCGCACAAAGTCACTTTGCCAGCGTCCATTAAATTGCCAAAAAATTTCCAGCCTGTTGGGGTTTCATAGCAAGGAATATTGAGCGCAGCAGCCACTCTATCGACCGCACCACTGGTTGGCATAGAGCGCGCAACGCCTGCCAAACCTTGTTTATAAGCAGGAGTTAAGGTGGCGTTAGCCGCAATAATCGCCAAGCTATCGGATGGCGTGACAAAAAAACCCTTACCTAAAATCATATTACGATCGCCATCGCCGTCCGATGCCGCGCCAAAATCAGGGGCGTTGCCATCCTGCGCGTAAAGCACATCAACCAACTCATGCGCGTAAGTTAAATTTGGGTCTGGATGCCCGCCACCAAAGGTTTCGCTTACTGCACAATTCATTAAACTAGATTCTGCAGCACCTAAACGATTCACCAATATTTCTTTAGCATAAGGGCCTGTTACCGCATGCATCGCATCAAATTTAAGGCTAAATCCAGATTGCAGCAATGCTTTAATTTTCGAAAAATCAAATAGTTGCGCCATTAAATCTGCATAATCATCCACAGCATTAATCACCTGCACACTAAAATGAGCGAACTGCGTCTCGCCAATGACACTTAAATCAATATCGGCAACATCCGCTATTTTGTAGGCTTGAATGATTTTACTTTGCGTAAAAATAACATCGGTAATTTTTTCTGGCGCAGGCCCGCCATTGGTGGTGTTATATTTGATGCCGAAATCCTCAGTGGGCCCTGCTGGATTATGGCTTGCAGACAAAATAATGCCGCCAAAAGTTTGATATTTGCGAATAATGTGTGAAGCCGCTGGTGTCGATAAAATACCATCTTGCCCAACGATCACTTTTGCAAAACCATTTGCTGCAGCCATCTTAATAATGATTTGAATCGCCGTTTTATTGTAAAAGCGTCCATCGCCGCCCAAGGTTAACGTTGCACCTGAATTAATCGTTAACGTATCAAAAATGCTTTGCACGAAATTTTCAAGATAATGTGCTTGCTGAAACACCGTTACTTTTTTACGTAATCCTGAAGTGCCTGGTTTTTGATCTAAAAATGCTTGTGTTTGAATAGTTTGAATTTGCATATGACATTCCTAATGATTTAAATCATTATAAATGAAAAAAAAGCGCTATTAATGCGCTTTTAAAGTTAAATACTGGGTTAACTTAACACTTAAAATGAGTCAAAAATACTGTCTTTTTGAACCAAACTGGCTTTCAAGTCAATTGCCGATTAAATCGCACCAGTGAACCGCAATCTCAAAAAAAATTTCACAAAAATGTAACAGTATTATTCGCGAGTGCCATTTATACTATTGTCTGAACTTAACTAGTTGGGATCAGACAATGAAAATTAGAACGCCAGATGCAGTGTATTTGAAAGCGGCCGAACAGTTAACGAGCGATCAACAAGATAGGCTGTTGTGTAGAATGAGCGGTAAGTTAACGCGAAGATTAGGCGATAAAAAGCTCAGCACTATCGAAGTGTTGGCAGTTCAGCTAGAAATAGAAGATGCTGAATTAGCGGATTGGCGCGAAAAAATGAGTGAGATTAAACAAAAAGAGAAGTCTAAAAAGAAAAATTAAAGTGGATTATTCATGCATCCAAGTTTTTGTAAAGTTTGGTCGGGACAGCAAGATTCGAACTTGCGACCCCATGCCCCCCAGGCATGTACGCTACCAGGCTGCGCTATGCCCCGAACCGCACTGTGATTGATGCACAGTGAGCGCATATTATAAATCAAATAAACTTGCCGTAAAAAGCAAATCATCTTTATTCAGCTATATTTAAAATAAAAAGCCGCTTTATGGCGGCTTTTTTATTATTTAATACACTCATTTATTTAATTAATTACGAAGCAATTCAATCACAGCATGAATCTCATTTTTAAATAACAAAAGATTGATACCTGCATTAGGCTCAGATGATTTTGCCACGCCTGATTTAACAGCAACTTGATTTGTGGGTGCAGCTGTGTCGATTTTAGATTCGGCTCCGTCTAATCGATTACGCGCGCCACTGATTGTAAAACCTTGTTCGTATAACAATTCGCGGATTTTGCGTATTAATAAGACTTCATGATGCTGATAATAACGACGGTTTCCCCTTCGTTTTACTGGCTTAAGCTGGGTAAACTCTTGCTCCCAATAACGCAAAACGTGCGGCTTGACACCACACAACTCACTCACCTCACCAATTGTAAAATAACGTTTGGCAGGTATTGGTGGCAATTGCACTTTTAGTGTTTGATCTAACATGAGTTAATCGTGCTCGCTCACGCTTGCGCGTAATGTTCTTCTACTTTACTTTTTAATTTTTGGCTGGCGTGAAAAGTCACCACACGGCGTGCTGTAATGGGTATTTCTTCGCCCGTTTTTGGATTGCGGCCAGGGCGTTCAGATTTTTTGCGTAATTCAAAATTACCAAAACCCGATAACTTGACACTGTCGCCTGTTTCTAATGCAGTACGCACCTCTTCAAAAAATGCTTCTACCATATCTTTTGCCTCGCGCTTATTTAAGCCCACTTGCTCAAATAACAAATCAGCTAAATCAGCCTTTGTTAAGGTCATACATTTCCCCTGAACGTCTTTTTATGCATTAATTTTTGTACCGCTAGTTTTGTGCCGCTCATTTTATACAGCTAGTGATGATTGATTTACTTTAAATTAACGCATTTTCAATCACAGAACGTCATTAATCAATTCGCTAATGACGCAATACGGCACCAAATTGATTTTCTAATAATTTTAGCATCTGTGCCATTGCAGCCTCGGCTTCAATATCTAGCAAAGTTTTATGAGTATCTTGCATTATCGGTACTTATGCAAGATACTCATAAAACTTTGCTAGATATT
>JBKJRD010000085.1:0-4918 GCA_046594885.1 Methylotenera sp. | reverse complement strand
GTTATACAACTTTTTAGGTTTAAGCGTTGGTATTAATTTATCGCAAATGCAGCATGATGCCAAACAACTGGCTTACGCGGCGGATATTACTTACGGCACTAATAATGAATTTGGCTTTGATTATTTGCGCGATAACATGGTGTTTACCAAAAATGAACGTACACAGCGCAGCTTAAGTTATGCGCTGGTCGATGAAGTAGATTCAATTTTAATTGATGAAGCACGCACGCCTTTGATTATTTCTGGACAAGCCGAAAACAGCATTGATTTGTATAACCAAATTGATGCAGTGGCCAAACAACTCACCAAACAAGCGGTTGAAGACGGTGATGGCGACTTTTGGGTGGATGAAAAAGCGCAAACGGTGACCATGAGCGAAGGAGGTCACGAACATGCAGAAGCGATTTTAGCCAGCTCTGGCTTAATGACAGAAAATTCTAGTTTGTATGAACCTGTCAATATCACCTTGGTGCACCATTTATATGCTTCATTACGCGCACAAAACTTATTTAATCTAGACCAGCATTATGTGGTGCGCGATGGTGAGATTGTGATTGTGGATGAATTTTCTGGTCGCATGATGCCAGGTCGTCGCTGGTCAGACGGTTTGCATCAAGCGGTTGAAGCCAAAGAGGGCGTTGCGATTCAAAAAGAGAATCAAACGCTGGCATCAATTACCTTTCAAAATTACTTCCGCATGTATGAAAAATTAAGCGGTATGACAGGTACGGCTGACACTGAAGCTTACGAATTTAACCAGATTTATGGCTTGGAAACAGTGGTGATTCCAACGCATCGCACCATGTTGCGTAAAGATGCGATGGATAAAGTGTACCGTACCTCTGCTGAAAAATATAACGCCGTGATTGAGGATATTAAGCAATGCCAAGCGGTTGCTCAACCAGTGTTGGTGGGTACGACATCGATTGAAAATTCTGAAATTATTTCGCGTTTATTAACCAAAGCCAACTTAAAACATGAAGTGTTAAACGCTAAGCAGCATGAGCGCGAGGCGCATATTGTGGCCGAGGCAGGCCAACCAAATGCTATTACCATTGCCACCAATATGGCAGGTCGCGGTACAGATATTGTGTTGGGCGGTAATGCAGAGGCTAGCATTCATGCGGTTAATCTTGATGAAAAGCTAGATGAGGCACAAAAATCCGCCAAAATTTCACAGTTAAAAGCCGAATGGCAGCAGCGACACGATGCGGTGTTGGCGTCTGGCGGCTTGCATATTATTGGTACAGAACGGCATGAATCACGCCGTGTTGATAATCAATTGCGTGGTCGTTCGGGCCGTCAAGGTGACCCAGGTTCTAGCCGTTTTTACTTGGCATTAGATGATCAATTATTACGTATATTTTCAGGCGATCGGGTTTCGGCGATTATGGAACGCTTGAAAATGCCAGAGGGCGAGGCGATTGAGCACGCCATGGTGTCACGCGCGATTGAAAATGCACAGCGCAAAGTAGAAGGCCGCAACTTTGATATTCGTAAACAATTATTAGAGTTTGATGATGTATCGAACGATCAGCGTAAAGTGATTTATGAGCAACGTAATGAGCTATTAGAAGCAACCGATATTGGTGAAACGATTGCCGCCATGCGTAATGATGTGATTGCTGATATTTTCAGCGCACATATTCCAGCAGGCAGCGTAGAAGAGCAATGGGATATAGCCAGTTTAGAGAAAAATTTAATCGCAGAAATTGGTTTAGATTTACCCTTGCAAAAAATGCTGGAAGACAACCCAGATTTGCATGAAGAAACACTGCGTGAGCGTGTATTTGAAGCGGCAGATGCATCTTACAAAGCTAAAGAAGTGCTGGCGAGTAATGAAAATATGCGCCAATTTGAGCGCGCGGTGATGCTGCAAAGCATTGATAGACATTGGCGCGAGCATTTAGCAGCATTGGATCATCTGCGCCAAGGCATTCATTTGCGTTCTTATGCGCAAAAAAACCCTAAGCAGGAATATAAGCGTGAGGCGTTTGCGTTATTCGAGGGTTTATTAAATACGGTTAAAAGTGAAGTCACTAAAATCACCATGTTAGTGCAAGTGAAAACACAAGACGACGTAGAGGCCGTTGAGAAGCCAGCAGACGTTGCCAACGTAAAATATCAACATGCTGAGTTTGATGAAGCGTTAGCAAATCCAGCAGGCGATATGACGGACGAACAAAATGCACAAATGGCAAGCGGGGAAACAATCGTGCGCGATGGTGTAAAGGTGGGCCGCAATGACCCGTGCCCATGCGGCTCTGGTAAAAAATATAAACAGTGCCACGGTATTTTAAGCTAAACAATTATTAAGTTAAAAAATTGGTTAAGTTCTATATTCAGCAGGTAATGTTGTATTTGAAAGCACCCACTTAATGTCCGCTGTAGACATTAAATCGCCTTGTATAGGCGTTTGCAGCATGGATGATTTAACTGGCTTATGCCAAGGCTGCTATCGCACTTTGGATGAAATTCAACAGTGGTGGGATTTGGATTCGCATCAACAAAAAGCAATTATTCATCTAGCAGCGATGCGTGAAGCGCAGCTGTTTGATTAAACACTTTGTTTGAATAAAACCCGCTAGTCAATGCTAGGTTAGATAATCAACTTTAGGCTTTTTGGCTACCGATAATCGCTTGCTGGTTGGCTAAATCCATCAAAATAGCCAAGCCAAACTCAATTATCACTGTAATATCAGGATGTTCAATTTCGCGAGCAAGCTTTGTTAATGCTTGTTCACCTGTTAAATCCTGTTGTTCTATTATTTGTAATAAGCGATGGGTAATCGGATTTAATTCAATAAATTTAACTTGATATTGTGCATTTCTAAATACCAGTAAATTGGTTTTATGCGGCTCTGTGGGTTTAAATTTGGCCGATATTTGATGCACGGGATAATCATATTCCAGCAACATATTCGCTGCAGCCAATACGGGTTTTTCATGTAAAAAATCGGTTAAGTCGCTCAATGCTAGCTGTTGTGTTTGCTGCATCGTAACGGCTAGTTCAACCCATTCATAATGCGCCAGCTGCTTAAAATAAGCAGGCACCGTTGCTGATGCTTCTAAAAATATTAAAAACTGTTGCGGAATTTCTCTAAATATTGGGCTTTCAGCGGCATACGTTGCCACAAATGCACGCATTAATTTTTGCCAAACGCGTTTGCCAATCACTGCCTGGCACACTGGAAAACAGATGGAAACTGATTCAACAATATTATTGAAAACCGCTTTTTTGTAAACTGCTAAGCGGCTGGCGTTGACTTTAGGCGGTTTTTTGTTTTGCGCAGGGTTACGAATGTAAGCCGTAAATTGCGCTTGATATTGTTGAAAATCTAGCATGCTATTGCTAGTTTTGATGTGGTTTTATGTGTTAAGTCAGCTTGATAAGCTGCAATTTTATTCACTTCCCGCATTAATATCGGCAATGGTGGAATATTGTTATCGCGTTCTAACAATGTCGGAAAAACATCAAACAATTGATAAGCCTCTGCTAGTAAATCCCAAACAGGTTCTACAACATCTTTGCCATGCGTATCAATGAGTAAATTGGGCGATTCTTGATAATGGCCTGCAATATGCCCATATACAATGCGTTGTTTTGGAATTTGGCGTAAAAAACTGGATGCTGTTTCAATCGCGTCATGATGATTATTGCTAAAATTCACACTATTCACATAGATATTATTAATATCTAAATGTAGCCAGCAATCGGCTTCTTGCAATACTGCATTTAAAAACTCAATCTCAGTTAAGCTTGAGATAGGCGCTGCTGCATAAAATGAGGCGTTTTCAATCGCTATTTTTTGCTCGAGTATATCTTGCGTTTGCCTGATTCTGGCGGCGACATATTTAACCGCTTCTTGTGTAAATGGAATAGGCAATAAATCGTATAAATAGCCTGTTTTGCCATGATAATTGTCTGAGCAATAACTTAAATGCTCGGTATAAAGCGGAATAGAATTGGCTTTTAAAAACGATTTAACTTGTTTTAAAAAAGCTGTATTTAACGGGTCGATTCCACCAAGAGATAAACACAAACCGTGGCAGGCAATTGGGTAGCGCTCTACAAACCAAGCTAAATCGGCCTGTGCTTTACCGCCTGCGCCAATCCAGTTTTCGGGTGCGATTTCGACAAAATCGATATTGGCAATGGTTGGGTCTTGGTAAAAGCTTTGGATTTGGGGAATTAGCTCGCGCTTTAACCCCAAACCCACGCCTTTGATATCAACTAAAGATGGCATGATATATGCGCTACTTTAGTATTTAATGCTAACTAATGAGCAATTATTTCTTGTCAGCGCCACATTTACCTTCGCCACATTTGCCGTCTGCTGCTTTAGCATCTGTTTTTTTATCCGCGCCACATTTTCCGTCATGCGCTTTTTCGCTCATTTCTTTTTTCTCTGCACTGCATTTACCTTCACCGCATTTGCCATCTTTCGCTTTATCAGCATCAGCAACTTGATAGCCGCTAGATAGTGATTTAATCGCAAACGGATTTTCTGCAGCGTTAAGTGTGGTTGCTGCTACAGATAACGCAAACGCCCCAGATAAAGCTAATGCAATGGTTTTGTTGGTTGTATTCATGATTTATTCCTTTTAAAAATTAAGTAAAATTAAGGGTTAAGTAACGTTATTCATCATCTAATGCACATCGGTTTATACGCAGTTTAATCCGTTATAGATTCAATTGAGCTTGCTATTCTGCTTTTAGTTTCAGAAGGCAGAGGAATATCTGGGTTATTTTCAATGGATTGCGACAGTCGATTGATGGCTTTACGCATACTCAAAAGTTGCTGTCTAAAGCGCTTGCAATATTTACAAATAAATAAATGAAAACGAATCTCCAATCGTTCACGCCACAATAATGGACGATCTAACGATTTTGAAATAAGTTGACTTGCTTGCTGAC
>JBKJRD010000073.1:0-48872 GCA_046594885.1 Methylotenera sp. | reverse complement strand
GCCAGAACTTAACACTCAAAATCACGCAAAAAATGCCACATTGCCTGCAATTGATTATCAACCCATTACCACGCGCAATTTTGAAACTATTTTAAGCAATGAGCAGCTAGATATTTGGTTGGCAAAATTGCAATCCGCCGCGCTAATTTGTGTGGATACTGAAACCACTTCGCTAGAGCCAATGACCGCAAAAATAGTGGGTTTATCCTTTTCGGTTGAAGCAGGTAGCGCAGCTTATTTACCACTGACGCATGATTATTTTGATGCGCCAGAACAGCTGAACTTTGCAGAAACCTTAGCCAAAATTAAACCGATTTTAGAAAATCCTGCCATTAAAAAAGTAGGTCAAAATCTTAAATACGATCAGCATGTGTTGGCCAATCACGGCATTGCGCTCAACGGTATTGCGCACGATACCTTGTTGCAATCTTACGTATTTGAAGCGCATAAATCGCATGGCATGGATGCCTTAAGCGAGCGTCACTTAGGCATTCAAACCATCACGTTTGAAGAGGTGGCAGGCAAAGGCGCCAAGCAAGTGAGCTTTAATCAAGTAACAGTAGAAGTAGCCGCCGAATACGCGGCAGAAGATGCCGACATCACGTTACAGCTACATTCTGCCATGTTCCCACTGATTGCCGCAGATGCGAAATTAGATTTTATTTATAGCCAAATTGAAATGCCCAGTTCGCAGATTTTATTTACCATTGAACGCAATGGCGTGCTGATAGACCGCGATATGCTCAATAGTCAAAGCAACGAAATTGGGGCTAAGCTGGTGGCGCTAGAAAATCAAGCCTATGCATTAGCAGGACAGCCTTTTAATTTAGGCTCACCTAAACAATTACAAGAAATTTTATTTGATAAACTGGGCATTAAACCTACCAAAAAAACGCCGTCTGGCGCACCCAGCACCGATGAAGACGTGCTGCAAGAGTTAGCGCTAGACCATCCGCTACCCAAAGTTTTGCTGGAGTATCGCGGCTTGGCGAAATTAAAATCCACCTACACTGATAAACTGCCGCGCATGATTAACGCGCAAACGGGCCGCGTGCATACCAGCTATAACCAGGCAGTCGCGATTACTGGCAGGCTAGCCAGCTCTGACCCAAATTTGCAGAATATTCCAGTACGCTCAATTGAAGGCCGCCGCATACGCGAAGCCTTTATTGCGCCAAAAGGCGCGCATATCGTATCTGCGGATTACTCGCAAATTGAGCTACGCATAATGGCGCATCTATCCCAAGATGCTGGCATGCTGGAAGCGTTTGCCAATAACGAAGATATTCACCGCGCCACCGCGGCTGAAATTTTTGGCGTAGAGAAAGATAAAGTAGATAACGAACAGCGCCGCTATGCCAAAGTGATTAATTTTGGATTGATTTATGGCATGAGCGCCTTTGGTTTAGCACAAAACTTAAATATCGACCGAACTGCCGCCGCCAGCTATATAGAACGCTACTTTGCACGTTACCCTGGTGTAAAAGCTTATATGCAAAATACCCGCGAAATCGCCAAGCAACAAGGTTATGTTGAAACCTACTTTGGCCGCAGACTTTGGGTGCCAGAAATCAACAGCCCCAACGTGCAAAGAAGAAACGGCGCTGAACGCGCCGCGATTAACGCCCCCATGCAAGGCACCGCTGCCGATTTGATTAAGCTGGCGATGATTGCGGTAGATAAATGGTTAAGTGCAGAAAAACTACAGACAAAGCTGATTATGCAAGTGCATGATGAATTGGTGCTAGAAGTGCCTGATAATGAACTGGAATTGGTGAAAAACACCCTGCCAACGCTAATGCAAAATGTGACGAAATTATCGGTACCGTTATTGGCAGAAGTGGGTGTGGGCAGTAATTGGGAAAGCGCACATTAAAATTAATGAGCAAACCATTAATAGTTTATCTTGACAGTAACGATTATTCGGTTTTTAGTGATGGTGCTAAAAGAACGTCTGAAATAATTGAAATTGAAAATCACCTTTTACAACTTCGTGATGAAAATAAAATTGAAATAAGATTTAGTCATATAAATGTTGTTGAGGCAGCTCCAACAAAACCTGAAGACAAGTTTTCATCATCAAAAAGATTGCGGACTATTAAGAAATTTTGTGGGCAGAAATGTTTAGACTCTTATGTTTTTGTGCTTGAGAATGAAGTCGAATCTTTAAGGAAGCAAGAGATTATACAAGCCCAATCAAATATAAATAACGAAAATAGCATTTGGTTTCCTGACCTTGATATAAAAGAATTCAGTTTTTTAGCCGATGACATAAAAGAAAAAATCTCTAAAATCCCAGATAGAAAAACGAGACGAAAAAAAGAAAGGCAAATATTTAACACTGATGGTAGCATTAAAAATGCTAGCGCTTATTTAAAAGGCTCGCCAGAATCATTTGCTGAGGAGATTTGCAGCAAATATCCTATTTTAGAAAAGGATGCATGGCTTGCCGCTAAATCATATTTCCACAACGGTTCAACAGCTAAATTTATTCAATCTTTTTCAGCCTCATTATCCGACCTTGAAATTCTTAGTGAATGGTATGAGTGCTCTTGGGATGAAGCTACACAGCTTTCTTCTTTTCTTCGTGAAATTGGAGGAGACTTGCTGATTACGTTAGACCAAATCAAAGAGAAATCGATAGAAGTGACTAATAATTATAAATTAGCAGGATTAAGTGACAGCCAGATTAAAAACAATATGAATAAAAATTTTGATGGTTTATTAGACTCTTTGCCACATAGTATAGTAAACCGTTTAAATGAAAATAATATTTCAATTTTGAATCAAAAGATTAACTGGGATCTGTGTCCATCTCTATTAACTCTTACAACATTATCAGTTCACCTTTTAAAGCTAAATTTATTTACAACGCGCAAAGCAAAAAGCAGCGATTTTGGTGACATCCTTCATACAGTTTACATACCTTATGTAGATATTTTTAGGGCCGATGGAAATACCGCATCAATAATAGAGCAAGCAAAACTACCATTCAAAACTAAGGTAGTCTCAAAGCTTACAGATTTACCTAGATACATTGAAAATTTGTTAAAGTTAAATTCAAACAATTTTACAAATGATTAATAAATGGAAAACGCTATTAAAATCGGCATATATATCATCGGCGATGAAATCCTTTCTGGCAAACGGGAAGATAAGCATCTTAGCCATGCGATTCAAATACTTAAAGCCCGCGACTTAACACTGAATTGGGCGCAATATTTGGGTGATGATGCAAATCAATTGGCAACTCATTTTAAACGCAGCTTTGCGACAGATGATATTGTGTTTAGCTTTGGTGGCATTGGCGCCACGCCAGATGATTACACGCGCCAAGCGGCGGCAGATGCTTTGAATGTGGCGATTGTGCGGCATCAACAAGCGGTGGCAGAGATTGAAGCGCAATTTGGTGAAGGGGCTTATCCAAAAAGAATATTAATGGCGGATTTTCCGCAAGGCGCGGATTTAATCCCTAATCCAGTCAATCGTGTGGCTGGATTTGCAATTCGAAACCATTATTTTTTACCTGGTTTTCCACAAATGGCGCACCCGATGATGGAATGGGTGTTGGATACGCATTACAGTCATCTTTTTCATCAAACTAATTATATTGAGCAATCGATTATTATTGCAGATGGCATTGAGAGCCAACTAATTGATTTAATGCAACAAATATTAGTTAATTACCCAGCAGTTAAAGTGTTTAGTTTGCCAAAATTAAAGCCCAGTCGCCAAGTAGAACTAGGCGCAAAAGGTGAGCCGCAGCAAGTTACATTGGCCATGCAAGCGATTAAAATTGGTGTCAGTAATATCGGTTTTGCATGGGTAGATGCGCAATAACATTTGATGCAATGCAGGCCAAACTCGGCGCGTGCTGTATTACGCCATGAATCAATAGCCAATCCCTAGCATAGCATATGGCAAACCTGCCAATGTTAAATGTGTGCAATTATTAGATGATTTTAGATGCGCTATTTTTGGCAAACTAGAGCGCCATGCTTTTTATGCCAGTCTAAAACCCAGCTTAGAAATATGTGGTGATTCACGCACGGACGCCATTATCTGATTAAGCCAATTAGAACATTTAACTAAGCCTGATATAACAACTTAACCATAAAACTTAACCCATTTTTATGGTTAAGTTTTATGGGGGTTAGCTCAACATTATTGCGTTGAAAATATCAAATCATCCGCTTTGGCATGCAGCTTTTCTGGCGCATAAATGGGCGTTGAACATGCATGATTCACGCAAATAAACGCAGCCGCTTTGGCTAATTGTGGATATTGCACATCGGGGTTAGGCATTTTGCCCTCGGCTTTATCCCACCATTCTATACGACGATACACAGCTGGATATTGCAAGGCTTTTTGGTAGAGTGCCTGTGCCGCTGGGTCTGATTTAGCACCCACAATCGTGATATGCGCGGGGTCTGTTGCCATCTCATCTGCCGCTATTAATGGCCCTGCCAAATAACGCACATTGTCTGCATTATCCAAAGCCACTAAATATTGCAAGGCGTGTAAGGCGATTGCTTTAAATTGTTGGTCACCAGTGTAGTGCATTAATTTATTCGCTAAACGCGCAATGCTCACGTTGGCTTCCATCTGCAATAAAGGTTGTTGGAATACACCTTTGCTGTTTTTAGGGATTACCGCTGCTGCAAAGCCTATTTTCGATTTAAAATTTTGCTCAATAAACATCATGCTTGCGCGCGATTTTTCAAGCCACGCCCTATCGCCAGTAGAAATATAAAGCGCCAAATACGCCTCTGCCATCGCCAACGTATCGCCTAAATATGGCCCGGCGCGGTCTTTTTCGCCATGCTTAAAACCGCCACCCGCAATGCTTCTATTGGCTTCTATCCAATTGGCAGCTTTAATGGCACGATTCAACACAGTTTTGTCACCTGTCGCATCGTATAAAGCTGTTAAACCGCGAATTGCCCAGCCGTTTTCGCGCGCATAACTATTTTTATCAATGCGCGGCATACCCAATGCGCGGCGACCTTTATCATCTAAGGGATAAAAAGCATGGCCATCTATTTTGTCGTTTACATCAGCATCTTGGCTGGTATAAAACGCACCGTCTGGGCTGCTTAAAAAAGTGGTTAAATAACGCTCAATATCGCGTGCGGCCTTCAGATAGCGCGGCTCATTAAATTGCAAGTAAGCCAGTGAATACAGTTGTAAATCTTCTGCCTGAAACGACATGATTTTTTCAAAATGCGGCGAATTCCATTTACCACGATCTGAATATTGATAGATTCCGCCCCATGTCGGGTCGATTAATGCAATGGCCTTATCCAGCGTTTCGCGCGCTTTTTTCTCAAAGGCTTTATCGCCTTGTCTAGCTTTTATGAGCGCAAATTCTGTATTGGGCGCAAGGATAAATTTATGCGTAATGCCCCAGCCGCCCATTTTTTCATCATAACCACGATTAATCGTTTTTACGATGTTATCGCGCTGCACAGATGTAAATCCACCGCTAGATTCCGCAGCGTTAAATGCGTTAACTTGCTTGCTGGGCGCAATGGATGGCCCAGGTGTTGGATCATCAATCACCGCTTGCAATAAAATGGCCATGCGCTCTGGTGGAATATAACCACGCCGCTTCACCAATTCGCTACCATCTGCTTTAAATATCACGGTGGCAGGCCAGCCGTAATCTTCATAACGAATCGAAATATCAGGATTGGCATCTTGATCCACCCGCACTGCGATATATTTATCTTGTATCAACTTCACCACTGACGGGTCATGATAGGTTTTTTCATCCATCACATGGCACCAATGACACCACACCGCTTCTAAATCCAGAATCACCAATTTGTTTTCACGTTTGGCTTGCTCAAAAATATCTTCAGACCACGGCTGCCATTTGATAAGTGAATTTTCTGCGGCGTAAATGACATTCACTTGCAGTAAAAATGCTACTAAACCAATCATAAAACTTAGTCTAATAAAGGTGTTAAGTATGCGTAACATGCCATTTCTTTCTTTAATGATTGCTATGATATACGTGAATTCAGGCTTGTCAGATGCAAGTATGACTGACTGGGGTTTTGATTAGTCGCAGCATAACGTTAATCATGACGAAAATAGCCAACAAAGTGCATTCACAGCCGCGCCGATTGCGTATAAAATAGACAGCTATTTAAAGTATCGTTAGCACCGTCTTTTAG
This sequence comes from Methylotenera sp., assembly GCA_046594885.1. GTDB lineage: Bacteria > Pseudomonadota > Gammaproteobacteria > Burkholderiales > Methylophilaceae > Methylotenera_A. The sequence goes on along the minus strand of JBKJRD010000073.1, from coordinate 42,690 downwards.
ATTGTTTTAGCGAAACGAGAACAAGGCGACAAAGAATCAAAAGCGAAAACAGCACGGCCGTATTTTTTAAACCATGTGCGGCGAGCTTTTGATGATGCAGTCAACGCAGTAATCGTCCATGTAAAAATTGAAATGCAAAAATAATCTAAATGCAAATTGGCAATCACATTCTGAAAAATAACTTAGTTGTTGCGCCCATGGCTGGCGTAACAGATAGGCCTTTTCGTCAGCTTTGCAAAAAGCTAGGTGCAGGTTTAGCGGTTTCAGAAATGGTGACTTCTAATTCACTGTTGTATGGCAGCGAAAAAACGCTACGCCGCGCCAATCATGAAGGCGAAGTGGACCCGATTTCTGTGCAAATTGCAGGCGCCGACCCAAAAATGATGGCAGAAGCCGCGCGTCATAATGTGGATAACGGCGCGCAGATTATCGACATTAATATGGGTTGCCCAGCCAAAAAAATCTGCAATGTGATGGCGGGCAGCGCATTGTTAAAAGATGAACCGCTGGTGGCGCAAATTTTAAAAGCGGTGGTTGGCGCAGTTAACGTGCCAGTGACCTTAAAAATCCGCACCGGTTGGGATAAAAATAATCGCAATGCCATTGAGATTGCAAAAATGGCGCAAGATATTGGCGTGCAAGCACTTGCCATGCATGGCCGCACCCGCGCCTGTTTGTATATGGGCGATGCCGAATACGATACAATTGCTGCCGTTAAGCAAGCTATTCACATTCCATTGATTGCCAATGGTGACATCACCACGCCAGAAAAAGCCAAATATGTTTTGGATTACACAGGCGCAGACGCGGTGATGATTGGCCGCGCCGCACAAGGCAGACCGTGGATTTTTCGTGAGATTGAATATTTTCTCAAAACTGGCGAGCATATGTTGCCGCCAACGGTTGAAGAGATTCACACGGTGATGTTAGAGCATCTGCATGATTTATATGGTTTTTATGGGGATTTAGCAGGTATGCGTGTGGCGCGCAAACATATTTCCTGGTACACCAAAGGCTTGGCGGGTTCTGCCAGTTTTAGACACAATATGAACACGCTGCAAACGATTGATTTACAGCTAAACGCCATTAATGATTTTTTTGCTGAGCTAAAAACCAAACATGAGCGCTTGGTGTATGCCGATAGTTTTGAAACGGAAGAGTTGGCGGCTTAATGACCAACGCGTGCAAACTTTCTGATGCGATTAATGAGTCATTAGAAGACTATTTTAAACATTTGGACGGCCAACCGCCGCATGCCATTTACGATATGGTACTGGGCTGTGTAGAAAAACCCATGCTGGAATTTATCTTGAATAAAGTCGGGGGCAATCAATCCAAAGCCGCCGAAATACTTGGCCTAAACCGCAATACACTGCGCAAAAAAATGGCGCAATATGGCCTAAATTAATCGCAAAATACACGACTTAACCCAATTTTTATGCTAACTTTTTTGCTTAAAAATTGAAAATCCTGACTCTTCTCAACATCATCAACATTTAGTAAAACTATGGCAATTATCAAGCGCGCACTGATTAGTGTTTCAGACAAACAAGGTGTTTTAGAATTAGCCCTTGCATTAAGCAAACTGCAAGTCGAAATTTTATCGACTGGCGGCACGGCAAAATTATTACGCGACAACAACTTTGCCGTGACCGAAGTCAGCGATTACACGGGCTTTAGCGAAATGCTGGATGGTCGCGTAAAAACCTTGCATCCAAAAGTGCATGGCGGCATTTTAGGGCGTCGCGATCTAGCTGAGCATGTGAGCGCAATGCAACAAGCTGATATTCCGAACATCGATATGGTGGTGGTGAATCTGTATCCGTTTGAAGCAACCGTTGCCAAGTCTGGTTGCACACTGGAAGATGCGATTGAAAATATCGATATCGGTGGCCCCGCTATGGTGCGTAGCGCCGCTAAAAATTGGAAAGATGTTTCAGTTTTAACCGATTTTAGTCAGTATGCCGATGTCATCGCAGAGCTTGAAAACAATAGCGGCACCATCAGTCCCGAAACAAACTTTAAATTATCTATCGCCGCTTTTAACCGCATCAGTAATTACGATGCTGCGATTAGCGATTACTTATCCTCGTTTAATGCAGATGGTTCACGCAGCGCTTTTTCTGCGCAAACCAATGGTCGTTTTATCAAATTGCAAGATTTACGTTATGGCGAAAATCCACATCAACAAGCTGCTTTTTACCGCGATTTATACCCAGCGCCTGGTTCATTAGTCACCGCACAACAATTGCAAGGTAAAGAGTTGAGCTATAACAATATTGCCGATGCCGATGCCGCCTGGGAAACGGTGAAGTCATTTACTGACAACGCCTGCGTGATTGTCAAACACGCCAACCCTTGCGGTGTGGCAGTGGGTGAAAGCGCATTACAAGCTTACAGCAAAGCATTCCTAACCGACCCGACTAGCGCATTTGGTGGCATTATTGCTTTTAATACGCTGGTAGATGCCGCGGCGGCTGAAGCGGTAAGCAAGCAATTTGTTGAAGTTTTGATTGCCCCAGAATTTACCGATGAAGCCTTAACCATCATTGCCGCCAAAACCAATGTACGCGTATTAAAAATCAGCTTGCCTGATAGTTTTGGTTCGAATGAAAAAGCTGTTGGTCTAGATTTTAAAACCACCGCTTGGCAACAAGGCCGCAACGCACATGACATCAAACGTGTGGGTTCTGGCATTTTGATTCAAACTGCCGATAATCATGAAATTGATGAATCAGATTTAAAAATAGCGTCTAAAAAACAACCGACACCTCAACAATTGGCCGACATGTTATTTGCGTGGAATGTGGCGAAATACGTGAAATCGAATGCCATTGTATTTTGTGGTAATGGCATGACATTAGGCGTGGGTGCAGGTCAAATGAGCCGCGTTGATAGCACTAAAATTGCCGTCATTAAGGCGCAAAACGCTGGTTTAACGCTGAAAGATTCAGTCGTCGCATCAGACGCCTTCTTCCCTTTCCGCGATGGCATCGATGTACTAGCCGAAGCAGGGGCAAGCTGCGTAATTCAACCTGGTGGTAGCATGCGCGATGAAGAAGTGATTGCCGCGGCCGATGCACATGGCTTGGTGATGGTACTGACGGGTATTCGTCATTTCAGACATTAATCGCAGCCACCAAAGGATAATTCAGCATGAAAATTTTAGTGATTGGTGGCGGTGGTCGCGAACATGCGCTGGCATGGAAAATCGCACAAAACAAGCAAGTGAGCCGCGTATTCGTAGCCCCCGGCAACGCAGGCACTGCGCTTAATCCTGACATGGTGAATGTGCCAATAAGCAGCATTGAAGATTTACTCGCATTTGCACAAAAAGAACATATTTACCTAACCATAGTTGGCCCTGAAGCCCCTTTATCCCAAGGGGTAGTCGATGTATTCCGCGCCAACGGTTTAAAGATTTTTGGCCCAACCAAGGCAGCTGCGCAGCTAGAATCCAGCAAAGATTTTGCCAAAGCATTTATGGCGCGCCACCATATTCCAACCGCTGCTTATGCCACTTTTACCAACGCCAAACTGGCGCATGATTATGTGAATAATCACGGCGCGCCAATTGTGATTAAAGCCGATGGTTTAGCCGCAGGCAAAGGCGTAGTGGTTGCTATGACTAACGATGAAGCGCACGCTGCTATTGATGCCATGCTATCAGATAACAAACTGGGTGACGCTGGCGCACGGGTGGTGATTGAGGAATTTTTAACGGGCGAAGAAGCCAGTTTTATTGTGATGGTGGATGGCAAAAATATTCTGCCATTAGCCACCAGCCAGGACCATAAACGTTTGCTAGACCACGACTTAGGACCAAATACAGGCGGCATGGGCGCTTATTCACCTGCGCCTGTAGTCACACCAGAAATTCACGCCAAAGTGATGCGCGAAATCATCTGCCCAACGGTTGAAGGCATGGCAAAAGATGGTATTCCATATACAGGATTTTTGTACGCAGGCTTAATGATTTCACCAGATGGTAATGTAAAAACGCTGGAATTTAACTGCCGTATGGGCGACCCAGAAACGCAGCCTATTATGTTGCGATTAAAATCCGACTTTGTAACGTTAGCTGAACATGCCATAAATGGTACGCTGGATAAAGCCGAAACCGAATGGGATAGACGCACCGCACTGGGTGTGGTGATGGCCTCCCACAATTACCCAGAAACGCCAAGATTGCATGACGAAATTACCGGCCTGCCTAAATTAAATGATGATGCGCATGTTTTTCATGCGGGCACGCAGTTAGTGGACGGAAAAGTATTGACCACAGGTGGTCGCGTATTATGTGTGACTGCATTGGGTGAATCGGTAAAATTAGCGCAACAACAAGCGTATAAAATTGTCGATGAAATTAAATTTGATGGCGCCCAATACCGCACTGATATTGGCTATCGCGCTGTTAAAGGTTAATCAAAATCCATGATGCCTACTAGTCCAGTCAACACAGATGCAGTTCTACAATACCTGCAAAATTTGCAAGGCAAAATTGTAGAAGCGCTGGAATTGGTTGATGGCAAGACCTTTTTGCATGATAGCTGGAATCGTCCTGAAGGCGGTGGCGGTACCTCTTGCTTGCTAGAAGGCGGCAATGTATTTGAACGCGCTGGTGTCGGATTTTCACATGTATTGGGTAGTAAATTACCACCAGCTGCAACCATCGCGCACCCCGAAGCAGCAGGCCGCGCATGGGAGGCAATGGGTGTTTCCTTGGTGTTGCATCCGCGCAACCCTTATGTGCCTACGGTGCATATGAATATTCGTTTTTTTGTGGCGAAAGCGCCGACTCCTCACAATACTAGTAACGCAATATCTGGACAAAATGCCTCGCCGAGACAAGGCGCTGAAAATGGCGATGCGCAGACAGTACAAATAGTACCGCAAGCATCGTCTTTTGAAAGCAACACAATCGCAGGCACGCAGGTTGACCCAGATATTTGGTGGTTTGGCGGTGGCATGGATTTAACGCCCTACTATGGCTTCGAGGAAGATTGTGTTCATTTTCACCGCACCAATAAATCTGCTCTAGACGCATTTGATACAAGCTACTACCCACAATTTAAAAAGCAATGTGACGATTATTTTTATTTAAAACATCGCAAAGAACCACGCGGTATTGGCGGTATATTTTTTGATGATTTTAATGTGTTAAGTTTTGAGCAAAGTTTTGCCTTACAACGTGCAGTGGGCGATAGCTTTTTGCAAGCCTATTTACCTATTTTACAACGCCGCAAAGATACGCCTTACACTGAAAATGAACGCGATTTTCAAGCCTACAGACGTGGGCGCTATGTGGAGTTTAACTTGGTTTACGACCGCGGTACGCTGTTTGGCTTGCAGTCCAATGGTCGTACGGAGTCCATTTTAATGTCCATGCCACCCGTCGTAAAATGGCGCTATGATTGGAAGCCAGAAAAAGATAGCCCAGAGGCAAAGTTGTATACCGATTTCTTAATTGATAGACAATGGATTTAACCCGCTTGATGAAAAAAACAACTGTAGCCGATCCGATTGTTAAGAATCAAGCGCAAGCTTTATTAGATTTTATTGATGCCAGCCCCAGCCCTTGGCACGCGGTTGCAACGGTTAGTGAGCAACTATTAGCGCAAGGCTATCAAGCATTATTTGAAACCGATGCATGGCAATTAGCGCCATTAGGCAAATACTTTGTGGTGCGTGGTGGTGCCTCCATCATCGCGTTTGCATTGGGTCATCAGCCATTGATTGAAACTGGGTTTTGCATTGTTGGCGCACATACCGATTCACCAGGCTTACGCTTAAAACCGCAAGCCGCTTTTGCTGATAATGGCTTGGTACGCATTGGGGTTGAAGTGTATGGCGGGCCCATTTTAGCGACATTTACTGACCGCGATTTAAGTTTTGCTGGCCGTGTGATGGTTAAAAATGGGGCGGAGATTCAAACGCATTTAATCAAGTTTGATGAAGCATTATTGCGATTGCCCAACTTAGCGATTCATATGAACCGTGAGGTGAATGAGAAAGGCTTAAAGTTTCACAAGCAAGATGAATTACCATTAATCTTTGGCGAATCAGAAGCTGGGATTGCAGCAGACCAACAGTTTATGCAACAACTTGCTGATTCACTAAACGTGAATAGCGCCGATATTCTGACTTGGGAATTAAACGTATACGACACGCAAAAAGGCAGTTTTTGGGGTGCGAACAAAGAGTTTATTGCCAATAGCCAGTTAGATAATTTAGCCTCTTGCCATGCTGCTTTAACCGCTTTATTAGCCAATAAAAATAGTGCCACAACCAATATGATCGCATTATTTGATCATGAAGAAGTGGGCTCTGAGAGTGCCGCTGGTGCCAGCGGCAGCTTTTTAAGTGATGTGATTAACCGTATTACCGCGCACGACAATTTAAGCGGCGCAGACAGATTGCGCGCGTTGGCGCAGAGTTTTTTGATTAGCGCCGATATGGCACATGCATATCATCCTAATTTTGCTGGTAGTTATGAACCCAATCACCATGTGTTAGTGAACGCGGGCGTGGTGATTAAAACCAATTGTAATCATCGCTATGCCAGCAATGCAGATACTGCGGCGCGTTTTATGCAAATTTGTCAAAAAGCGAACGTACCGTATCAGCAATACGTACACCGCACCGATTTGGGTTGTGGCAGCACTATTGGGCCCATTATCGCCGCGCAATTAGGTGTTGCTACTGTTGATGTTGGCTGTCCAATGTGGGCCATGCACAGTATTCGTGAGAGTGCTGGCGTATTAGATCACTACTATATGATTTGTGCGTTAACGCAGGCATTTGCAAGCTAAAACCTGAGCGACTTAACCACTTAAAATGGTTAACTTTTACTGCCCATATTGACGCTGCGCCTTTAAATGTTTAGGCTTAGGCGTGTTTCATTAAAGCCTTATCTCGCCAACCTTCGCCAGGAATTTTATGCTCGCCAAATTGTTACGCACTAAACCCATAGAGGCCCACAGCAATAGTGGCTTAAAAAAATGTTTAAGCGCCTTTGATTTGGCTTTACTAGGCATCGGTTGCGCAATCGGCACTGGCATATTTGTACTCACTGGCATTGCAGCCGCCACACAATCTGGCCCTGCAGTGGTGCTGTCATTTGTGTTAGCGGGCGTGGCTTCTGGCTTTGCGGCACTCGCTTATGCAGAACTCGCCTCCTCAATTGGTGGCTCTGGCAGCGCTTACGGCTACAGCTATGTTGCGTTTGGTGAATTGATTGCCTGGGTAATGGGTTGGATATTACTATTGGAATATGGCGTGGGCGCAGCCGCAGTGGCCAATGGTTGGGCTGGCTATTTTGTCAACACTTTGGCCAACTTTAATATTCACCTGCCCGAAGCGTTAACTAAAGCGCCCATGTTAGGTGGCATGATCAATCTGCCGGCTTTTGGTATTATTTGGCTGCTCACCATTTTGTTGATTATTGGCGTCAAAGAAAGTGCGCGCTTTAATAATATTATCGTGGTCATTAAACTCTCAACTATCGCCATTTTTATTGCTTTGTCGATTGGGCATTTGAACACTGCTAATTGGCACCCATTTATGCCATTTGGCTGGTTTGAAACGCTGGATAACGGCAAAAATATTGGCGTGCTGGCTGGCGCATCCTTGGTATTTTTTGCCTATTTTGGTTTTGATGCGGTGTCTACCGCGGCCGAAGAAGCCAAAAATCCACAGCGCGATTTGGCCATGGGCTTACTCGCCTCGCTGGCTTTTTGTACCGTAATTTATATTATTGTCTCTGCCATATTAACTGGCGTTGTGCCTTACACTGAATTAAACACCGCTTCACCTGTGGCTTATGCATTAACAAAACTGGGTTACACATGGGCTTCTACCTTAGTGGCAACTGGCGTTTTAGCCGGCTTAATCACGGTTTTACTGGTGTTGTTATACGGATTAACACGCATTTTATTTGCCATGAGCCGTGATGGTTTAATCTCACCCATTTTCTCAAAAGTGAACCCCGATAGACAAACACCTACGCGCATTATTCTATTGTGTGGCTTTGTTGTTTCATTGGTTGCGGGGTTTTTTCCGCTAGGCGAACTGGCCGAAACAGTTAACATTGGCACCTTAGCAGCGTTTGTGATGGTGTGCGTAGGTGTGATTGTATTGCGCATACGCCAACCCAATTTAGCGCGTCCATTCAAAAATCCGTTTAATCCAGTCATACCAGTTTTGGGTATTTTATCTTGCAGCGCGCTTATGTGCTTTTTGCCATCTTCGACATGGATGCGATTTGGCTGGTGGATTTTTGCGGGGGTGATTTTTTACTTTGCATACTCCATCAGGCACAGCAAACTTAACGCTTAAATAGCGTTAAGTTTTAAACTTTAGGTTTTTAATTCACAAAAAAGCCAGCTAATGGCTGGCTTTTTAGTTTAAACCTGATTAAAAATTGACTACTAAAGCGTTAATATCCACTGCACAATGGTTTTAATATCGGCATCTTTTACTTGTGGACTATTTGCTGGCATTGGCATTGGGCCCCAAACACCACTACCACCAGCTTTTACTTTTGCAATCAATTTAGCTTCTGCTGTTTTGTCGCCTTTGTATTTTGCGGCAATATCTTTATAAGCTGGACCTAATACTTTTTTATCGATGCTATGACAAGCTAAACAGCCACTTTTTTGCGCTAATGCTTTTGCCGCATCGGCATCTGCTGCGTTAGCCTGACCAGCTAATAACAGGCTAGCAAGCGCGATTGTTGATAATAAAAATTTCATGCTATCTCCTTGAATTAATACAATAATTTTTTCATTTTATGCAATATTGTGCATAATCAATAATACCTATAATTTTAAAAACCGCAATAGCGCGTATGGATTTTCAATCATTTGCATTTAAATTGTTTAATAATTGCTGTAGCTCGTGAATGCTGGGAGAGCAAACAACGCCTTTGCATACCCATGCGTTGACAGCTTGTGTTGGCAATCGTTGCAAGGTGATGGGCAAGTCATTGGGTTTTTTATCCCAAGTTTCATCAAAGTAAAAAAATAAATGATGTGGATAATACGTTTGATGAATCTGTTGTTTCCAATCCTCAATTTTAGTGGCCGCGCCGCGTAAAATCGTGATGGTTGGCGGTGTTAAGTATTCACGTAAGGCATGGCACAAACTCGCACACGCGGCAGGATTATTCGTTATGCTGCGGTCAAACGCCTTTAATGTGCGCTCGGCTGCTTGCAAGTAGCGCGGCTCACCTAATATATGGCCTAATTTTTGCAATGCTACCGCTGCAATACCGTTGCCATTAGGCGTAGCGTTATCGTAGCCTTGCTTGGGGCGATGAATTAATGTTTCGTGACGATGACTGGTGAAATAAAAACCACCTTCTTCACTTTCAAAATCCATTAATAGCGCCTCAGCTAAATCTTCGGCAAAGGCTAAATCTTGGCTACGGAAATCGGCTTGCATTAACTCAATCAGCGCATCTAATAAATAAGCGTAGTCGTCTAAATAAGCGTTTAAATGCGCATGATAATTGCCGCTGCCATCGTCTTTGCAAGTGGCTAATAATCGGTCACTGACCCATAGATTTTCATAAATAAAATCGACCGCTTGCTGCGCTGACTTAACCCATTCAAATCGGTTAAAAATGCGTCCAGCGCGTGCCAAACCTTTAATGGCTAAGGTATTCCAAGAGCTGAGAATCTTGTCATCGCGGCCTGGATATGTGCGGTTTTTACGCACGGCAAACAGTTTGGCTTGCGCACTGCTTAATAGCGCAATTTCATCGGCTTCTGGCTCAATCGCCAAATAAGGATGCCATGCCCGTGTTTGTGAGTGAGGGTTCTCAAAATTAGCGGCGCGGTCAAAACCGTAACAGCGGCTGGCGACTACAAACTCTTCTGGTGTTAAAAGCGCTTTTACTTCGGCAGCTTGCCATACATAAAACGCGCCTTCTTCACTATGTCCATGTTCATCCAGAGAATCAGCATCGAGCGAAGAATAAAACGCGCCTTTTTGGTCACGCATTTCGCGCATTAGCCAGGCAATGGTTTCTTCAACTACTTGCTGATAACGTAAATTTTGACTGAGTTGCCAGCCATCGCAATACAAAAATAATAACTGACCGTTGTCGTAGAGCATTTTTTCAAAATGCGGGATATTCCAACGCTCATCTACCGAATAACGACAAAACCCACCACCCAATTGATCATAAATTCCACCATTTGCCATGGCAGATAGCATTTGCAAGGCCATGGCTTCAGCGCGTTTACTACCTGCTTTTGCGGTGTGTAAGAGTAAGGTGATATCAGCAGGATTGGGAAATTTTGGCGCAGTGCCAAAGCCACCATTTTCAAAATCAAAGCTACTTTCAAGCGCGTTAAATGCAAGTTGCAAAGTGGTTTCATTGCAATTTAACTGCTGACTAGGCGATGGATTGGCGCGCTTGAGTGCATCCATTAATTGAGCATTTTGTATGGTTAAGTCATCTTTGCGTTGATGGTAAAACTGTGCCACGCGCGGAATCAAATCGGCAAAACCAGGCAACTGATAGCGTGCTGTTTTAGGGAAATAAGTACCCGTAAAATAGGGCTCTTGATTCGGCGTTAAAAACACGGTGAGTGGCCAGCCACCGCTTTTTTGCGATAGCATACTATGCGCAGTTTGGTAGATTTGATCAATATCGGGTCGTTCTTCACGGTCCACTTTAATATTGATAAAGTGCGCGTTCATGATGGCGGCTACTTCGGCGTCTTCAAACGATTCATGCGCCATCACATGACACCAATGGCAAGCAGAATAGCCGATTGAAAGCAGAATAGGTTTATCTTGCTCGCGCGCTAAAGTGAGTGCTTGCTCTCCCCACGGATACCATTGCACCGGGTTTTGCGCATGTTGTAATAGATAGGGACTGGTTTCTTGATTAAGACGGTTGGACATGCCAAATCATGCCCTAAAGATCTTCAACGCTATATTCGGCGGTTAAGGTATGGGTTTGATTTGGGTTAACCACAATGCTGTTTTCCATCGCATTTGCGGTTTCTATGCAAATCATATTGCGCCATTCATCGCTGGTTCCCATATCACCCATTTGATGCGCTTTATCGGCCCAAGGTGTCCACACCACGGTTGCGTTGCTGCCCGATTTTGCGATGCGAATTTTACGCTCAAGACCAGAATCTTCAATCACACAATCAGCATTGGTATTGATGTAAACACGGTCGAATTCGCCATTAAATTTAATTGCGCCATGCTGCATACTGCGCTCGTAATTCTGCACTTTATCCGCATATAGCGCTTCTTCTAAACCGGTTAACTTAACCTTTGTCACATCACTAATATTAAAATAAGTGTGAAATGCCTCACCAATCATAAAAGGATGCGTGCCATGATTGGTGGTCGACAAATCTAATTTAAGCATTGCACCAATGGTGATGGTTAGCGTTAATGTGTAGGGATAAGACAGCTGTTTTTTACCCACTGGCGTATCCACAATTTGCAATACCAATCGTGTTGCGCCATTTTGTAGCGTATCGGCATCAATCAAATGCCAAGGCATGACTCGCGCAAAACCATGCGGGCAATAGCTGCTATCGGTTGGATGTGCGCCAAACCATGGCCAGCAAATAGGCACACCACCACGAATAGATCGGCCTTGCACATAACGCGCATTGCTCGATAGCCATAGTACTGGCGCTGTTATATTTTTTGGCTGCCACTGCATCACATGCGCGCCTTGCAAAGCAATTTTTGCAGTGGCAAGGCTGTTATCGATTTCGATAAACTGTAAGCCATGACTATCTTCGCTGAATTTAAGTTCTGGCTTAATGGCGAAATCTTGGTCAAGTAATTTTTGTGCGATGACTGGATTATTCATACGGTTATCCTAATGCTTAATTTTAATGCGCTAACTATTTAAAATAATTATTGCTCAATTTGCGTCACATCACGTACTGCGCCTCTGGCGGCACTGGTGGTCATTGCCGCATAGGCACGTAATGCTAACGACACTTCGCGCGTGCGGTTGACTGGCTTCCAAGCTGACTTACCTTTAATTTCCATATGCGCGCGGCGGTGCGCCATTTCTTCATCTGTTATCGCCAAGTGAATGGTGCGATGAGGAATATCGATTTCAATGATGTCACCCTCTTCAACTAAACCAATCGCGCCACCTTCAGCTGCTTCTGGCGAAGCATGGCCGATACTTAAGCCCGACGTACCGCCAGAAAAACGGCCGTCAGTTAATAGCGCACAGACTTTGCCTAAATCTTTTGATTTTAAATAACTGGTTGGGTATAACATTTCTTGCATACCTGGGCCGCCACGTGGGCCTTCGTAACGAATGACCACCACATCGCCTGCCACAATTTTATCGGCCAAAATCGCTTCAACCGTTTCATCCTGACTTTCAAAAACGCGCGCGCGGCCTGTGAATTTCAATATGCTGTCATCCACCCCAGCGGTTTTGACAATACAGCCATCTAAAGCAATGTTGCCGTATAAAACGGCCAAACCGCCATCTTTTGAATAGGCATGTTCAATATCACGAATGCAGCCGTTGGCTCGGTCTGTATCCAAATCTGGCCACCACATACTTTGAGAAAATGCAATGGTGGTGGCAATTCCTCCCGGTGCGGCGCGATAGAATTTCTTCACTTCTTCGTCTTGCGTGGTTGTGATATCCCATTTATCCAATGCTTCGCCTAAAGTCGCTGAATGCACGGTAGGAATATCGCGGTGAATCAAGCCGCCGCGACTTAATTCAGACAGAATCGCCATCACACCACCAGCACGATGCACATCTTCCATATGGTATTTTTGGGTGGCTGGTGCTACTTTGCTCACGCAGGGTACATTGCGTGAAATCCGGTCAATATCGCTCATGGTGAAATCTAGCCCTGCTTCGTGCGCAGCCGCTAATAAATGCAGTACCGTATTGGTTGATCCGCCCATGGCAACATCCAACGCAAACGCATTTTCAAACGCTTGCATGGTGGCGATATTGCGTGGCAATACGCTGTAATCGTCTTGCTCATAATGCCGTTTTGCCAAATCAACGATGACACGACCTGCTTGCAAAAATAATTGCTTACGTGCGCCATGCGTGGCTAAAGTTGAACCGTTTCCTGGCAAGCTTAAACCCAGCGCTTCGGTTAAACAGTTCATCGAATTGGCCGTAAACATGCCAGAACAACTACCGCATGTAGGGCAAGCCGAACGCTCAATTGCCTCTGCTTTAGCATCGCTGACGCGATCATCCGCCGCCGCCACCATGGCGTCAACCAAGTCTAATTTTAGCGTTTCGCCCTGCCAATTGACCTTTCCCGCTTCCATCGGCCCGCCAGACACAAATATTACCGGGATATTTAGGCGTAATGCCGCCATTAACATGCCGGGGGTAATTTTGTCGCAGTTAGAAATACACACTAGCGCATCGGCACAATGTGCGTTCACCATGTATTCCACGCTGTCAGCAATTAAATCGCGGCTGGGTAAGCTGTACAACATACCGCCATGCCCCATGGCAATGCCATCGTCCACTGCGATGGTATTAAACTCTTTAGCCACGCCGCCCGCGCGTTCAATTTCACGCGCAACTAGCTGGCCTAAATCTTTTAAATGCACATGGCCAGGTACAAACTGGGTAAATGAATTGGAAATAGCGATGATTGGCTTTTCAAAGTCGCCATCTTTCATACCCGTTGCGCGCCATAATGCACGCGCACCTGCCATATTGCGGCCGTGGGTAGTGGTGCGTGAACGATAAACTGGCATGATATCAATCCTGAAATATTACATAAGATACTATTTTAACTGATGCAATGCTTGGCGTAATCAGGTTTTTACAACTGTTGCTTAAATTTAGCGAGAATTAACTCAATATATGGCAAACAGCGCAAAATCTAGCGCGCACTAGGCGGTTTATCAGCTATTATCTGCTTCACTTAACCACAAATTAATCGTAGTTTTCAATATCTTTTAAGTTAATCGCTTTTTTAAGCTTGCGACAACAATCCGCCTTGAACCATAATAGACGCCTTAATCCATATTAATTTCTCAATTTATGATTGTTACGCACCCACATTTCGACCCTATCGCACTATCTATCACCGATAGTTTTGGCATTCATTGGTACGGACTCATGTATCTGATTGGGTTTTTGGCATTCTTTGGCTTAGGTCGCTATCAAGTAAAACATAAAACCTGGTTTAATTGGTCTTACCAAATGATAGACGATGCGCTATTTTATGGCGCATTAGGCGTGATTTTAGGCGGCAGAATCGGCTATGTATTGTTTTACCAGTTTGGTAGTTTTATGCAAAACCCATTAGATATATTTAAAGTTTGGCAGGGCGGCATGAGCTTTCATGGTGGTTTTTTAGGCGTATTGGCCGCCATGTTCTTTTTTACGCGCAAATATCCACAGCCTTGGTTAAAAATTATGGATTTTGTCGCGCCACTCGTGCCAATTGGTTTAGGCGCTGGGCGCATGGGCAATTTTATCAATGGCGAATTATGGGGACGCGAAACAAACGCTAATTTTGGTATGATTTTTCCGCAAGTCGATAGGCTGGCACGCCACCCCTCTCAACTATATGAATTTGCCCTAGAGGGCGTGGCTTTGTTTTGCATTTTATGGTGGTTTTCGCGCAAACAACGTAATGTTGGCACCATTTCTGCGCTATTCTTAATCGGCTACGGTAGCTTTCGATTCTTGGTCGAATTTACGCGTGAGCCCGATGATTATTTAGGCTTGCTGCAGTTGGGTTTGAGTATGGGGCAATGGCTGAGTCTGCCGATGATTTTAATCGGTATTTGGATGTGGTTTAAAGCTAACTCTGCTGGCTTTAAACCAAAAACTTAACCCTCAAATTTGATGAAAAATTAACATTTATCTTCAATTTACAACATGCGTCAATTTTAAGCTAACTTATATTTTTAAATTTAACTAATAAAATCAATGCTTTAATCACAATATTTCTATTCAACAATTTGGCATGCTGATTGCAAGTAAATATTCAGCAGCACCCAACTTAAAGTTTTGAAAAGAAATATCATGAAAAAATTATTTGAGCGTTTGTTTAAAAAAGAGCCCGAAATTGATTATATTATTGCCGCCTATCAGCCAGCAAAGGTCGATAGAATGCGATTAGGCATTAATGTAACCGAGTATGAGGTTGTTACGCCGCCAGAAACAGATGAAATGCTTATTGATAAAATCTATCAGCGCATGTAAGCGCTTGCATTTATCGGTGCAATTTATTGTGTTGCTTGGATTGATGCCTAGCAATTTCCTCGCTGCGCAATTTTAGATGTTTAGTAGTTTGCCCGTGCGTGCGTTTACGCCACAATTTAAAAGAATTTAACTTTAACTGACTACGCATTAATTTAATTACGCCATCCTGATTCAGACCAAACTGACTTTCAATCGCTTCAAATGTGGTGCGGTCTTCCCAAGCCATTTCAATGATTCTAGCCACATCACCTTCTGAAAAATCGTTTTTTTGCGGCTTTTTGAGAGTTAAGTCTTGAGCGTTTTGTTGGGCTAAATCTAGCAACATCGTTTGATGCCTTTCCATTTGCTGTCTTGCCATAATTTGTAAAAATCTTTGCGCGTTAGTAATGGCGGCGCATCTAGGCTGCACGCGTGAAAATCCGCATGATGTTTTGCGTATTGTGCATACGCATCATCACCCGATAATTGTTGGATAATATGCCACAAATGTTTTAACTTTTTAAGCATAGCTTTAATCTAATCTGCTGTAATGACTGGCGAGCTGCGTTTTAATATACGGCACTTCTGTGCTGGTTAACACAGGCTTTCCAGCCAAATGCCGCACACATACCAACACTGTATTCACAATCACAATCCACAACATTGCCACAAAAAACAAGGTTAAGTATGCATCTAATTGCTGATTAAAAATTAACTGCGGCGCAACGGCGGCTTTGTCTGCTGATAATAATCCACTCGCTAATTTGCTAGTTAACTCATTCGCCGCGGCAAAAAAACCAATGCGCACATCTGCAGAAAATACTTTTTCGTAAGCCGCGGTGCTAGTAACTGTAACTAGCCAAACCAATGGCAAGCCGGTTACCCAAGCAAATTTTAATCGACCCGACTTCACCAAAATGCCCGTCGCCACACACAGTGCGATTGCGGCAAGCATTTGATTGGAAATACCAAATAATGGCCACAGAATATTCACGCCGCCATTTGGATCAATCACGCCGATATATAAAAAGTACCCCCAACCTGCGACCACGATGGCGCTGGTGAATATGACCGATGGCATGAAAGAAGTTTCACCAAGTTTTTTATTAAAGTTACCCAGCATATCTTGCAACATAAAACGACCCACACGTGTGCCTGCATCTAGCGTGGTTAAAATAAAAATCGCTTCAAACATAATGGCAAAGTGGTACCACAAAGCCAGCATACTTTTGCCAAAGGCATTGCCAAAAATGCTGGCCATGCCAACGGCCAAACTGGGCGCGCCACCTGTGCGCGCGAATAAACTGCTTTCGCCCATGTCTTTAGCCAATTGATGCATTTGCTCAACTGTAACCGCAAATCCCCAGCTATTGATTTTGGCCACTGCGTCTATCGCTTCTTTACCTACCACGCCTGCTGGGCTGTTAATGGCAAAAAATACGCCTGGTTCTAATACGGTTGCGGCAATCATCGCCATAATCGCCACAAAGCTTTCTAGCAACATGGCGCCGTAACCAATCATGCGAATATCGCGTTCATTGGCTAGTAGTTTAGGCGTTGTGCCAGAGGCAATTAAGGCGTGAAAGCCAGAAATCGCGCCACAGGCAATCGTGATAAATACAAATGGAAATAACTTGCCGCCAAAAATCGGTCCACTGCCATCGGTAAACTGGGTAATCGCTGGCATATGAATATCGGGGCGTAAAATCACAATTGCAATTGCCAATAAAATCACCGTACCTAGCTTCATATAAGTCGATAAATAATCACGCGGCGCAAGTAATAACCAAACTGGCAACACCGCCGCTGCAAAGCCATAGACGATAATCGCATAAGCAAGCGGCAAGCCATCATGGTCAAAAAACACGCGTAATGTTTGATTATGGTCAATCCAGCCACCAGCAAAAACCGATAGTAAAAGTAGCGCTACGCCAATCGCTGAAGCTTCCATCACGCGCCCCGGCCGAATATGGCGCATATAAATGCCAATCAACATGGCAATTGGAATGGTCGCCGCAACGGTAGAAGTGGCCCACGGGCTATGTTTCATGGCATTGACCACCACCAAACCCAATACGGCGATTAGAATAATCATAATGGTAAAAGTGCCCAGCAAAGCAGCGGTGCCGCCAATCACGCCAATTTCATCACGTGCCATTTGGCCTAAACTTTTGCCATTGCGCCGCGTGGAGAAAAATAGCGTCACCATATCTTGGACCGCGCCACCTAAAACCGCGCCGATTAAAATCCATAACGTGCCTGGCAAATAGCCAAATTGTGCCGCTAATGTTGGGCCAACTAATGGGCCAGGCCCAGCGATTGCCGCAAAATGATGACCAAACACCACCCATTTATTGGTTGGCATAAAGTCACGCCCATTGTCTAGTCGCTCCGCAGGCGTAGCACGGGTTTCATCAACGGTTAATACTTTGGCCGCTATCCATGCCGCATAAAAGCGATAGGCAATGGCATAAATACAAATTGCCGCGGTGATCAACCACAGCGCGTTAATACTTTCACCACGATTCAACGCGATTGTACTCAGCGCAAAAGTACCGAGTATTCCAACCAATATCCATAGCACAAATTTAAGGTTTTTAGGCGTCATTGCAAATAGCATTTCCAAGTCAATAATTAAACAAAATAATGGTGTTTAGTATAAATCACTCTCGCGTGTTGAAACTAGTGCGCTCATACAAAGTCAGCTAACTAGGCAGCTTAATCCCCAAGCTGAGTGCTACACTTAACACTCTAAATGTCTTCATATTTAAACTAAAACCCTATGCAAAATAATGCCAGCAAAACCGCATCCAAAAAACTATCGCCGTTGGCCAATTTATGGCCTTTTTTAAAGCCTTATCGCACACGCGTTTTTGTTGCATTTTTGTTGCTATGTTTAGGTTCGGCGACATTGCTATTGGTGCCACTGGCCTTTCGCGATTTAATTGATTTTGGCTTTATTAGTGATGCCAGCGCCGCCAAACCCACCAATAGTTTATTGGGAAGTTTAAGTTTAAATGGCCATTTTTTGGTCATGTTTTTGCTGGCTGGCTTTTGGGCGCTGATGATTTCCATGCGTTACTACCAAATTTCATGGGTGGGTGAACGCGCTACCGCCGATTTACGTAGCGTAGTTTATGCACGCGTCATGACGCAAAGCCCGCAATTTTTTGAAACCACGCAGACGGGCGAAGTATTATCGCGTTTAACCGGCGACACCACACTGATTCAAACCGTAGTTGGCAGCTCGATTTCCATGGGTTTACGCAGTTTATTTCAGTTTACTGGCGGCATGATTATGCTGGCTGTGACCAATCTATACCTATTCTCACTCAATATTGGCTTAATGCTATTGTTAATCTTGCCGATTATTTTAATTGGCCGCAAAGTGAAGAAACTCTCGCGCGAATCGCAAGACCGCATTGCGGATAGTTCTGCCATGGCGGGTGAAATACTCAACGCCATGCCAACCGTGCAATCATACACACAAGAATTGGCAGAGATTTCACGCTTTACGCAAAGTGCCAATATTAGCTTTAACACTGCCTTAAAACGCGTTAAAGTGCGCGCTGGTTTAACCTTATTAATGGTGACAGCCATTTTAGGCACCATTATTTTTGTGCTATGGATTGGCGCCCGACAAGTGAGCGCAGGCAGCATGACAGGTGGCGAACTGGCTTCATTTGTGTTGTATGCCTTGATGGTGGCTGGCGCAGTGGGCACCATGGCAGAAGTGTGGGGCGAAGTGATGCGCGCAGCAGGTGCGACTGAACGTTTATTAGAGTTGCTGCATGCTGATGTCGCCATTACAGAGCCCGTCAACGCCAAAAACTTAACCAATCCAACACAGGCAAAAATTGAATTTAACAACTTGGTTTTTCATTATCCATCACGGCCACAAATTGCCGCTTTAGATGGCATTCATTTAACGATTTCTGCTGGCGAAACAGTGGCGCTGGTTGGCCCATCTGGCGCAGGAAAAACCACCCTATTCCAATGTTTGTTACGCTTTTATGAGCCAACATCGGGCGAAATTACCATTAACGGCCAAGCAATCCATTCGCTCAGCTTAAAAAGCTTACGCGACAGCATAGGAATAGTACCGCAAGATGCGGTGATTTTTTCTGCCAATGTTTTAGAGAATATTCGTTATGGCAAGCCAAGTGCCACTGACGCTGAAGTGATTAAGGCGGCCAAAGCAGCGCAGGTAGATGAATTTATCCAAAAATTGCCCGATGCTTATCAAACCTTTTTGGGTGAACGCGGTACCCGTTTATCGGGCGGCCAACGCCAGCGCATCGCCATTGCGCGCGCGATTTTAAAAGACGCACCGATTTTATTATTAGATGAAGCGACCAGCGCGCTAGATGCAGAAAGCGAAATTTTAGTACAGCAAGGTTTAAGTGCTGCTATGCAAGGCCGCACCACTTTGATTATTGCCCACCGTTTAAGCACGGTGCAAAAAGCCAATCGCATTATTGTGCTAGAAAACGGCCGTATTGTTGAAACGGGTAGCCCAGCGCAATTGCGCGAACAAGATGGGCTGTATGCGCGTCTGGCTAAATTGCAATTAGCCTAATGACTGCTGCTGCTATCTGCAGCATGTCATTTACACCAATCCTCATTTTTTAGCACGGTGCATTCGCACTTAATTTGTGCATTTATCTATGCATTATTAACATTAATCACATTAAAATTCTCATTACATTCAATAAAATCAGACACTTAAAATAAATTGACGATGTGGCACAGCGCTTGCTAATGCTTATCTATGTTAAAAGTGATGATTATTGATAACGACTTGAAACGCAGCAAGCCACTAAAACAATCTTTGATAGATAATGGGTTTGAGGTAGTGGCACATATTGAAGATACCATCAATTTAGAGGCAAAATGCTGCGAAATAAAGCCAGATATCGTGATTATTGATACGGAGTCTCCAAGCCGCGATACATTAGAAAATATTTGTGTATTAAGCATGCACGATGTAAGGCCAGTGGTGATGTTTACGCATGATGGTGATAAAGAGAAAATTAAAATCGCCACACAAGCTGGCGTAAGCGCTTATGTAGTGGGCGATATTCCAAGTGAAAGGATAATACCAGTGATAGATGCCGCTGTAGCAAGATTTGAAGAGTTTAAAAGTTTACGTGCTGAGCTCAGCATGGCGAATTTAAAGCTGGATGAGCGCAAAGTGATTGAGCGTGCAAAAGGCTTGATGATGCGACAACGCCAAATTGACGAAGAAGAAGCGTATAGCTTATTGCGCAATATGGCGATGAAAAAGAACATGAAATTAGCAGATTTATCACAGCAACTGATTGAAGCCGCGAAAATGTTAATCGTTTAAATGTGTTAAGTATTAAGCCTGCAGCTCAACGATGGGCTTGCAAGGCGGTAATCACTGTGCCAAAGCTGGCATCACTATTGTAATTAAAGACAAAGGCGTCTTAGTAATGAGGTTAATCCCTCGTTGTTAAGACGCTTTTTTATGGGTAAAACTTTGTAGTTTACTTTTACAGTGAACACTTTGAATGAAGGAAAAATGATGCAAGACAAAACCAAAACCACCACAGCCAGTAGCGCGATTGATACAACAGGCTCAGTAGATGCCAGCCGTCGCCAGTTTTTTAGACAAAGTATAGCCGGCGCTTTTGGTGCCGCAGCCGCTTTAAACCTGATGCCAGCGAGCATTAAAAACATGGCATATGCAGCAGGTTCTGATGCACCAGAAATGACTGAAGTGAAAATTGGCTTTATTCCACTGACCGATTGCGCGCCAATTGTGGTCGCCGCGCAAATGGGTTTTGATAAAAAGTACGGTATTAAGATTACGCCGTCTAAAGAAGCATCATGGGCAGGGGTTCGCGATAAACTCATCAATGGTGAATTGCAAGGCGCGCATGTATTGTACGGCATGATGTACGGCTCTCAGCTTGGCATTGGCGGCCAGCAAAAAGACATGGCGGTGCTCATGGCCCTTAACAACAATGGCCAAGGCATCACGCTTTCTAACCAACTCAAAGACAAAGGCGTAAAAGATGGCCGCAGTTTAAAACGTTTAATTGATAACGAAAACCGTGATTACACGTTTGCACAAACCTTCCCTACTGGCACCCATGCTATGTGGCTGAATTATTGGCTGGCAGCGAATGATATCGACCCAATCAAAGATGTTAAGAATATTGTGGTGCCGCCACCGCAAATGGTGGCCAATATGCGTATTGGCAATATGGATGGTTACTGTGTGGGCGAGCCTTGGAATGCACGCGCGATCGCAGATAACGTTGGATTCAGTGTTGCCACTTCACAAGATATATGGGTAAATCACCCCGAAAAAGTATTGGGTACCACGGCTGAATTTATTGCCAAAAATCCTAACACCGCACGCGCAATGATTGCCGCTGTGTTAGAAGCCTGTCGTTATATTGATGCAACTGAAAACCGTGCCAAAGTGGCCAAATTAATTTCTGGAAAAGCTTATGTGAACGCGCCAGAAGATGTGATTGGTGGCCGCTTTATTGGCAATTATGACAATGGTATCGGCAAAAAGTGGAAAGACCCAAATTTCATGAAATTCTACAATGACGGCGAAGTGAATTTCCCCTACCTATCAGACGGCATGTGGTTCTTAACGCAACATAAACGCTGGGGTCTGTTGAAATCTGATCCAGATTATTTGGCAGTGGCGACTAAAGTCAATCAAATTAAATTGTACTCAGAGGCTGCAGCAATGGCTGGCGTGCCTGTGCCTAAAAACACCATGCGCAGTAGCAAGTTAATTGACGGCATTGTTTGGGACGGCAAAAATCCCGCCGCCTATGCTGCAGGATTCAAAATTAAAGCTTAAGTCAAATGCGACGACACGGGTTAAGCAATAGTTAACCCTTAATATCGATGCATTTTTAAATAGCACAAAATAGATATACAGAAAGGAAACATCATGAATACGATGCGCTTAAGCAAAAGCTTAATCAGCAAGTTGCCGCGAGAAAAAACGACAATGAAAGCCAGCGTTGTAGTTGCCGAAGATGCGCACAAAGAGCCTAGCACCAGTTCTATAACTATTGAAGCTAAAGAAATTGCGCTTGAAGCAAACATAGCAAAGAAACCTTTGCTAAAACCAGCTAAGCCAAAATCAGACTTAATGCTCAATATTGAACAGTTTTTAACAGCAGTGCTGCCTGCAATATTTGGTTTACTGCTATTTGTGGGCATCTGGACGTTGATTTCGCATCAATCACCTAACTTGCCAGGTCCGCTAAAAACTTGGCAATCCGCCGTGGAGTTATTCAGCGACCCTTTTTACGATAACGGCCCGAATGACCAGGGTATCGGCTGGAACATTTTGGCATCGTTGCAACGTGTTTCACTCGGTTTCGCCATGGCCGCGTTAGTTGGCATTCCGATGGGATTCATCATCGGCCGTTTTGAATTCGCCAATAAAATGTGCGCGCCCATTATCAGCTTACTGCGCCCTGTATCACCACTGGCTTGGCTACCGATTGGATTATTGGTTTTCAAAGCCGCTAATCCTGCTGCAATCTGGGTGATATTTATTTCTGCTGTTTGGCCGATGATTATCAACACGGCGGTTGGTGTGAGCAAAGTACCGCAAGATTATATGAACGTGGCCAAAGTGTTGAATTTAAGCGAATGGAAGATCGTCACTAAAATTCTGTTCCCGTTCGTACTGCCGTACATGATGACAGGTGTGCGTTTGTCTATTGGCGTGGCATGGTTAGTGATTGTGGCGGCAGAAATGCTGACAGGCGGCGTGGGTATTGGTTTTTGGGTGTGGGATGAATGGAATAACTTGAATGTGGAACACATCATTATTGCGATTTTCATCGTCGGCATCGTTGGCTTGCTGCTTGAGCTGATGTTAACGCAAATTGCAAAACATTTCAGTTACGAATAAATCACGAATATTTAAGGATACGTTATGTTGGCTACCGATAAAACAAGCAAAGATAAAAACAATAAAGATAAAAGCAGCGAGAAATATGTGCAATTAGAGCATGTTGAAATGACCTTTAACACCAAAAAAGGCAGTTTTAATGCGCTAAAAGACATCAACTTAACCATTAAACAAGGTGAATTTGTTTCGATTATTGGGCACTCTGGCTGTGGCAAATCGACCGTGCTTAATTTAATCGCAGGCTTGCTTGCGCCCACTAGCGGTTTTTTGTTTTGTGCAGGCCGCGAAATTGCCGCACCTGGGCCTGAGCGTGCGGTGGTATTTCAAAACCACTCTTTATTACCTTGGCTAACTTGTTATGAAAATGTGCATTTAGCCGTAGAGCGCGTGTTTGGTAGTGAATCTGTCGTGCAGCAAGAGTCGCGCACATATGCAGCCTTAGATTTAGTTGGCCTAGGTCATGCAGTGGAAAAGCGTCCCAATGAAATATCGGGCGGCATGAAACAGCGTGTAGGTATTGCCAGAGCGCTGGCCATGGAGCCGAAAGTATTATTACTAGATGAGCCGTTTGGCGCGCTGGATGCCTTAACCCGCGCGGGCTTGCAAGATGAGCTGATGCGCATTATGCAAAAATCGGGTGCCACCGCTGTGATGGTCACGCATGATGTCGATGAAGCGGTATTGCTTTCAGACCGCATTGTGATGATGACCAACGGGAACTCAAGTTTAAACCAAGCTGCTGGCATTGGCGAAATATTAGCGGTTGATTTGCCTTATCCGCGCCAACGCTTAGCGCTTGCCGAAGACGTGCAATACAACCACCTGCGCTCTGAAGTATTGAAATTTTTATACGAACGTCACGCTAAAAAAGCAGCATAAAACGCACTTAACACCTTATTTATCTTCATTTTTTATTTATTTAGGATTTCACATGAAAACACGTCCAACTTTCGCCCTATCGCGCTTTGCTACTTGCCTATTATTAGCAACAAGTGCAGCACATACTCAGCTTGTTATGGCGGAAGATGTGCTACTGCCAGCGGCGGATGCGCCTTATACATTTATGGATGCGGTGAAAGATGGCAAAACGCTGACTAGCTTTTTGTTGCGTTACGAAACGGTGGAGCAAGACGGTTTTCAGGCAAACGGCATCAATAAACTGGATACTGCTAACGGTATATTTTTGCGCAGCTTGGTGGGCTGGCAAACTGCACCTTACAAAAATTTGAGTTTTACCGCGCAAATCACCGATGTGCATCAATTTAACGACAATCACAACGATAGGCGTGGCAATGTGAGCGAATCAGGCAAGGGAAACTACCCCAATATCGTCGACCCTAGTTTTACCGATATTAATCAGCTTTTTGTGGACTGGACGGGCATTAAAAACACCAATGTGCGATTAGGGCGTCAGGTGGTTAATCTAGACAATGTGCGCTTTGTGGGAGATATCGCTTTCCGCCTCAATACCCAAGTGTTCGATGGGATTTCGGTACTAAATAAATCGCTGCCTAATACGGAAATTTTTGCCAGCCATTTTGCGCAAGTGCGCCAAATCAACACCCAATTACGTCAAGGCAATATCGATTTACTCAACGCTAAATATCGTATTTCGCCTAGCGAATCATTGGTGGGTTACGGTTATTTTTTAGATGTGGAAAATCTAAGTCAAAACCTTGGTAATCCGCTGGCAGCTGGTACTGCCGCGCAAGGTGGTAACGGTTTGGGTGGCAGTCAGGATGTGAACAAAGCATTTACTACCGACCAAAGTAATAAAACCATAGGCGTGCGTTTAGACGGCGCGCACGCGATTAACCCCGATTGGAAAGGTGTTTACACCGCAGAATTCGCCAAACAAACCGATTACGCAGGTGGCAGCCCAGAGATTGATGCGCATTATTACAAATTAGGTGGCGGTGCATCATACGCGGGTTGGACAGTACGCTTAGATCGCGAAAAATTATCTAGCAATGACGGTAAATATGGCTTTCAAACGCCGCTGGGCACCAATCACCTGTTTCAAGGCTGGGCAGATGTTTTCTTAACCACGCCGCGCCAAGGCCTTGAAGACACCTTTTTAACCGTCACTGGAAAAATTGAAAAAGTCAGCGTGTATGCGGCTTACCATACATTTCGTTCAGATGAAAAATTTCAGTCAATTGGAAAACTGGGCGACCAGTACGGCACAGAATTTAACGCACGCCTGGCTTACCCAGTGAATAAAAATTTAGTCACCAAATTTGAATACGCCAAATTCAATGAGCAAGATGTGTATGGCAGCAGAATCAGTGCCGCACGTAAAGGTGATAAACAAATTATCTGGTTAACTGCGCACTATACTTTTTAGCTAAAAAAATAGCTTAACGATTGAGCTGTGTAAAGCTCCAAGCATCCAAGCAGGTATGCACCAAGATAGAAGCACTATCTTGGTGCATACGTACATTTTGATGCATTATTTTTAGCTAGTTAAGCAAAAATTGAGGCAAAAAAAGTGTTAAGTATTTGTTTTACATTCAAATGTTGCGCTTAATAAAAGGCGGCATATGAATTGCTTAGTATCAATAAACTAAAACAATATTAAATGCGCTTTAACGCTTAGTCGTGGAATTAATGATGAAAAAAATGAAATTAGTGGTGGTTGGTAATGGCATGGCGGGCATGCGCGTGGTAGAAGAGCTGCTGAAAATCGCCAGCGACATTTACGATATTAGCGTATTTGGCGATGAGCCTTATACCAACTACAACCGCATTATGCTGTCGCCTGTTTTGGCCAACGAACAAACCATTCACGACATCATTTTAAACACTCGTGAGTGGTATGCCGAAAATAATATCGCGCTTTATACCAATGCACGTATCCATAAAATTGATCGTAAAAACCGAGTGGTTTATGCAGAAGACGGCACATCAGCAGAATACGATAGACTGTTGCTAGCAACGGGTTCTAAGCCATTTATGCTACCAATTCCAGGTAAAGAATTAGAGGGTGTAATTGGCTATCGCGATATTAAAGATACCAACGACATGATTGATGCTGCCAAAAAATATAAACACGCAGTAGTGATTGGCGGCGGTTTGCTAGGCTTAGAAGCCGCAAACGGCTTGAAGATTCAAGGCATGGATGTGACGGTTGTGCACAAAAACGAATGGTTGTTAGAACGCCAGCTGGACAAAACAGCAGGCAAAATGCTGCAAAAAAATCTGGAGTCAAAAGGACTTAATTTTTTATTACAAAAAGATACCGAACAGCTGATTAACGACGGCAATGGGCGCGTAAAAGCAGCACGCTTTAGCGATGGCTTAGAAATTGCCGCCGATTTAGTGGTGATGGCGGTCGGTATTCGACCAAACTTTGCGCTGGCAGAATCGGCGGGCATTTATTGCAACAAAGGCATTGTGGTGAATGACACCATGCAAACCTATGACCCGCGCGTGTATGCGGTAGGCGAATGCGTTGCGCATCGCGGTATTTCATACGGTTTGGTCGCACCATTATTTGAAATGGCAAAAGTCTGCGCCACACATTTGGCTAATTTTGGTATCGGTTCTTATAAAGGCTCGGTGACTTCAACCAAATTAAAAGTAACGGGTATCGATTTATTTAGCGCAGGCGATTTCAGAGGCTCTGTTGAAGCGGCTGATGATGAACGTGAAGAAATTGTTTTGCATGACGCAGTGGGCGGAGTGTACAAAAAACTCGTCATTAAAAATGACAAAATCATTGGCAGCGTGCTGTATGGCGATACAACAGATGGCGCTTGGTATTTCCAAATGCTGCGTGATTTAAAACCGATTCATGAAATTCGCGATTCTTTGATGTTTGGACAAGACAGCTTAGGTAATACAGGTCATCTGGGCCAAGACAAAGCCGCCACAATGACTAACGAAATGGAAGTGTGCGGCTGCAACGGCGTGTGCAAAGGTACGATTGTAAAAGCCATTCAAGACCAAGGTTTATTCACCATAGATGATGTGAAAAAACAAACCAAAGCGGGCTCAAGCTGCGGCAGTTGCGTGGGTTTGGTTGAGCAAATTTTAGCGTCTGCTTTAGGCGGCGGTTACGCGCCACCAAGCACTAGCAAAGCCATTTGTGGTTGTTCAGAAAAAAACCACGAAGAAGTGCGTGCTGAAATCCGCAAACATAAATACCTGAATATTCCCGATGCCATGAAAGGCATGAATTGGCGCACACCCAACGGCTGTGCGACTTGCAGACCAGCACTTAACTATTATTTACTCTCAACTTTTCCGCATGAAGCAGTGGACGATCCGCAATCACGCTTTATTAATGAACGCGTGCACGCCAATATTCAAAAAGATGGTACCTATTCGGTGATCCCACGTATGTATGGTGGTGTGACCACACCTGACCAATTGCGTAAAATTGCTGACGTGGCCGATAAATATGCCGTGCCGATGGTGAAAGTCACGGGCGGTCAGCGTATCGATTTGCTCGGCGTAAAAAAAGAAGACTTGGTCGGCATGTGGGCAGATTTAGATATGCCATCTGGCTACGCTTATGCAAAAGGTATCCGTACCGTTAAAACTTGTGTCGGCTCTGAATTCTGCCGCTTTGGTACGCAAAACTCTACGCAAATGGGCATTGATATTGAAAAAGCCTTTGACCATATGTGGGCGCCGCATAAGGTTAAATTTGCGGTTTCTGGCTGCCCGCGTAATTGTGCCGAATCTGGCATTAAAGACGTGGGCATTATCGGTGTAGATTCTGGCTGGGAAATCTATGTCGGCGGTAACGGCGGTATTAAAACCGAAGTAGCGCAGTTCTTGTGTAAAGTAAAAACCAGTGATGAAGTGCTGGAATATTCGGGCGCATTTATCCAAATATACCGCGAAGAAGCGCGCTATCTAGACCGCACCGTACATTGGATTGAACGCGTGGGTCTGGAATATGTAAAACAACGCATAATCGAAGACCATGAAGGCCGCAAAGCGGCTTATGAACGCTTGTTATTTGCGCTACAAGGCGCGGTAGAACCTTGGTCTGAGCGCGTACAAAAACGTGCCGAGCATAAAGAGTTTGAGACGATTACCGTTTAAAAAAAGTAAAGCTTCACCCTGACTTAACCCTCAAACATGCTGCATTTTTAAGGGTTAAGTTTGATTATTGTCTCTAGGAATTAAGTCATGAAAAGCAGTTTTTGGAAAGCTGGCCATACGCCAACCTTGTTATCGTCATTTTTGTATTTTGATTTGAGTTTTATGGTGTGGGTGTTATTGGGCCCACTCGCCGTGCAAATCGCCACCGATTTAAATTTAACCCCAGCACAAAAAGGCTTAATGGTCGCCACACCGGTGCTGGCGGGCGCATTATTGCGTATTTTTATGGGCGTTTTGGTTGATCAGATCAAGCCTAAAAATGCTGGTACTATTGGGCA
Source organism: Methylotenera sp. (assembly GCA_046594885.1). GTDB lineage: Bacteria > Pseudomonadota > Gammaproteobacteria > Burkholderiales > Methylophilaceae > Methylotenera_A. The sequence goes on along the minus strand of JBKJRD010000073.1, from coordinate 14,180 downwards.
AATCATTGTGATGCTAAGCTTATTAACCGCTTGGCTGCATGGTTTACAAACGTTTCAACACACCTTACTTTTGGGCATTGGTTTAGGTTTTGCGGGCGCTGCATTTGCGGTTGCGTTGCCATTGGCCAGTCGTTGGTATCCGCCAGAACATCAAGGCACCGCGCTGGGCATTGCGGGTGCAGGCAATTCTGGTACCGTATTTGCCGCCCTATTTGCCCCCAGTTTGGCCGTGGCTTACGGCTGGAACAATGTATTTGGCTTGGCGCTCATTCCGCTTGGTATTGCCTTTGCCATTTATTTAATTTACGCCAAAGATAGCCCAGAAACACCCGCCGCCAAATCATTAAGCCAATATATGGCGATATTAAAAGACCAAGATGCTTGGTGGTTTATGTTTTTTTACAGCGTCACATTCGGTGGCTTTGTTGGGCTAGCATCATCGCTCACCATTTACTTTAACGATTTATATAGCCTTGGCCCCGTAATATCTGGTTATTGCACAGCGGCTTGTGTGTTCGCAGGCTCATTGGTACGCCCAATCGGCGGCATGATTGCAGATCGCATTGGCGGCATTCGCACCTTGCTTATTATGTACACAATCGCCGCCATATTATTGGTGGTGATGAGCTTTGGCCAACCCACTTATCAATTAGCTTTAGCCATTATTATGCCTGTGATGGCTGTTTTAGGCATGGGTAACGGCGCAGTGTTTCAATTAGTACCGCAACGTTTTCGTAAAGAAATTGGCGTGATGACGGGTTTAGTGGGCATGGCAGGTGGCGTGGGCGGCTTTTACTTGGCAGCAAGCCTTGGTTACATCAAACAAACAACCGGTACTTATCAAATTGGCCTATTAATTTTTGCAGGCCTGGCGCTATTGGCGATGATGGGTTTAAGCGGCGTAAAAACCCGCTGGAGAACCACTTGGGGTAGCGCTATTAATACCGCTGCCAAAATATAATTTAGCATTATTGATCATTAAATCGGGTTAAGTTATGTTACCTTTAAAAATCATCCTATGTTTAATCTCGTTTACTTTTGCCAGTTTAATTGTATTGGGCCTAGCTTTAAACAATTATAAAGTCTTAGATAATCCAAAGTATTGGCCAATGTTGGATTTGGTGCTACTTTTCTTTTTAAGTTTAAATGGTTGGTTTTGGTTTAAATCAAAACCATAAATTTCAAACGCGGTTTCAATGTCACTAAAATTCGAAATAGGTCAATCTAGCCTAACAGGCCCGCGTGAACGTAATGAAGATTACGTCGGCGTTGTGACGCCGATTAATGAGCAGCTCAGCATAAAAGGCTCGCTCATCGCAGTGGCCGATGGCGTAAGCGGTAACGCGGGCGGTGGCGAAGCCTCTGAGATGACTATTCGCAATATTTCTACCGATTACTATGCCACGCCCGACACCTGGGAGCCGCCGACTGCCTTAGATAAAGTGATTACTGCCGCGAATCGTTGGTTAATTTCGCAGGCCAATGCCAATCGCGATTTAGCGGGGATGGCGACCACACTTTCACTGATAATTTTGCGCGGGCAACGCTATTATCTAGCGCATGTAGGCGACACACGCATTTATTTGCTGCGCGACAATGTGTTAACACAACTGACCACTGACCATGTTTGGGATAGGCCCGATATGCGCCATGTACTTAAACGTGCGGTTGGCTTAGATGCACATCTATCAATTGATTTAGCGGATGGTGCTTTGCAAGTAGGCGATATTTTTGTATTAATGTCCGATGGCGTGTGGGAGACGCTGGGTAAAAAAGCCATTCATGAAGGACTAAAAAAATTCGATAATGTGCAGATGATTGCCAATCATCTCACCAAAACAGCGCTATCTCAACAAAGTGCAGATAATTCGACTGCTGTGATTGTGAAGATTACCCAACTGGGTGCAGATAGTTTAAGTGAGCGCATAGCAGGTGGAAAGCACTTGGCTGTGCCACCAAAACTGGCGATTAATGATGCGATTGATGGTTTTGTTGTAGAAGGTATTTTGCATGAATCGCGCGCCAGCTTATTATATAAAGTGCGCCAAAACAGCACCAAACAGCTATTTGTGTTGAAAACATTGCAGCCTGCGCTAACGAGTGATATTGAAAGTTGCAACGGCTTATTGAACGAAGAATGGCTAGGTAAGCGCGTAGTATCGCAATTTATCCCGCAGGTGCTCACCTTGTCACTGGATAATCGCAGCAAGTTATATTTTGTGATGAGCTGGCATGATGGTGCAACGCTACAGCAACGTTTAGATAATGGCCATTATTTCACCGTAGCAGGCACGGCCAAAATTGGCATGGATATCATGCGCGGCATTGGCGTCTTGCATCGCTTGAATATTATCCATCGTGATATTAAACCCGCCAACATTCATCAAGCCAGCGACCAACGCCTACGCATTTTAGACCTTGGCGTGGCATTAAGTAGCGGCGCTGAAATGATGGCTGCGACACAAAACCCAGGCACGCCCAGTTTTATGGCGCCCGAATTATTGGATGGCGCGCTGGCGAACGCACAAACCGATATTTATGCTGCGGGCGTTAGCTTGTATCATTTGCTCACGCGCAAATATCCCTATGGCGAAATTGAGCCATTTCAGCACCCCAAATTTGGCACGCCAACACCTTTGACGCGCTATCGGCCAGATATTCCCTACTGGCTAGAAAATATCATCTTAAAAGCGGTTGCGCGAGAGCCTAAACTGCGTTTTGAGACGGCAGAAGAAATGTTGCTGGCATTAGAGCATGGTGAATTAAAGCCATTATTAGCGCCTGCGCGCACGCCATTAATTGCACGCGCCAGATTAATTAAGTGGCAGTGGATTGCCATTTTTTCATTTATTATCAATATTTTCTTGTTGTACTTACTGTTGGTTTCTTAAGCTAAGCGCTTATTAAAAGTTAAGTGTTTTTAAGTGTTAAGTTTTTAAAGTCTTTTTGCATTTATAGTCATTGAATTTAAAGGTTAAATCATGAGCAATTGGGTTAAAGTAGCACCGTTTGAAGATATCCCTAAATTAGGCGCACGCGTTGTTCGCACAAAAGATAGTGCGCAAAAATCATTCGATATTGGTGTGTTTCGCACCGAAGATGACCGCATTTTTGCCATCAACAACACCTGTCCGCATAAAGGTGGGCCTTTATCGCAAGGTATTGTGTATGGCGATAAAGTTGCTTGTCCATTGCATTCTTGGAAAATCAGCTTGGTAGACGGCAAGGCCGAAGAACCTGATGTAGGCGAAACCGCTTGTTTTAACACCAAAGTAGAAGATGGTATTGTGTACTTGGAACTAAAAGCTTAAAAGTGAGTGCTTTAATCAAACAAACTAAAAGTACCTGTTGCTATTGCGGCGTTGGTTGCGGCGTGATTATTCACTCACAAAACGACAAGATTATTGACGTGAAAGGTGACAAGGAACATCCCGCCAATTTCGGCCGCCTTTGCACTAAAGGCGCAACATTGCATTTAACCGCAAAACTGGATAATCGCCTGCTCTACCCTGCAATGCGTTTAGACCGTGAAGCACCGCACAAGCGCGTTTCGTGGGATGAATCACTGGATTACTTAACCGAAAAATTTGCTCAAACCATTGAAAAACATGGCCCAGATTCGGTAGCATTTTACATCTCTGCCCAGTTATTAACTGAAGATTACTACGTGTTTAACAAGCTGGCCAAAGGCTTGATTGGCACTAATAACGTCGATACCAATTCACGCTTATGCATGAGCTCGGCTGTGACAGGCTATAAAGCCACATTGGGCGCAGACGCGCCACCAGCTTGTTATGAAGACATTGATCACACCAATTGCTTATTTATCGCAGGCAGCAATACTGCTTTTGCACACCCAGTTATTTTCAGGCGTATTGAAGATGCAAAAGCCAAGAATCCTGACTTAAAAATTATTGTCGTAGATCCGCGAAAAACCGACACGGCGCGTTCTGCAGATTTGCATTTAGCCATATTACCGGGCACCGATGTTGCCTTGTTTAATGGTTTACTGCATGTGATGCTATGGGAAGGCCTGTTGGATATGGCGTTTATAAACGCCCACACCAATGGCTTTGATGCGTTAAAAGAAACCTTGCGCGAATACACACCCAAAATGGTGGCCGACATCTGCGGCGTTAAACAATCGGATATTATTCAAGCGGCTAAATGGTTTGGCGCAGGGCCAACATTAAGCATGTATTGCATGGGATTAAACCAAAGTATTCACGGTACCGATAAAAACGCCGCGTTGATTAATTTGCATTTAGCCACAGGGCAAATCGGCAAAAAAGGCGCGGGGCCATTCTCATTAACAGGTCAGCCAAATGCCATGGGCGGGCGCGAAGTTGGCGGCATGGCCACTATCATGTCTGGGCATCGCGAGCTGGATAATGCCGAACACCGCGCACAAGTGGCCAAATTGTGGGGAATCGACTCTGTGCCAGAAGCCGCAGGTAAAACCGCAGTGGAAATGTTTGATGCGGTAAAAGCCGGTGAAATTAAAGCCATCTGGATTGCTTGTACCAATCCAGCGCACTCTATGCCCGATTTAAACAACGTACTTAACGCTCTAAAACAGGCAGAATTAGTGGTGGTGCAAGACGCTTACAATAATACCGACACTGGTGCCTATGCCGACGTGTTATTACCAGCGAGTACTTGGGGCGAAAAAGAAGGCACGGTGACCAATTCAGAGCGCCGCATTACGCGTGTGAATCCCGCTATTACGCCACCAGCTCAAGCCAAACATGACTGGGCGATTATGGTGGATTTTGCACAGCGTTTAGAAAAACGCCTATTAAAAAATGGTGCTAAAAACACCAACCTATTTGCTTTTAATTCCACAGAAGATATTTTTAATGAACACCGCGAATCCACACGCGGACGCGATTTGGATATTACTGGCTTAAGTTACGCGCTATTAAATGCAAGTGGCCCACAGCAATGGCCGTTTAAAACGGGCGAAACACAAGGTTTAGCGCGGCTGTATGCCGATGGCGTTTTTCAAAAACCCGATGGTAAAGCGCAATTTTCCAATGCGGTTTATAAAGGCACGGTTGACAAAACCGATGCGCGGCATCCGCTGCATTTGCTGACTGGTCGTTTGCGCGATCAATGGCATGGCATGAGCCGCACCGGCACCACGGCGCAGCTATTTAATCATGTAGAAGAACCCGCGATACAGATGAATGCGGACGACATGATGCGCCGCAGTATTAAAAATGGCGATATTGTAAAAGTGCAAAATAAGCGCGGCCATCTGGTGTTGCCTGTGCTTGCTTCTAGTGATGTACAGCCTTCGCAAACGTTTATCGCCATGCATTGGGGCAGCCAGTTTATGCATGGCCTGGGTGTTAACGCTTTAATGCCGCCCAACTTTGATCAAACCTCAAAACAGCCCGAACTGAAACACACCGCCATTAAAATCGAGAAATTAGATTTGCCATGGCGCATGACAGTCATGCGTGCTGTAAATGATTTGAGCATGCTGCAAAAAATACGCGCTTTGCTACCACATTTTGAATACGCCAGTTGCGGCCTGTTTGGTCGCGAATCAGCTCATGGTATTGGCATGCTGATATTGCGCGCGGCACATCATAGCAATCCTGGAGCTGATTTAATCGCTGAAATCGATAGCATTTTGGCGATGACCGATGATATGCCTTTATTGAATTATAACGATGCAAAGCGCGGCATTAGCAAACGTATTTTGGTTGAAAGTGATCAAGTGACTGGCGTACGTTTAATGGGCGAAACGCTGGCGGCCGATTGGTTAAAAGATGTGATGTCTAGTGGTAGTTTTACCGATGAATTGCGCCGTTGGGCGTTAGCGCCTGTGGTCGCCCCGCCAACAGGGCAAAGAGGGCGCGGCAAAATCGTGTGTAACTGCCTGGATGTATCACAAAATGAAATTATGGATAACATTGAATTGGGCGCTGATTTACTCACCCTGCAAAATAAACTCAAATGCGGCACTGAGTGTGGATCTTGCGTACCAGAATTAAGGAAACTAGTGCAAATGCACGGTAAGTTCTAAAGTGCAAATGCACGGGAAATTCCAAAAGTGCAAATGCACGGGAAATTCTAAAAAGCACAAATGCGCGTGAAGATTTAAAAACGCATATGCACTGGCAGTTTTAAAAGCACAAATGCTTGTTAAATTTTAAAGGCGCAAGTGGGCGATAATTTTTTAAGCATAAGCGGCAGCTTAAAATTTAACCCATTTACAGCGTTAAGTTGCACCAAAATAGCTGTCATCTCAATTGAATCATTGATGACTGCGATTTTTTTGTGCATCAATGACGCTAATGTGAAACCCAAGGTTTACGCATGGTCACAAATTCCTCAGCCGCGGTTGGGTGTATGCCAATGGTGCTATCAAACACGGCTTTTGTGGCACCTGCGCGCATCGCCACTGCAAAGCCTTGAATAATCTCGCCCGCATCTGGCCCAACTATGTGCATACCAACTACTTTATCGGTACTGCGCACGACAATCATTTTCATTAAAGTCCGTTCGCTACTGCCGCTTAAGGTATTTTTCATCGGCTTAAAATCTGCTTTGTAAATATCAATATCCGCTGGATATTTTGCTAACGCTTGCGCCTCAGTTAAGCCAACTGTACCAATACTTGGCTGACTAAATACCGCGGTAGGGATATTGTCATAATCCACTTCTCTATAATGATTAGAATATAACTTATTCACCATGGCCATGCCTTCAGATGTCGCCACAGGCGTTAAATTAACACGGTTGGTCACATCACCTAATGCATAAATGGATGGCACATTGGTTTGATAATCGTCATTCACTTTAATCGCGCCAACAAAATCCATATCTACGCCAATCGCTTCTAAACCCATGTTTTTGGTATTTGGCACACGCCCTGTGGCATACATCACCAAATCGGTTACAAGCGTTTCACCATTTATTGTGTGGACAATATATGCATCACTTTCTTGCTTAATTTTTTCCACGCGCGTATTAAACCTAAACTGAATGCCTTTTTTGCTCATCTGGGCCACTAAAAAGTCGCGAATATCTTCATCAAAGCCACGCAATATCTTACTACCGCGCTCAACAATCGTCACATCCACACCCAAACCATGCAAAATGCCTGCAAATTCCATTGCAATGTAACCACCACCCACAATCACCATTTGTTTGGGCAATGTGGCTAGATTAAAAATCTCATTTGACGTCACAATATGTGCGCTACCTTCAACCTCTGGCACAAATGGCCAGCCGCCAGTTGCCACCAAAATACGTTCGGCGCTGTAAGTGTTATCACCCACTTTTACTGTGTGCGCATTGATTAATGTTGCGCGGCCATTTAGCACCATGACTTGGCTATCACGCAATAATTTATGGTATACAGCTTGCAAACGATTGATTTCTTTATCTTTATTGGCCACTAAACTTGTCCAAGTAAAACTTGAATCGCCCACTTGCCAGCCAAAACCAGCCGCTGCGGCAAAACTTTCAGAAAATTGTGAGGCATACATGTACAGTTTTTTAGGTACACAACCCACATTCACGCAAGTGCCGCCCACATAACGGTCTTCTGCAATCGCCACTTTTGCGCCCAAGCCTGCCGCCATGCGCGCAGCGCGCACGCCGCCAGAGCCTGCGCCTATCACAAACAAATCATAATCGTATTGGGTAGTGGAGGTAAATATAGACAATTGTTTCTCTTTAAAAAACTTAGCTAAAAAATAGGGTTAAGTAGTGGGTTAAGTCATCAAATAAAAAGGCGATTTGCATCAATTCGCCCATTTTGCATATAAGGCTATTATTTGCTTAAATGATTCAACATGGTTTCAGCATCCCTGAATGAAAATGAATCTTCATCGTGATGATCGGCTTTTCCTGGCTCAGAAAACATCTGCACTACCTGATGGTGATCCGCCAATATCCCATAACACCATAAACGCTCACCAAAACCTAAGGTATCTTTTTTGACCAGCATATTTCTGCTTAAAAATCTGGCTGTTAACATCATGACATTGCCTGTTTAGCCGCGGCTGGTTAAATGCTGTGCAAATAAAGCCTGCATGCAGAATAATTGTATGGACTTAACATGGTAATTAAAGCAAAAAATTTAAGCAGATCAATACAAGTACTTTAATACTCGCACTACAATACAAGTATTTCAATGTAAGTTCTAAAGTAATCCGCGCTCCATAAACGACATGGTTTGATTGCCTGCCACGATAAAATGATCCAATACTTTGACATCAACCAGCGCTAAAGCTTGTTTAAGTTGCTTGGTCAGCAATTCATCCGCCTGACTTTGTTTAGCCACGCCAGTTGGATGATTATGCGCAAAAATAACGCCAGCCGCGTTATGTTGCATGGCCCGTTTAACCACTTCGCGTGGATAAACACTGGTTTGTGTCAACGTGCCGCTAAACATTTCTTCACTCGCCTGCAAACGATTTTGCGCATCTAAAAACAACACCAAAAATACTTCTTTATTTAAATTGCCCAGCTTTAACAGCAAATAATCGCGTACTTTTTGCGGCGATTCAAACACATCTTTTTGTTGTAATTGCTCGGTTAAGGCACGGCGACTCATTTCAAATATCGCTTGTAGCTGCACATATTTGCTAGCGCCAATGCCATGCACTTGGCTCAGCTCGGCCTCGCTTGCGCTGAATATTGCGTTTAAGCTACCAAATTGCAGCAATAAATCGCGCGCTAAATCTACCGCACTTTTGCCCACCACGCCCACGCGCAAAAAAATCGCCAGCAACTCAGCATCTGACAGCGCCTCGGCACCCAACTCAATCAATTTTTCACGCGGCCGCTCTGCCGCTGGCCAATCTGTTATTGCCATAATAAACCTGCCATCATTTATCTCCTGTTGATTTCACCCAGCCGATTTCTAGCGCAGTTTGATGCCCAATCATAGTCATACTTAAGTTTTCTGGAATTACAGCTTTGTGTGCTGAAATTGCAATTCTTCCCGCCATTAACTCTGCCTTAATCTGTGGAAAAAGTGGCGATTTATCTGGCTGGGCAAATCCATTTGGAAAAATTGGTAGTGTCGTATTTATATCATATTTGTCTTTAGCAGTCAGCGTGTGCAATAACTCATGCGCCACAATAACCAAATTTTGCTTGGCGTATTTGGCATCTGCAAACAGGTTAACTAAACCAATGCGCCCTTTATTGAGCGCAGTTGAATGGCTTAAAACTGGGTTAGTTTGCGGACTGTGGTAAAGCAAATAAAGCTTAATATCTGGCTTAACATTCACATTAGGGCTGTTTTGCCAAGCGAATAATCTAAACTTTAAGCTCCAAATAATCGTTTTCAATACACTGTTATTTTGAGGTGGCGCAACTGGTATCTTATTTAGCCTATCACCTAACTGCACCTCAATTGGGCGACGCATGCCAAGGTTGTAACGCGCGCCTTCTGCTGCAAAATATGCTGCTAGCGCCTCAAAATCATCAGGTGTTAAGGTGCTGATGTAAGCATTTACCAGCGCAGCAGCTGAGTTGTCAACTTCGGCATTGATTGGATACACTGCAACGTAAAAGTTATGTTTCCAATCTAAATCTGCTTTATCTAAAATCGTTTGCTGTACCACTGTAGCCAATATAATAAGCAAAATAAAGATTCTGATTTTTTTCCACATGGGTTTATTGAAATAGCTTTATTGATATCGCTTTATCTACTGATTTTGATATTTTGAATAACATGCATGCCAATTAGTTTAGCAGCTTCGTTCTAGTTAATCGCAATTGCATGGGCTTTGATATAAAATTCTGCCATGACGATGACGAACAAAAAATTATTACTCGGTATTACTGGCGGTATAGCTGCTTACAAGGCAGCAGAACTGCTGCGTTTGCTGGTTAAAGCCGGTGTTGATGTGCAAGTTGTAATGACGCAATCTGCGTGTCAATTTATTACGCCAGTGACCATGCAAGCCTTATCTGGCAAGCCCGTATTTGTTGGTATGTGGGATAGCAACATTGCCAATGGCATGCCACATATTGAGTTAAGTCGTGAAGCGGATGCCATTTTAATTGCGCCAGCCAGTGCTGATTTTATGGCTAAATTGGTACACGGCCGTGCAGATGATTTACTGTCTACCTTATGCTTGGCAAGAGATTGCCCGCTTTTAGTAGCGCCCGCCATGAATAAGCAAATGTGGGAAAACGCAGCCACCCAACGTAATATCAAACAGTTAATGGCCGACGGTGTGACTATTTTAGGGCCTGATTCAGGCGAACAAGCGTGCGGCGAAATAGGCTTGGGGCGCATGCTAGAAGCCGAACAACTGCTAGCAGAAGTTAACGCTTTTTTTACCCCAAAATTATTGCTTGGCAAGCGCATATTAATCACTGCTGGCGCAACACTTGAGATGATTGACCCTGTGCGCGCCATCACCAATTTAAGCTCGGGGAAAATGGGCTACGCGCTAGCAAAGGTGGCCGCAGATATGGGCGCATCTGTTACATTAATTAGTGGTGCAACTCGCATTGACTCGCCCTTAAACGTGCTTAATATTAGCGCAACCAGTGCTAACGCGATGTATCAAATGGTGATGAATAATATTGCCACGCAAGATATCTTTATTAGCGTGGCTGCCGTTGCAGATTACACGCCAACTGAAATAAGCGCACAGAAAATTAAAAAAAATGAACACTCACTTAACCTAATTTTAAGCAAAACAAAAGACATTTTGGCGGATGTTGCAAGCCTGCCTAATGCACCATTTTGTGTGGGCTTTGCAGCAGAAAGTGAACACTTAATTGAATATGCCAGCCAAAAACGCATTGCTAAAAAACTGCCTTTAATGGTCGCCAACGAAGCTACAAGCGCATTAGGAAGTGATGACAATCAAGTCACACTAATTGATGAAAATGGCATACACCCCTTGCCGCGCGCACACAAAACTGAAGTTGCTCGACTGATATTAATGCATATCATTCATGCAAATTAAATGCATAAAACAACTTTGTCCTAACGTCACTTTTAAGCACACAATGGTTAAGCTTTACAACAGCCATGCTTAACCATTTTTAAATCATTCATTGTCTTTTAAATTCATGAAAATGCTGATGCAGCTATCCGCATTTGTACATATGATTCGCTTTAGTTTTTTATTTACTTTTCTAAGATTTAACTATGTCTATCCAATTGCGCGCCTCAATATCACTCAAACCAATTTTGTTAGCAGTTTTGGCAACGCTTGGCCATTCACAAACTAGCTTTTCTGCAGAGGAATTTACCAGCGTTATAACAATGTCGCCTGTTGTGGTTACGGCAACACGTGTTGAACAAAACAGCTTTGATTTGCCAATTGCAATTGATGTGGTTGAGCAAGAAGATATTCAAGCAGGCCAATTACAGATGACCTTGTCTGAAAGCTTAATCCGCATCCCAGGCATCACTGCGCAAAACCGCACGCAATCTGCGCAAGACCCGCAAATTTCCAGCCGCGGCTTTGGCTCTCGCTCCAGTTTTGGCGTGCGTGGTGTGCGTGTGTATGTGGATGGTATTCCGCTGACCATGCCAGATGGTCAAGGCCAACCAGGTGTGGTGGATTTATCTGCGATTAAAAGTATTGAAGTGATGCGCGGGCCATTTTCTGCGCTTTATGGCAACTCTTCTGGCGGCGTTATTCAATTGTTTACTGAAGATGCGCCTGAGTCACCAGAAATTGGCGCTACCATCATGTTTGGCAGCTACAACACTACGCGCCAAATCATAAATGCCGCTGGCGTTGCAGATGGTGTGGATTATTTACTCAATATTTCAAACTTCGAGTCTGATGGTTATCGCGACAATAGCGAAAGCGATAAACAACAAGCCACCGCTAAGTTTAAATTTGATATCAGCGAAGAGACTAAGTTAACCACTTTGGTGAATTGGTTCTAGCAAGATGCGCAAGATCCCATTGGATTAAACCGCGCAACCGCTTTTAGCAATCCAAAATCTGTGGCAGCCGCTGCCAATAATGCCAATACACGCGTCAGCAGAAGTCACGCACAAGTGGGGTTTAACTTAACACATAGTTTTAACGCAAATAACTCAGTTGCTTTGATGACTTACGTGGGCAACCGTGAAAATTCGCAAATTTTACCTATTAATGCGCTAGGTACCAATGCAAGAACCAGTGAAATTTTGCGTGAGTTTTATGGCTCTGATTTGCGTTGGGATAACAACGGCAATGTATTTGGTAAAGCTTACAATATGAGTGTTGGTTTAAATCACGGAAAATCAGATGATGCGCGATTGGATATTAATACACAGCTAGCTGGCGCGCCAGCAAACGTGTTAAACCGCGATGAAGATAATATTTCGAGTAACTTTGATCAATATATTCAGGGTAAATTATCCATTTTAGACAACGTTGATATTCACGCTGGCGCGCGGCATACAAAAGTTAAGCTACAGGTAAAAGATAATTTTACTACCGCAGGTGCTGGCAACGGCGATAACAGTGGTAGTGTTGAATACGAAAAAACCACACCAGTAATTGGCATTGTATGGAAAGTTAACCCAGCGTTCAATTTATATGCCAATTTTGGTAAAGGCTTCGAAACGCCTACCTTTATTGAAGCTGCTTTCAATGCAGTCAATGATGGTATTCCAAATTTAAATTTAAAACCAAGTGAAAGTGAAAATTATGAACTTGGCGCAAAAGCTTTTGTAGGAGACAACACCCAGGTAAATTTCAATGTATTCTACATTACCACCGACGATGAAATTGTCGCCCGAGAAACCAATATGGCCAACCGTAGCGTATTTGCAAATGCCAATAAAACCAAACGCACGGGGGCTGAGCTGTCAATAGACTCTCAATTTGCCAACAATATTAGCACTTACTTTTCATACGCTTTACTTAACGCTAAGTTTGACTCAGATTTTGCAGGCGCCGCAGGCTTAGTTGCTTCTGGCAACCGACTGCCTGGCACATATCGCAGTCAAATTTACGGCGAAATTGTCTGGAAATATGCGCCACTTGGATTCTACAGCGCGCTTGAAGGTCGTCACAACAGCAAATCCTATGTGAATGACATCAATACTGATGCAGCGCCTTCGTATACTATCTTTAACATACGCACGGGCTTTGAACAGAAATTAGCCAATTGGAACTTTAAAGAATATTTACGCGTTGAAAATATATTTGATAAGGAATATATAGGCTCTGTGCGTGTTAACGATAGCAATCAGCGCTTTTTTGAGCCTGCCGCCGATAGAAATTACTTATTGGGCCTAAGCGCTAGTTATCAATTTTAATTCTATTATTCATTTGTAGATATAAATCCAGCAGATTGAATCGCTGGATTTTTTGCACTTAAAAACATGTTAAGTCAAACTGCTAAATGAGTGATTTAAATCCACATTTAGTGTTTAATATGACCTTTATTCAACACTCAACATTGCCATGTCTATTTCAGTCGATTTAAAAATTTTAGATAACCGCCTGCATCATATGATGCCAAACTACGCCACTGTTGGCTCTGCTGGCCTCGATCTGCGTGCTTGTATTGAGCATACGCAAACCATTCATCCGGGTGAAACGGTGATGATTCCGACTGGTATGGCGATTCATATCGACAACACTTATTATGCCGCTTTGATTCTGCCGCGCTCGGGTCTTGGCCATAAGCACGGTATTGTATTGGGCAATTTGGTTGGATTAATTGATTCAGATTACCAAGGGCAGTTGTTGGTATCTTGCTGGAATCGCAGCAAAGAAGCCTTCATTTTGAACCCCATGGAACGTATTGCGCAATTGGTGATTGTGCCAGTGGTACAAGCAGAATTTCACGTTGTGGATGAATTTGCAGTGAGCGAACGTGGCGATGCTGGCTTTGGTAGCACTGGCAAGCACTAGCGCCTCTAATAATTAAATAGTTAAATCTTAAATAGGCAAAAAACCGACATTTAACTTGAATGTATCCGCGATTTCGTACTATAATTGCGGTCTTTCTGAAAAAGCACAGCATTTAAGGCGTAATGCCTTGTTTAAAGGGTTTATTATGGCACGCGTATGTATGGTAACTGGCAAAAAGCCAATGGTGGGCAACAATGTTTCTCACGCACAAAATAAAACAAAACGGCGTTTTTTGCCGAATTTACAAAATCGTAAATTTTGGGTTGAATCAGAAAATCGCTGGGTGAGCATGCGTATTACTAACGCTGCTTTGCGCAC
>JBKJRD010000081.1:0-22813 GCA_046594885.1 Methylotenera sp. | reverse complement strand
GCTTCTGCGCTACCTTCAGAAAAAGGTAAAACCTATATGCTGGATTTAGGTGCTAATGCAGATTGCACGCCCGAACATTTGTTGCAATTTGCAGTGATGGGCGCGATGTTGGTCAGTTGTGTAGAGCATAAAGCTAATCCCACCGTTGGCTTGTTGAATATTGGTTCTGAAGATATTAAAGGCAATGAAGTGGTTAAGCAGGCTGCTGAATTATTACGTGCTAGTCACCTTAATTTTTATGGCAATATTGAAGGCGATGATATTTTTAAAGGCACCACTGATTTAGTGGTTTGCGATGGTTTTGTGGGTAATGTGTCACTAAAAACCACCGAAGGTTTGGCGCACATGATGGGCAAGTTTTTAACCATGGAATTTAAACGCAATTGGCTCACTAAATTGATGGCAATAGGTGCAATGCCTGTGTTGAATGCATTTAAAAAACGCTTGGATCCTCGCCGTTATAATGGTGCCAGCTTTTTAGGTTTGCGCGGTATTGTGGTAAAAAGTCATGGCGGTGCCGACGAATTGGCTTTTTATTACGCCTTACAGGTGGCAATTGAAGAAGCGCGCAGTGGCGTTTTAAGGCGTATTACCGAACAATTAGAAATTGAACATTTGCAGCCATTAAGTAGTGTAGATAACTCAGTAGAAGAAGGCATTAACGCGTGATTCAATCCATACCTAATCATGCAGGCGCTATTTATGCAAAAATAACAGGTACTGGCAGTTATTTACCAGAAAAAATCTTAACCAATGCCGATTTAGAAAAAATAGTCGATACCACCGATGAATGGATTTTTACCCGTACCGGTATTCGCGAAAGACATATTGTTGCAGACGAAGAATTCAGTAGCGATTTAGCCTTAATTGCCGCGCAAAATGCCATTAGCAGCGCGGGTATTAGCACAAATGATATTGATTTAATTATCGTTGCAACCACCACGCCCGACAAAGTATTTCCGAGTGTTGCCACGATATTGCAACGCAAACTGGGCATGTCTGGTTGCCCAGCATTTGATATTCAAGCAGTGTGCAGTGGCTTTGTCTATGCGCTGGCAACCGCTGACAACTTCATTAAAACAGGCAGTGCAAAATGTGTTTTAGTCATTGGTGCAGAAACGTTTTCACGCATTACGGATTACACTGACAGAGGAAATTGTATTTTGTGGGGCGATGGCGCAGGGGCTGTTATTCTACAATCCTCCACTGAGCCAGGCATTATTTCCACACATTTACACGCTGATGGCAATTATGAAAAAATGCTGCATGTGCCACGCAAATTAGATGGCACGCCAGACACGGTGCTAATGGAAGGCAATGCGGTATTCAAAATGGCCGTAAATACACTAGATCAAATTGTAGATGAAACATTGGCTGCCAACGGCATGCAAAAAACCGATATTGACTGGTTAGTGCCACATCAAGCCAATATTCGAATATTGCAAGCTACTGCAAAAAAACTCAATATGAGCATGGATAAAGTCATTGTGACCGTTGATAAACATGGCAATACGTCTGCAGCATCTATCCCGCTGGCGCTGGATGTTGCTGTGCGTGACGGTCGCATTAAGCGTGGCGATGTAATTTTAATGGAAGCGTTTGGCGGCGGATTTACTTGGGGTTCAGCCCTGATTAAATATTAGGCTTAAATAAGTGTTAAGTAGTTAATTTAACTAAAAATAAAGAACTAAAACGATGAGTCAATTTGCATTTTTCTTTCCTGGCCAAGGCTCGCAGTCAATTGGCATGATGGCTGGTTTTAACAATCATCCTATTATTAAACAAACATTTATTGAAGCCTCTGATATTCTTGGCGTCGACTTTTGGTCCATGGCCACAGAACCAAATGAGCTGCTCAATCTAACACAACACACGCAGCCTTTAATGTTGGTTGCTGATATTGCCACTTGGCGCGCTTATCGTAATGCAAATGGCAGCCAACCTAGCACTATGGCTGGTCATAGCTTGGGTGAATATGCCGCGCTAGTTGCAGCAGGCTCAATTAGCTTTGCAGACGCACTGCCGCTGGTTAAATATCGTGCAGAGGCTATGCAAAGCGCTGTGCCAGAGGGTGTTGGCGCCATGGCTGCCATTCTTGGTCTGGATGATGAAACCGTACGTGCAGTTTGCGTGGAAGCTGCCGAAAATGCCGTTTGTGAACCTGTTAACTTTAACTCGCCAGGCCAAGTAGTGATTGCTGGTAACAAAGCAGCAGTTGAGCGCGGCATGGAAATTGCAAAAGCAAAAGGCGCAAAACGCGCACTTGCGTTACCTGTCAGCGTGCCATCGCATTGTGCTTTGATGAAACCAGCTGCAGAAAAACTGGCTACTTATTTAGCGGATGTGGTCGTTAAAGCGCCACAGATTGCTGTGGTACACAATGCCGATGTGGCTAGCCATGACAATGCAGACGCAATCAAACAAGCTTTAGTGCGCCAACTTTACAGCCCGGTGCGTTGGGTAGAAAGTGTGCAAGCTATCTATGCCAAAGGTGTGACTAATGCCGCAGAGTGTGGCCCAGGAAAAGTATTAACTGGCTTAAGCAAACGTATTGTTGCGGAGCTTTCTTGTGTTGCGCTGGTTTCAGATGAAACGATTGCTGAATTCATCATAAATAATAAATAATCTATAACAATCAGATAATTAAAAGGTTTATTTAATGTTAAATAATCAAATACTAAATGGTCAAATTGCACTGGTCACTGGCGCAAGTCGCGGCATTGGTGCGGCAATTGCTGCAGAATTAGGTCAACAAGGCGCCACCATAATTGGCACAGCAACCAGTGCCAGCGGCGCAGAAAGTATTGATGCCAGTTTTAAACAAGCAGGCATCAAAGGCGCTGGCATGGCTTTAGATGTCAATGATGCAGCCCAAGTGGCTGCTGTTTTAAAAGCCATTGCGGCACAATTTGGTGATATTTCAATATTGGTGAATAACGCGGGCATTACGCGCGATACTTTGTTAATGCGCATGAGCGATGAAGATTGGGATGCGGTTATTTCAACCAATTTGAAATCGGTTTTCCGTATGAGCCAAGCGGTTTTGCGCCCAATGATGAAAGCGCGCGCAGGGCGCATTATCAGCATTTCAAGCGTAGTAGGGCATATGGGTAATGCTGGGCAAACCAATTATGCCGCAGCAAAAGCCGGCATGAGCGGCTTTACTAAATCGCTCGCCTCAGAAGTGGGTAGCCGCAATATTACGGTCAACTGTGTGGCGCCTGGCTTTATTGAAACCGATATGACTGCTGAATTGCCAGAAGCCATTAAGACTAAAATGTTAGAGCGTGTGCCACTTGCGCGTTTAGGCAATGTCAAAGAAATTGCAGCAACGGTAGCATTTTTAGCTTCACCAAATGCGGCTTATATTAGCGGTGAAACCATTCATGTAAACGGTGGCATGTACATGGCTTGAGGTGACTTAACCATATTTTAGAAGCAATTTTTAAACGTAATCCATATTAATATAAAAAGCTTTTTTGTTTTATTCAAGAGTTTTGTTAGAATACGCACTTAGCTTAACTATGCTGATGTAGGTTGCTAATTTTTTAATCAAAGGGGTATTTAGATGTCTGACATCGAACAACGTGTAAAAAAAATCGTTTGTGAACAATTAGGCGCAAACGAAGCTGACGTAAAAAATGCATCATCATTCGTTGATGATTTAGGTGCTGACTCATTAGATACTGTAGAGCTGGTCATGGCGTTAGAAGAAGAATTTGACTGCGAAATTCCAGATGACGAAGCAGAAAAAATCACCACAGTGCAACAAGCGATTGACTACGTTAACGCTAACCTTAAATAAATTCAATATACCCTAACAATCATCAGTCCTCGATATTAGAGGGCTGATTTTTTGTTAAGTAATCAATAGAAATCACGCAAAAAGCATGACTTTTAACCAGCAAATTTTAAGCATAGGATTTAATCTATGAGCCAAAAGCGTCGTGTCGTTGTTACTGGTCTGGGCGTTGTTTCTCCCGTTGGTATTGGCACTTTTACTGCTTGGGAAAACTTGGTTAAAGGCCAGTCTGGCATTACCCGCATCACTAAGTTTGATCCTTCGGCATTTTCTTCACAAATTGCAGGCGAAGTTAAAAACTTTAATGTAGAAGATTATTTATCGGCCAAAGAAGCGCGGCGTATGGATGCTTTTATTCAATATGGCTTGGTTGCCGGTATTGAGGCTTTTAAAGACTGTGGGCTTGAAGTAACCGAACAAAATGCCGAGCGTATTGGTGTATCTATTGGTTCTGGTATTGGTGGATTAGGCTCAATTGAAACGACCAATGATGCGTTTGATGAAGGTGGCATGCGCAAAATATCGCCATTTTTCATTCCTGGCACCATCATTAATATGATTTCTGGCAACTTAAGCATTATGTTCGGCTTAAAAGGCCCTAATGTGGCGATTGTGACTGCATGCACCACTGGTACACACTCTATTGGCGATGCAGCGCGCATGATTGAATACGGCGATGCAGACGTGATGGTAGCTGGTGGCGCTGAAGCAGCGATTACACAATTGGGTGTTGGCGGATTTGCTGCCGCGCGCGCACTTTCAACCCGAAATGATGACCCAGCAACCGCAAGCCGGCCTTGGGATAAAGATCGCGATGGTTTTGTGATTGGCGAGGGCGCTGGCGTGATGGTGCTTGAAGAATATGAACACGCAAAGGCGCGTGGCGCACGTATTTATGCAGAGCTTTCAGGTTACGGTATGAGCGCAGATGCGTATCATATGACGGCGCCGAATATGGATGGGCCACGTCGTTCGATGAATAACGCACTCAAAAATGCAGGGATTGACGCAACAGCTGTGCAGTATGTAAACGCGCACGGTACTTCGACGCCGTTAGGCGATGCGAACGAAACCAATGCGATTAAAGCCACGTTTGGCGCGCATGCGCACAAAATCGTAGTGAATTCAACCAAATCAATGACAGGTCATTTGCTAGGTGGCGCTGGTGGCTTGGAATCTGTATTTACGGTATTGGCCATTTATCATCAAATTTCGCCGCCTACGATTAATATCTTTAATCAAGACCCAGATTGCGACCTAGATTATTGTGCCAATACCGCGCGTGATATGAAAATTAATTATGCCCTTAAAAATAATTTTGGTTTTGGTGGCACTAATGGTAGTTTGGTGTTTAAGAAGCTATAAGTATTCAAAACATAAGCCTTTTAATTCAGCTTGTATTTGTTTAAAAGCCTGCAAATTAAACACTTGCAGGCTTTTTAATTGATGAAAGCTATGGTTTAATTGCGCATCATGTCACGCACACAAGCCTATATCATCAACGGCAGTTTTGATTTCGCCATTTCGCCCCTTGATCGTGGTTTCGCTTACGGCGACGGCGTATTTCGCACCTTGCTGGTGCGTGATGGTTTGCCCGAGTGCTGGCCACAACATTATCAAAAACTGGTTGCCGATTGCGCGGCAATTAAAATCGTTTGTCCCAGTGCTGAATTATTAATGAGTGATTTACAGCAATTATTTTCATTAGAAGAAATTGCTGGAAACTCATTAGCCGTTGTCAAAATTATTATTACCAGAGGTGAGGGTGAGCGTGGTTATGCGCCGCCCGCCATTACCAGCCCGCTTAGAGTCATTATAAAAAGTAATCTACGCGCTTATCCAGAAAGTTATTACACCGAAGGTGTTAAGTTGCACGTTTGCAAAACACGTTTAGCTGCTCAACCTTTGTTAGCTGGCGTTAAACACTTAAATCGCCTAGAAAATGTGCTGGCGCGGATGGAGTGGACGGACGCTCATATTGTAGATGGTATTATGTTAGACGCGGAAGGTCATGTGATTTCGTGCACAGCTGCAAATATATTTATGCGTAATGGCGATCACTTAGTGACGCCCAAGCTTGACCGCTGTGGAATCGCAGGGGTAACGCGGCAACGTATAATTGATTTAGCCCATCTGCTTGGCTTAAGTGTCAACATTCAGCCCATTCATTTAGCGCAATTGTTAGCTTCTGATGCGGTATTGATTACCAATAGCCTGTATGGCGCTTTGCAAGTTAAAAGTATTATACAAACCACTTGGTCGCCTAATGCATTGGCTGCCGATATGAGAAAAGTATTAAAAGCAGTATGAAATTCATTAAATTAAGCTTTATTGCCATTTTACTAACACTATTAGTTGCAAGCCTTGCACTGTTTAATTACGCCAAAACGTCATTAAACTTAACCCCTCAGGCCCAAGAGATTAGCATCAAACCCAAAAGCGGCCTTAGAAGTATTGCCAATCAGTTGGTTGAGCAAAAAGTATTAGCACAAGCTTGGCCTTTTGTAGTGCTGGGCAAAGTGCTCAGAAAAGAACCTGAGCTGAAGGCCGGTGAATACACTTTAAATAAAAATATTACACCTTATCAGTTATTATTATCACTTAATCAAGGCAGGCCGACGCAAGGCAGCATTACTTTTATTGAAGGCAAAACATTTAAACAAATGCGTGAGAAATTAGCCAGCAATAGCGCAGTAAAAAATACCATTCAAGATTTATCGGACGCAGAAGTGATGGCAATTGTCGGCAAAAATGAGCTGCATGCTGAAGGTTTGTTTTTCCCTGATACTTTTTATTTTGACCGAGGTACACAAGATACAGTTTTGCTTAAGCGCGCTTATGATGTGATGCAAATTAAGCTAAATACGGCATGGAATAATAGGGCGCCAAATCTGCCTTACAAAAACAGTTTTGAGGCATTGATTATGGCCTCAATTATTGAAAAAGAAACAGGTAAAGCATCAGAACGCCCAACCATTGCTGGCGTATTTCTGAATCGATTACGCATTGGCATGCGCTTACAAACCGACCCTACTGTTATTTATGGTATGGGAGATACATTTAATGGCAACATTAAGCGCAAAGACTTGTTGAAAGACACACCTTATAACACTTACACGCGCTACGGCTTACCGCCAACACCCATCGCAATGCCAGGGCTTGCCTCAATTGAGGCTGCGCTAAACCCTGAAAAAACCAAAGCGCTTTACTTTGTTGGCAAGGGTGATGGCAGCCATGTGTTCTCAAACTCGTTGCTAGAACATAACCGCGCGGTGATTCAATACCAACTTAAACAGAAAACCAAACATTAAAAATGCATCAAAATAAATGGTTAAGTACAGCGAGCACAGCAGTGAAAAAGGCTAAATTTATTACCTTAGAAGGCATGGACGGTGCAGGGAAAAGCACGCATATTCCCACCATTATTGGGTTGTTACAGGCGCGGGGCGCTGAAGTTGTTTCAACCAGAGAGCCAGGCGGCACTGCGCTTGGTGAACAATTGCGTTCCTTATTATTGCATCAACCCATGCATGCAGAAACTGAAACCTTATTGATGTTTGCAGCGCGCTGTGAACATATTGCAAATGTGATTGCGCCTGCTTTGGCACGCGGTGCATATGTATTATCAGATCGATTTACCGATGCCACTTATGCTTATCAACATGGCGCTAAAGGCGTATCAGCAGAAAAAGTTAAACAATTAGAAACATGGGTGCAGGCTGATTTGCAACCTGATGCGACTTTGTTATTTGATGTACCCGTACAAATTAGTTTAAAAAGACTAGCAACAGCGCGTGAGCCAGATAAATTTGAGCGCGAAAATGCGCAGTTTTTTGAAAAGCTACGCCAAGCTTATTTGCAAAGAGCTGCAGAAAATCCGCATAGATTTCACGTCATTAACGCAAACCAGCCTATTGAAAAAGTTAAAGCTTTAGTTGAAGAAATTATTGCAATACTATGATTTTAATCAATTATAAAATGACTTAACCATGTATAACTGGCAAAAAAATCAATGGCAACACATTATGCAACAGCGCAATCATATGCCACATGCGCTGTTATTGCGCGGCAGCACAGGTGTTGGGAAACTGGATTTTACCCTTGAATTAGCGCGCAGCCTGCTGTGCCAGACACCAAGGGACACGCACGCTTGCGGCGTTTGTGCCAGTTGCAATTGGTATAAAGAAATGCATCATCCAGATTTTCGACTGATAAGCCCAGAAGATGCTGAAGCCAATGATGAATCGCCAAAGAAGAAAACGGCAAAAAAAAGTCAAATTTCAGTCGCTCAGATTCGTCAACTCATTGATTATTTAAGCTTATCTGCTCATCAAGTGAATCAAACACGTGTCATTTTGATTGCACCTGCAGAAACATTGAATAGTGCTTCTGCAAATGCTTTGCTTAAAATGTTAGAAGAGCCGCCCGCGAATACTGTATTTTTGCTGGTAAGCAACCAACCGCAGCGCTTGTTACCGACTATTCTAAGTCGTTGCCAAGCAATCGATATGCCCGTGCCAAATAGAAATGAAGCCTTAATATGGCTCAATCAACAAGGCGTTAAAAATTCAGAAAGTTTGCTAGATTATGCGGGTGGCGCGCCCTTATCAGCGTTGAGTTATGCGGAAGTTAATCCCACAATTACTAGCTTAATCAATCAATTAGCGCTAGGTTCAAAACTACAAGCTTATGTTTGTGCGCCCGTATTTACAACACTTGGCATGGAGCAAGCCATTGATATTTTGCAAAAATGGATAGCAGATTTAACATATTACAAGTTGGCCCAGAAAACCAGATATCACACCTTGCATACAAATGCTTTGCAAGCTTTGTGCAAAAGCGTAAACTTAAATCTGTTAATGCGCTTTCAACAGAAATTAAATGATGCTAAAAAAACTGCGAATCACCCATTAAGCAACGAAATGCAATTAGAAAACATGCTGTTACACTATACTAAAATCTTTAATACTTAACCAATTATTGACCTTAACTTTTATGAGCGCTCAAGCAAGCTTGAATCCAAGTACTGATCAATCGATTAATAAGCCAGGTGTTTTATCGCTGGCGATTAAAGAAAAATCAGCTTTATACGCCGCTTATATGCCTTACATCAAAGGTGGTGGTTTATTTATCCCCACCAATAAAATTTTTAAAATTGGGGAAGAAGTATTTATGTTATTAAGCTTGGTCGATGATCCGGTTAAGCTAAAAGTAGTGGGCAAAGTCGTTTGGGCTACGCCAACGGCTTCTGCGCATCGGCCGCAAGGCATAGGCGTGCAGTTTAGTGATAAAGATGGCGGTTTATTAGTGCGCAATAAAATTGAAGCGATATTGGGCGGCACACTTAAATCGAATCGGGCCACGCATACCATGTAGGCTAAAAGTCAGTTAAGATTTTGTCACGCTTGGCTTTAACCAATCATTTTTTGTAGGTGCTTTTAATGTTAGTCGATTCACATTGTCATCTTAACTTTCCTGAACTTGTTGCAAACATTGACGCTATTAGGCAATCGATGCTTGAAGCGCAAGTTGGACATGCTTTGTGCGTATCGGTGACTTTAGATAAATTTCCAGAAGTATTAAGTCTGGCGACCCAGTTTGATAACTTTTATGCATCTGTGGGCGTTCACCCAGATTATGAAGATATTCAAGAGCCAACAGTTGCAGAATTAGTTAACCTCTCAAAACATCCAAAAATTATCGCCATAGGTGAAACTGGTTTAGATTACTTTCGCTTAACTGGCGATTTAGAGTGGCAAAGACAGCGATTTCGCACACATATTCAAGCCGCTGTTTTAGCCAATAAACCACTCATTATTCACACCAGAAGTGCCGCCGCTGATACGCTAAAAATTATGCAAGAAGAGGGCGCAGACCGCGTTGGCGGGGTGATGCACTGCTTTACAGAAAGCTTAGATGTGGCATTGGCCGCCATTGAAATGGGCTTCTATATTTCCTTTTCTGGCATTGTGACTTTTAAAAATGCAGCGCAATTAAAAGCTGTGGCACAAGCCATACCGTTGAATCGAATATTAGTAGAAACGGATTCGCCGTATTTAGCGCCCATTCCTTTTCGTGGCAAAATAAACCAGCCAGCTTACGTGAAATACATCGCGCAAGAAATTGCGCATTTGCGTGAAATTAGCATAGAAGAGGTCATGCACGCCACCACGCAAAACTTTTTCAACTTATTCAAACATGCCAAACAACTCAATTAATGAGCATGCTAATAACGTTATTAGGCGTAGGTTCAAGCGCTGGCACTCCAGTAGTTGGCTGCCAATGCGCGACTTGTTTATCAGATAATCTGCGCAATAAACGTACAAGGTGTTCTAGCTTAATCACGCTGCCAACTGGCGAAAATCTTTTAATTGACACAGGCCCTGACCTGCGAAATCAGGCATTACGAGAAAATATCACGCGAGTAGATGCAGTGTTGTATACCCATACGCATGCAGATCACTTACATGGTATTGACGATTTGCGCGCTTTTTGCCAAATGCAACGTGCGCAAATACCTTTGTATGCAAAAGAAGATGCTGCAATGCATATACAAGCCAAATTTGGCTACGCATTGCGCGAGCCTTGTGACTTTTGGGATTTGCCTGTATTGCGTTTAGAACAGATAAGTAAGCCTTTTGATTTATTTAACACGCCAATCATTCCCATTCCTGTCTACCATGGCAAAAGCCATATCTTTGGTTACAGAATAAGTAACCTAGCTTATTTGACCGATGTTTCAGAAATTCCCGAATCCTCTTTTAGGTTATTAGAAAACTTAGATATTTTATTGTTAGACTGCTTGCGAGAAACTGCACATCCCACGCATGTTAATATGGAACAAAGCTTGCATTATATAAGTCGTATAAAAGCAAAACAAAGTTATATGATTCACATGACACATGATTTAAAATACGAAACCTTATCAGCAAAACTGCCTGAGCACGTGTTTGCTGGCTACGACGGGTTAAAATTAACGTTTACTTAACGCTCGTCAACAAGAGAGAGATAAAGGCGTTATTAACAATTAGCTTAAAACGCTATTCATAATGATTAGGGATAATGATGATACAAAATAATTTCAAATCAGCAGTCGTTTTAATTGCTGGTATTTTTACGTTAAGTTTTGCTGGCATGGTGAACAGTGCAGGCAAAACTTATACCGAAAATGAATTTTTAAACAGCTTCAGTGGCAAATCAAAAAAAGTAGTCGCTGCCGCCTTAGGCGCGCCTGTTAAAAAACAACTTGCAGTTAAACCAACCAATGCAGGGGTAGTTATTGGTAAAAATGTAGAAACCGAAAAAGGAAAAAAACCCGTCAAAATAGAAATGTGGTACTACAAAAACAATGTGAAGTATGACCAAAAACGTACTTACAAAGAAACTGAAATCACTTTTGTAAATGACCGTGTAATGAATATTGCATTTTTTAACAATCGATAACTATTTGAATAACCAACTATTTAACTAACTAAAAGAGGGCTGAAATTTTCAGCCCTCTTTTAAAATCAACCACTTCGTATAATGTATATTATGTTAAATAAACATTTGCTATACTATCATCATTGTCTGCCGCTAGTAGAAAAACATCGTTACTTGCTGATACGCTTGATAAGATAATCAATACTTAGCTTGCCTGCACCATTTAATAATAATGGTATAAACATTAAAATATATAACAGTGGCAATTTGTAATTTCCAAAGCCGTCTTGTTCTGGGTCTGAAATTCGATAGCCTTTTAACAGTTCGCCAAGCGTAGTCCATTGTTCTGGCCAATGTACTGCGGCAATTGCTACGATAGTTAATATAATGAGTGAGATTGAAAAAAAGCGCGTTGCTAAGCCTAACGCTAATGCAAATGCCCCGACTATTTCGAAAAATGTGGCCATACCCCAGCTGATGTCTGGCGGCAATAAGCTAAATGGAAATGGAAATGTTATGTCTACAAACCAGTTGGTGCCATGTAATTTTTCAAAACCAGCTTCACCAAACTCCCAGGCTAATATCAGCCTAAAAAATAGATTGGGTATCCAGGTGCCTAACGCTTCAAGTTTTTCACAAAAAAATTGATACCATTGAACAAACTGATTGTTTGTAGACATGTTTGTGGCTCCCAGGTTGTATTAAATAGTTAGTCGCGACGAAATGAAAAGCCTTACATCGCCTTGTTAATTTTAAACTTAGCATTTTGCGCTAATTGATGGTTAACTGATTTTTTTGATGTATATTTATAATAGAGCCTAATACTAAATAGTAAAACCAGAACCGCTGCATAATAAAATGGCTCTGTCACATCTTTTTTAACCAGCCACCAAAAGTGTAAGATTGCTAAGATGGCGATCAAATACACGACTTGATGCAGTTTTTTCCAGTTAGTTTTTAAGCGTTTTATCATGTAGCTATTTGAGGTAACTGCCAGTGGAATCGTCAAACAAAATGCCACAAAGCCCACTATTACATAGGGGTGCTTAATAATATCTTTGATAATATCTGACCATAAAAATGAGTAATCTAGCCAAACATAGGTGGTAATGTGCAGACAGGCATAAAAGAACATCCACAGCCCAAGCGTGCGTCTAAGCTGTATCTGCAATACCTGCCCTGTTATTAGGCGAATTGGTGTCATACTAAGGCTAATTAATAGAAAAATTAATGCCCAAGTGCCGGTTGAACGTTCGACAAACTCAACTGGATTTGCCGTTAGGTCATCGTTTAAACCTAGCCAAAAAAGTCGTGCAATTGGTAGTAATGCAAATAGCCAAATCGCTATTTTTGCGAAAAATATATGCTGTTTTTTCATTTAAAATTAGGGTTAAGTTTATTAGGCTAAGTTTAAAAGTTTCTATTTAAATCTAACCCTGCATACATCTGCCCTGCCTGCTCGGTATAGCCGTTAAACATTTTAGTTTTAATGCGTCCACCAAACAAGCCAGCACCAATTGGTTTTTCAGAAGACTGTGTCCACCGCGGATGATCGACATTGGGATTAACATTTGCATAAAATCCATATTCAGATGGACCCGCTTTTACCCATGTGGTTAATGGCATTTTCTCAACAAAACGGATTTTGACAATCGCTTTTGAGCCTTTAAAACCATATTTCCACGGCGTGACCAGACGTACAGGTGCGCCATTTTGATTCGGCAAGTATTCGCCATATAAGCCCACCGCAAGCAAGGTAAGTGGATTGGTAGCTTCGTCTAGGCGCAAACCTTCTGTGTACGGCCAATCCAGAATTGGTGAACGCACCCCTGGCATCGATAAAGGATCATTGGCTGATATGAATTCAACATACTTTGCGTTACCTGTTGGCTCAGCCCATTTTACCAAGCTTGCTAAAGGCAAGCCCACCCACGGAATCACCATTGACCAGCCCTCAACACAACGCATGCGGTAAATACGCTCTTCTAAAGGTGCCAATTTAAGCAAGTCTTCAATGCTGATGGATTTTGCTTTTTTTACCTGGCCTTCTATGCTAATCGTCCAAGGACGTGGCTTGAATAATGTTGAATGCGCTGCTGGATCGCTCTTACTGGTGCCAAACTCATAGTAATTATTATAAGTGGTCACATCTTCGTAATCGGTGAGCTTTTCTCCTGCGCCGTAGGCAGTTTTAGTATATCCACTAATCTTTTGCCTAATGCCTGGCTTAAAAGCCACCTTCTCTGAAACAGGTGCATTTGCGCGACCAATCAACCGTCCCGCGCCTTCAGTCACGCCACCCGAAATGTTAGCAGCATGCGTTTTGCCAGATAACAATAGTGCCGAACCAGCAGCCAAACCGAATCCAGCTGCTTTTAAAAAGCTGCGTCTATGTTCAAATACATCGCGTGACGTGATTTCTGATGGTTGAATATTCGCTGGATTTTGCTTAGATTGATTCAAAATAATCATGAAGGTATCGCCTTAAGTTAGCAGGTTTGATTGAATGACGTTTAATTCGTACGGATTAGTCGTGACTATTTCACTATCCTTACAAATTTAATGGCTATTTCAGCAACTTAACCATTTTTTTTAGTCACTATTTAGAGCTGTTAATTTGCGTTAATGTGCTTTCAATTGCAGCTAATAAATCATTTGCGCTAATACTAATGGCAATTTTCTGTGCGTCTGACAACAACGTTTTAGCAGTGGCAGTGTCTCCCATAGCCATTTTTGTCTGCGCTAAGCCTATATTGGCTTTTGCTTCATAATAAGCACCGCCATTATCTTTAGCAAACTGGTTTAACTTACCAAAGGCCTTTTCTGCATTTTTATACTCGCTGGCGGCAGTATAAATGCGGCCCAACTCAAAACTGGCATTTGCAAATTGATCTAAAGTCCCCGATCTTTTTTGTAACAAAATGGCCTTAATTTGATATTCAATCGCTAAATCATGCTGACCCAATGCACTAAAAGTGGCCGCTAAATTTTCTACACTATCTGCTCGCTCATTGTCGTTCATCGCAAGCTTCTCGCCCGCTTGATAGCTTGTCAGCGCCGATTTTTGGTCATTATTTAACGCATGAGCTGCGCCGATTAAGTTGTAGTTAATGTGCGAATATTTCTGAGTTTCTTGCTGTAAAGAAATTGCTAAGCTTTTGTTATAGCTAGCTATTGCGCTGTTGTATTGTTGATTCTCTTTGTGCAAATTACCAATTAATAAGTAAGCAATAATTTGTTCAAAGCCTGGTTTTGATTGACTAGCGCCCTGCTCTAATACGCTTAGCGCCTCTTGATACTTTCCACTTGCCCCAAGCGCCCTGCCCTTACACAACAAGCCATCACGATTATTTGCGTCTGCCTGCAACATGGTACTTGATATGTTGAGAGCTTGACTGATATCACCTTGACTTAACGCTTTGGAGCACTGAATATTTTCATCAGAAAGCACTGCAGAATTTATATTAAAACTTAATATAAACAATAATATAGGTAATTTTTTTAATGTGTTTTCTAATTTCATATTTGCTTTATTTAAATAAGGTTTCTTGGGAGCTTGCTGAGTGTGACGTAGCCATAGCGGCATTAGTTGCTTTTTCTGATTGCGAAAAGTGAGATTTGTCTGATATCAGTTGCATTAATCCTGCTTCATCAATCACTGGCACATTCAAACTTAGGGCTTTTTCCAATTTAGTGCCAGCTTCTGCGCCCGCTACAACAAATTGCGTTTTTTTAGATACGCTAGCAGTGACTTTTCCACCAGCTTCCTCAATCAGCGCCTGCGCAGCGTCGCGTGATAAATTCGGCAAGGCGCCAGTTAAAACAAAAACTTTATCCAATAACGTACCCGTGGCTTTTTGCTTGCCTGCATTTTCTGGCCAGTTAACACCTAATTTACGCATAGAATCAATTACTTGTCTATTATGCGGCTCTGATAAAAAATGTAATACAGAGGCTGCGACTATTGGGCCGACATCATTGACTTGTAATAAGGCTTCGACATTTGCATCTAACAAAGCCTGCAGATTACCAAAATGCAGGCTTAAATCTTTTGCGGTGGCTTCGCCAATATTGCGAATACCCAAGCCATAAATAAAGCGTGCGAAAGTGGTATTTTTACTCTTTTCTAAAGCGTTGATTACATTTTGTGCAGACTTTTCAGCCATTCGTTCTAAGTTAGCCAGTGTCGCAACGTCTAGCTTGTAAATATCATCCAGAGACTTAACCAAATTCGCTTCAACTAATTGCTCTGCCAGTTTTTCACCCATGCCTTCAATATCCATTGCACGGCGCGAGGCAAAATGGGTGATGGCTTGTTTACGCTGTGCAGGGCAAAATAAACCGCCAGTACAACGCGCTACCGCTTCATCTGCTAGCCTTTCAATATGCGAACCACATTCTGGGCAACTGTTTGGCATGTTAAATTGCAACGCATTGGCTGGTCGTTTATGTAATAGGACAGAAACTATTTCTGGAATAACATCACCAGCTCGCCTAACAATCACAGTGTCACCAATGCGAATATCTTTACGGCGCAATTCATCTTCATTATGCAAAGTGGCATTGGTAACAGTTACACCGCCAACAAATACTGCTTTTAGCCTTGCAACTGGTGTGATGGCGCCTGTACGTCCCACTTGTACGGTAATGCCCTCTACAGTGGTTTGCTCTTCTTTTGCGGGATATTTGTGCGCGATGGCCCAACGTGGCGCGCGAGAAACAAAACCTAGCGTATTTTGAAGGTTAAGTTGGTTCACTTTGTACACAACGCCATCGATATCAAATGGTAAGCTTGCACGCTTCAAGCCAATGTAGGCGTAATACTCCAGCAACCCGCTTGCATTGAGCTTTACCGCACGCAAATCGCTGACGGGAAAGCGCAGGCTGGCCAAATAATCCATTGCTTCTTGATGCGACTTAAGCGCTGGCGTGCCTATCGTCGCACCCAAGCCATAAGCAAAAAAATGTAATGGACGAGTAGCAGTAATTTTGGGATCAAGTTGGCGCAGGCTACCTGCGGCAGCATTACGTGGATTAGCGAATAGCTTTGCGCCTGCTTTTTCTTGCGCCAGATTCAAACGTTCAAAATCACGCTTGAGCATTATCACTTCGCCACGCACTTCTAATAATTGTGGTGGATTAGCGCTTAATAATTTAGTCGGAATTGCACGAATGGTGCGCAAATTGTGCGTGACGTTTTCGCCTGTATAACCATCGCCGCGCGTTGCGCCTTGTGTCAATACGCCATTTTCATAGCTTAATGTGATTGCTAATCCATCAAATTTTGGCTCTACTGCATAGTCAATCTGCTCTATCCCTAAGCTCTCGCGTACACGCTTATCGAATGCAAGCAACTCGTTATCACTAAATGCATTGTTAAGCGATAACATGGCTTGGCGATGTTTTATGCTGTCAAAGCCAACAATCGCGCTACCAGCCACTCTTTGCGTTGGCGAATCCGCAGTGATTAACTGTGGAAATTGTTGCTCTAGCGCAATTAACTGCCGATATAAACCATCATATTCGCTATCCGAAATAGTAGGCGCATCCAACACATAATATTCATAATCGTGCTGCGCGATAATAGCAGCAAGTTCGGCTACTTGTTGACGTGCAATGTCCAAAGTAGCCATCAGTAAAAACTAATTAAAAAGACGCATACTAGCTGAACTACCAGGCATGACGCCACGCGCAACCATTGTTGCATGAATAATTTTTAATTGTTGACGAATTTTTTCTATTTGCAAATCACCCAAGGGTTTTTGGTTATCGTCTACCAAGCGCGCATTTAAACTAGCGCTTAGTTTTTGTGCGATAACAATCATTTGGTTAAAAGCTTGTTCACAATTGGGCACTTTAGGAATTTCTAATTGAAAAGTAATGGCTTTCAACACACTATTGCGTAAACTTTCGGCGGTAAATGCTTGATTGTTGGCTTCAATTGCGCTAAATAATGGCAGCTTAAAGCTATTCGCGTCATGGTTCAGGTAATAAAATTTACCATCATCGTTAAGCGTCATTCCATTCACTTCGGCAAGGCCTCTAAATTTAGTGCCATGAATGGGCGCTTCATCTTGTGCGACATGGATATTAATCAACTGATCTACTTCAATACAAAATTGATCAAGCGCTATGGCGCGCTGTAACACATCGCCGCTGCCTTGCCATTCTACGTGCGCATTTAACTCCAACCCCATGCTTTCAACCGCAAATTGGAACTTGTTCAATACATTTCTTGCAACTGGCCCGCCTCTATCTGCCAACTGCAGGCTGCAAGCTACTTGCTTAAAGGTAATAGTGCCATCTTCAGTTTGCAGCGCTTTATGCGTTTCTACTGCATGCCATTTATCTGCGTCGTCCAGCCCATAAATCATCATCGGCAACGTAATATCATCAAGACTTTCAGACATTGCAAGCAAGTCTTGGCATTGAATATTTTTATTGGCGTATAAAATCGCGGTTAAATCAATTTGAGGGTGCACGTTACTGGGTAACTGTGGCGGCGTATTGTCTACAACGGCTTGGGTTTGCTCTGTTTTATCTGCGCTTACTGCGTTAGCATTTGCATCACTTTCAATCACATTGTCTTGGCTGCTTGGTTTAAAAGTAGCTTGCTTGAATGACGTTTCTTTTGCAGTGCTTTCTGGTAATGGCGTTTCTTTTAAAACCGTGTCTTGCAACACCTTATTTTTAAATATGACAGGATCTGCAGTGGCCGGAACGTTGACCATATTATCGTCAACTAAATGATCAAGCACCTGTTGTTTGATTTTTTGAGAGACCTCAGCAAGCTCTTTTTCGACAAAAGCATCGGTATCAATGTAGAAATCCTCAGTCAGCACATCTTTTTGAGGCACGATAAAATCTTGAGTGACTTGACTGTGCAGTTTTTTTTCTTGCAGCCAATTGTATACAACAACCCCTGCAATAATAAACGCACCTAAAATAATCAATATTATTTGTAAATCGGACATATTCTTTTAAGCTTAATTATAAAATTAGGGTATTCAATGCTAACGCGCAATTTTTAGCAAAATTAACAAGCATTTGACTATTGTGTGTTTAAACGCGTAATAATTCAAGCAAGCAAAACAATATCAGCAAATTAACACTTCAATATTAGACATTTAAATGTGTTAAGTTTGTAAACCCAACGCCGCATCAATATCCACATCTACAATACGCGAAACACCTGATTCTTGCATGGTAACACCAATGAGCTGCTGCGCCATTTCCATGGTGATTTTATTATGACTGACAAATAAAAACTGCGTTTTTTCACTCATTTTTTTGACCATATGGCAAAAGCGCTCGGTATTGCTATCATCTAATGGCGCATCCACTTCATCCATCAAACAAAACGGTGCTGGGTTTAGCCTGAATAATGCAAATACTAGGGCCAAAGCCGTTAAGGCTTTTTCGCCGCCAGAAAGTAATTGAATGGTCGTATTTTTTTTGCCGGGCGGTTGTGCAAACACTTGCAAACCAGTATCCAAAATCTCTTCGCCCAGCAATTCAAGCCTAGCTTGACCGCCGCCAAATAAAGTAGCAAACAACTCGCCAAAGTGTTGATTGGCCGTATTAAAAGTATGCATCAATGTTTCACGCGTTTCACGATCAATCTTGCGAATCGCATTTTCTAATGTTTCGCTGGCTTGATGCAAATCCTGCATTTGGCTATCCAGATAGGTTTTTCGCTCTGTTTCGGTGGTTAACTCTTGAATGGCGCCTAAGTTAACCGCACCCAAAGCCGCAATTTGTTGCTGTATTTGTTGTGATTTTCGTATTAAGTCACTGGTTTTAATATTGTCCAATAAACCAGCTGCAAGCGCTTGTTCATTCTGGGCAGTTTCAGATAGCCCCAACTGACATTGCTCAAACGTTAGGCGCGCCTGTTGCTCATTTAAGCGACTTTGCTCTACGCCATCACGTAATGGGTGCAATTGCTGCTCGGTTTGCATGCGCAAACGTTCAAAATTTTGCAAGCTATGTTCTTGCTCTACCAGATAATCACGGGCGCTAGCCAAAGCAGTTTCGTACACTTGCTTACTATTGATGGCCGTCAATAAATTGGCTTTTAGTGTCGCCATAGGTGTAAGTTCCAGTGCATCTAGTATGTCTTTTTTACGTAATTCAATGGCTTTTATTTCTTCACTATTAACATTAATTTTACTATTTATCTCACTGATTTTATTATTAATTATTTTTAAATTAAAATAATTCTCTTGGTTTTTTTTATCAGCCGCTTGTTTCGCTTCACTCACAGAAAAGTAAATGGTTTCGGCTTGTTTTTTTTCGGTATCTGCATTATTTTTTGCCGTTTCAAGCACATGGATTTTTTCAGCAATTAAGGCTAATTCATGTTGCTGAAGCGTTTTCTGGCTAATCAATTGCGTCAATTTGGCATTCGAATCATCAATGTCAGCGCGCAAACTTTTTTCACGCGCTAACGCCGAATGGCGTGCTTGTTGCAATTTAGCGTGCTCGAGCTGCAATTGATGCTGCATGCGTGTAGCAGCACGCAGTTGATGACTTTCTTGTTGTTGCTGTTGACGCGTTAATAGCAATTTATTTTCAGTGTCTTTTACTGATGTATTCAATATTTGTAGCGTGTTTTGCAGCTTTGGGCAGTCTTTTTGCAGCCGTTCCAACTGGGCTTGTCGCTCTAATACGCCGCTAAATGGCGTGTTTTCACTGTTGTACAAAACGCTAAAGTTGTTCAGTATATCGCCTTGTTGATTAACAAGTTTTTCGCCATGATTTAACGTGGCAACTGCGTTATTTTTGTCGTCATTATCTGTCAATAAATATGTGCCAGCCAGCCAGTCCGCTAAAATTGGCCGTAAATCTTCATCGCAAGATTGAATCACGCTCATTAATGGCGTTAAGTTGCGGTTATGTGCCACCGCTAACTGATTTTTAGTTTTATAAACCACCGCTAAAAAACTGGGCGGTCTGTCCAGAACAGTCATTTTATCTGCGATTAAAGCATTTAATTTAGCGCCCAACACTGCTTCTAAAGCCACACCCCAACGCTCATCAATTTTAATTTTTTGCCAAAGCCGCGCATTATTTTTCAAGCCTTTATTTTGCAGCCATCTATCTAGGTTTCCTTGTGCATTTAACGATAGTTGTATTTTTTGTAAAGTTTGCAACTCGGCTTCGGCTTGGTTGCATGCACGCTGTGCATGCTGTTGTTCATCACGCAATTGATTAATTGTCATTTGCAATGCAGACTCATCTGTGCTTATTTTTTGCACAGATTGTTCAATGCTGAGTATATCGTGCTGAGCTTGTTTTAGTGCAATATCAACAGAGTTTAACTGCGTTTCGTTGGGGATAAGCAATTGCGAAAAATCTGCTTCAAGCTGCGAAATACGTTGCGTATGTTCAGCAATCGTTTGTGCTAAATAATGGATGCTGCTTTGCTCAATTTGAATACGCTGATTTGCCTCAAAAAAAACCTGCTGACTATTTTGCATGCGTTCTGATGCCGATTTCAGCAACATTTCTTTTTGTGGCAAGTCAAGTTCTAGCGTACTTAGGCATAGCTGTGATTGCTGCTGAAGCAATGTTGCTGCACTAAATTCAGCTTGCAAATGCAATAAGTTTTGTTGTAACGCGTCATTCATACTAACAAAGCGTTCTGAATCTTGTGTTAACTGCTGCAACTGTTGCGTCAAGCGTTCGCGCGCATCGGTGTTTTGCTTTAATTGATTCTCCAGCTTTGCAACTGTTGCATTGGTTTCATAATACGCAGCTTGCGCAGTATTAATCGCCTCGGCAGCGGCGTAATGTATTTGCCTACTTTGCTCTAGTGCGGCTTCACTTTTGCGCAGGTCTGCCATTTGCGCTTCAAGTTCGTTGACTAACTTTTCAACTTGCCGCTTCGCCTTTTCCCACTCAATGCTGGCATCACGTTTTTTTAGCAGCCATAATTGTCCATCTGCCAGCTTGTAAGCTGCTTGCAACGCATGATATTGCTGCGTGATGGTAGCCTGCGATGCTAGCTTGGTAATTTGTTTTTGTAGTTCACGGCAAATATCTTCTACTCTAAGCAAATTTTCACGCGTATCACGCAGGCGTAGTTCGGTCTCACGGCGCCGTTCTTTGTATTTGCTAATGCCTGCCGCTTCTTCTAAAAAAACACGTAACTCTTCTGGCTTAGCTTCAACAATGCGTGAAATGGTATTTTGGCCAATAATGGCGTAAGCGCGGCCGCCAAGTCCTGTTCCTAGAAATAAATCAGCGACATCACGCCGACGAACTGCCGTGTTATTGATGTAATAAGTTGAGCCTTTTTCGCGCTCAATCACGCGCTTAACGCTAATTTCGGCGTATTGGCTCCAGTTACCAAGCGCGCCACCTAGGCTATTATCAAAAATAAGCTCTACTGAAGCTCTGGATATGGGCTTACGATTGCTAGAGCCGTTAAAAATGACTGCATCCATCGCATCGGCGCGCATTTCTTTGGCAGACGATTCGCCTAGCACCCAGCGCACCGATTCCATTACATTGGATTTACCGCAACCATTTGGGCCAACAACGCCTACGCGCTGTCCGTGCAAGTGTATTGTTGTGGGGTCAACAAAAGATTTAAAGCCGGCAAGTTTTACATGAGTTAAACGCAAAAGTTAGGTGATTAAGATAAAAGTTGGTGGTTTTAATGGGTTAAGTTATTTAAATATGCCAGCAGGTTGTGTCTGTTTTAATCAGAACATTTTATAATAGCGCTATTATTTGATACGAAAGCCAATATGTCTAGCACAGACTTGCATGAAAATGTCACCTTATTAGGAAACGCAAACGCACAGCCTTCAAAAACGCTGGAAACATTTCCGAATCCCAACCCCAATCGTGATTTTCATATTCATATGGAAATCCCAGAATTTACTTGCCTATGCCCCAAAACGGGCCAGCCAGATTTTGCGATAATTTATCTTGATTATATTGCAGACCAACTTTGCGTAGAATTAAAAAGCTTAAAACTGTATATGGTTTCGTTTCGTAACGAAGGCTGCTTTCACGAAGCCGTTACCAATCGCATCTTAGATGATTTAGTTGCCGCTACTCAGCCCAAATTTATGCGCGTAACCGCACAATTTTATGTGCGTGGCGGCATTTTCACCAATATCGTTGCAGAGCATCGCAAAACAGGTTGGCAAGCTTTACCTAAAGTGGATTTATTGCAATTTGAGCCGCAAAGCAATACGCGTGGTTAATTACATTTTGGGCAAAAATGCGTTGACAATTAACCAGCCCATCTTTAATATTGCGCCTTCGTTAAGTTGCTAGTTTAAATCAAAGTTTAATTCAGCAACAGTACGTGGATGTTTGGGGGTATAGCTCAGCTGGGAGAGCGCTTGCATGGCATGCAAGAGGTCAGCGGTTCGATCCCGCTTACCTCCACCAAAGCTAGACTTAATATGGCTTTAAAGACAAATATCGTTTAAAAGATTGATCGATTTGTAGTAAAATGCTTGTTGCAATAATATAGTCAGTAATTCTTAGGTCCCCATCGTCTAGAGGCCTAGGACACCTCCCTTTCACGGAGGCGACCGGGGTTCGAATCCCCGTGGGGACGCCAGT
>JBKJRD010000078.1:0-60814 GCA_046594885.1 Methylotenera sp. | reverse complement strand
CAGTTAATTTCAGCCTATCAGTCTGTAGAGCCATTGATGTTAGGTGAGCTTTGGGCTTTTCCTATCATGCTTCAACTTGCATTAATAGAAAACTTACGGCGCGTTTCGGTACGCATATCAAATAAGCGTGAAGAGCAAGAAAGCGCAATTATTTGGGCTGATCGCATGCTAGCAGCAGCCGAGAACGAACCAAAAAAGCTCATTCATCTTTTAGCATTATTTGCGGATGCCGATATACAACTTACCGCGCCATTTGTAGAGGAGTTTTATGCAAGATTACAAGTGCAAGGCCCAGCCATGGCTTTTGTGCAAACATGGGTAGAGCAGCAATTATTATCACAGCATGTAACCGCTACGCAATTATTAGAATCCGCCAGTCGCACGGCTGCCGCCAATCAAATTTCTCTCGCAAACAGTATTGGCAGTTTAAGATTTATTGCATCAATTGATTGGCGTAATTTTGTTGAATCATTGAGCTTTGTAGAACAAATCTTAAATGAAGATCCAAATCAGCAATACGCTTTGCAAGATTTTGCCACGCGTGACCGCTATAGACATGCGGTAGAAGATGTTGCACGGTTAAGCGCTAAAAACAAGATTGCGGAGCCTAGTCACTATTGCGCGCAATATGAAATAAGCACAGCGCGCGCGGCAATAGATTTAGCTAGCGCTGCTCAAAACCTGACAAGTAGACGCAGTTGGCATGTAGGTTATTACCTGATTGACGAAGGCTTAAGCTTATTGAAGGTAAAACTCAATGGCCGCAAACCGCTTGCCTCTTTCTTCAAAACGGCATTTGTATCACATCGACTGATGTTGTATGTGGGGAGTATTTTAGTACTCACAACCTTGTTTACAGCAGGCATTATTTTATTTGTGCAAGCTAACGCAATGGCCAATTCTTTAGTTTGGTTAATCGCGGGCATTAGTTTTATCAGCAGCTCTGCATTAGCCGTTTCATTAATCAATCTGCTGGTTACAAAGACGATACATCCGCATGGATTGCCTAGACTGGATTTTTCTAAAGGTATTCCAGAACAGCATCGCACAATAGTGGTGATACCTACGTTAATCAGCAATTTAGCAGAAATTGACAGCTTGCTTGAAGCGTTAGAGATTCGCTATTTAGGCAATCGAGATGCCAATTTATTATTTGGATTGCTCACCGATTTTAAAGATGCCACGACTCATACCACGCCAGAAGACGCTGACTTAATTGCTTATGCAGGTGAGGGTGTTAAGGCACTTAATACAAAATATGCATCTTATCAACCCAGCACATTTTATCTATTTCATCGTCAGCGCGAGTGGAATGCAGTTGACAGAATTTGGATGGGCTATGAGCGTAAGCGCGGTAAATTAGAGCAATTTAATGCATTGCTGCGTGATGGTTTTCAAACCACCAACCAATTGGCGTTTGCCGAAATTATTGGCGACACCAGTGTGTTAAGTAGCATTCAATATGTCATTACTTTAGATACCGATACGCAATTACCGCGCGATTCCGCCTACAAGTTGATTGGTAATATGGCGCATGCATTGAATCGGCCAGTGTTTGACGAGGGTATTGGGCGTGTTGTAAAGGGTTATGCCATTTTGCAGCCACGTGCATCCATTGGCTTAATGAGCGCCAATCAAACTTGGTTTTCAAAGATTTTTGCTGGTGAGTCTGGCATGGATCCCTACACGCGTGAAGTCTCTGATGTGTATCAGGATATATTCGCAGAAGGTAGTTTTATTGGCAAAGGTATTTACGACGTAGATGCCTTTAGGTTGGCGGTAGATGGGCGATTTCCCAATAATCTGATTTTAAGCCACGATTTATTAGAAAGTGGTTATGCCAGAAGCGCATTAGTCACAGATGTTGATTTAATTGAAGAACATCCAGCCAGCTACGCTGCCGATATTAGCCGCCGTCATCGTTGGATACGCGGTGATTGGCAGTTGGCGGGCTGGTTATTGCCCCGCGTACCAGCGGCGGATGGCTTAAGCGCTAATAGACAACCCAACCCGCTAAGCGCTTTATCTATTTGGAAAATTATTGATAATTTAAGGCGCAGCCTGATTCCTTTTGCATTATTGAGCATGTTGCTAAGTGCATGGCTGCTTGAAGCCGCATTTTTAACAATGCTCAGCATACAGATGGTTGTGTTGGCGGTTTTGTTTTTACCTGCCGTTATTAGCAGTTTGATAGAGCTATTGAACAAACCTAAAGAGCGCGCTTGGCTGGCACACCTTAACTTAACCAGTCAAACAGCACAACAATCACTATCGTTAGTCATGTTGTCACTCACATTTTTGCCCTACGAAGCTGTAATGCATTTAGATGCGATTGCCAATTCGGCTGGGCGCATGCTGTTTACTAAGCGTGGATTACTGTTATGGCATTTACCCATTTACGCTAAGCGAAACGCTTGCAAAAGTTGGTGGGATTTTTACAAGGAAATGTGGATCGCGCCTGCAATTTCTGCGTTGCTGGTTGCTTTTTTGATAGGCGTGCAAATAGCGCAGACGAAACCATTCATGGTTTGGCCATTTTGTCTGCCAATACTATTGCTTTGGTTTATTTCACCATTGGTCGCTTGGCGGATTAGCAAACCCATTCATGCAACAGTAGAAAACTTAACACTGGATCAAACTGTATTTCTACAGTCAAGTGCAAGGCGCACTTGGCGTTATTTTGATCAATTTGTTAACGCAGTAGATAACTGGTTGCCACCAGACAACGTACAACAATATCCGACCAACGCTATCGCCACTCGCACGTCACCGACCAATATCGGCATGGGTTTATTGGCAAACCTTGCTGCCTATGATTTTGGCTATATTACGGTAAGTGAGCTGCTACGTTTAACGGACAACACCTTAACAACGATGGAAAAATTACCACGTTATCATGGTCATTTTTACAATTGGTATGACACTCGTACTTTGCAGGTATTAAATCCACAGTATATTTCATCGGTAGATAGTGGCAATTTAGCAGGATCTTTACTGACTTTATTAGCAGGTTTATTAGAGCTTAAGCATCAGCCATTAGATGTATATAGAATGTTACAAGGCCTCAATACTACTTTAAGTGTATTGGCAGAGCATGTGCCTTCACTGCCTGCAAAAGTGGTGGAAAGTAAAATTAAATTGTTGCAAGAAATATTGCAACAAAATTTGGTTAAGTCACAACAAAGCTTGCAAAGCGCAATTCCAATTTTTTTGCAAATACAACAAATTGCAAATGCGTTAGTCGCTGCCTTGCCAGTGGACGTAAATAAACAGGATGAGCTAACTTATTGGGTGCATGCTTTTAGTGTACAAGCCAATGCCTTTAGTGAGGCGTTACACCATTCGCTACCTATTAATGTTGCTGTTGATATGAAGCAGGCTCAAGTAATTGACGACTTGGTTGAGCGGACTGCTCAATTATCGAAGATGGACTTTAGCTTTTTATACGACAATGCGACTGACCTACTGAGCATTGGTTTTGATGCGAGCGAACGTCGACGCGACCCATCTTGTTATGATTTGTTGGCTTCTGAAGCTAGATTAGCCAGCTTTTTACTCATTGCTCAAGGCCAATTACCACAAAAACACTGGTTTTCATTAGGTCGCCTGTTAACGAGTGTTGGGGGCGATATTAGTTTGCTGTCTTGGTCTGGCTCTATGTTTGAATATTTAATGCCACAGTTAATGATGCCAAGTTTTGAAAACACTTTGCTCAATCAAACCTGCAAAGCGGTGGTTAAGCGACAAATTAAGTATGGTCAGCTTAAAAATATTCCATGGGGCATTTCAGAATCTTGTTATAACGCCACCGATATTGCGCAAGTGTATCAGTACCGTGCTTTCGGTGTACCAGGATTAGGCTTAAAAAGAGGTTTGGCTGACGATTTGGTGGTAGCGCCTTATGCCAGTGCATTGGCGTTAATGGTGCTTCCTAACGAAGCTTGTAAAAATTTACAGAAGTTATCAGATAGCGGTTTTGTAGGCCAATATGGATTTTATGAAGCCATTGATTACACACCAAACCGTTTGCCACGCGGCAAAAATCACGCTGCTGTATTGACTTTTATGGCGCACCACCAAGGCATGAGTCTCTTGGCATTTGCGTATGTTTTACTGAATAAACCCATGCAACGTCGATTTATGTCAGACCCAGCTATTAAGGCAACTGAATTATTGTTACAAGAGCGTATTCCTAAGCAGGGCGCGACATTACAGCCGCATGCTTTAGAAGAAAAAGCGAGTGTTCAAAGCAATATTGAAGCCGCAGGCGAGACGATGCGGGTATTTAACGAACCTAATACGGCAATACCAGAAGTGCATTTACTGTCTAATGGTCGATATCATGTGATGGCAACCAATGCAGGTGGGGGTTACAGCCGTTGGCATGATTTAGCTGTGACGCGATGGCGCGAAGATACAACCCAAGATAATTGGGGCACATTTATTTATGTGCGTGATATAGAAAGGCAGCGTTATTGGTCTGCTGCACATCAGCCAACATTAACAAAAGCAGATTTTTACGAAGCGGTATTTTCACAAGCACGCGCTGAATATCGCCGCCGCGATCAATCGATTGAAACACATACTGAGATTAGTGTTTCACCTGAAGATGATGTTGAAATTCGTCGCGTTACGTTGACGAATTTGTCAACACGGCCTAGGCAAATGGAAATAACCAGTTATGCAGAGGTGATATTAGCGCCACAAAATGCAGATTTAGCACACCGCTCATTTAGTAATTTATTTGTGCAAACCGAAATCTTACATGACCGCCAAGCCATTATTTGCACTAGACGACCGCGCACCCAAGATGAGCGCGTGCCATGGATGTTTCATTTAATCGCCGTTCCCACTGATGATGAGGGCGAAAATTATGCTGAGAATAGTTTAGCGCCCAGTTATGAAACCGATCGCGCTAAATTTATCGGGCGAGGTAGAACAGCAAAGAATCCCGTTGTTTTTAATAGCCAAGATAATAGCTCAAAAATGACGGGTAATTTATTGGGGCAAGTGTCCAGCCAGATAACTGACCAGTTATTTGGAAGGGTCAATAATAGATTAGATCAAGCCTTATCACAGCCATTATCTAACACCGATGGCTCAGTGTTAGACCCTATTGTGGCAATCAGGCGATCCATTCGCTTGGCAGCAGATCAATCGTTAACCGTACAGATTATTTCAGGTGTAGCGAGTTCGCGTGAGGCTGCAATGGCCATGATTGACAAATATGGTGATCGCCATTTTGTTGAGCGCGCCTTCGAGATGGCTTGGTTTCAAAGCCAAGAAGTATTACGC
Organism: Methylotenera sp.; assembly: GCA_046594885.1. Classification (GTDB taxonomy): domain Bacteria; phylum Pseudomonadota; class Gammaproteobacteria; order Burkholderiales; family Methylophilaceae; genus Methylotenera_A. The sequence continues at coordinate 55,519 of JBKJRD010000078.1, read as the reverse complement.
ATGCTCAATGCAAGTGAAGCAGATGCGCAAACATACGGTCGTTTAGCCAGTTCAGTTATTTATTGCAACCCTATGCGCCGCGCCGCGCCGAGCGTTATTTCGCGTAATCAACTCGGGCAATCAGGCTTGTGGCGGTTTGGCGTTTCGGGTGATTTACCGGTAGTGCTCATTCGTATTGGCGATATTAACCGCCTTAATTTGGTTAAACAATTATTACAAGCGCATACCTATTGGCGTATGAACGGGTTAATTGCTGATTTAGTCATCATTAATGAGGATTTTTCAGGATACCGAGCTGATTTGCAAGATCAGATTATCGGCTTAATCAACGCAGGGCCAGAGGCACAAACTTTGGATAAACCTGGTGGCGTATTTATCAAGCGGGTAGAGGAGTTGTCGGAAGAGGCACGCGTTTTATTTCAAACTGTTGCAAGACTGGTATTTACCGATAGCAGTGACAGTTTGATCGAACAGGTAGAACGTCGTATCGCTACGCATCGATTATCTGACCGTGCTTATGAAAGATTAGAACCCTTATTGCCGGCATATACACAAACTGATAACGATCAGCCCACCCGCACACTTATTTTTAATAACGGCATAGGCGGATTTACACCTGATGGCCGTGAATATGTGATTCGCTTAAATCATGGTCAAACAACGCCTGCGCCATGGGTAAATGTCATCGCTAGTCCTTACATTGGTACAGTGGTTTCAGAAAGTGGCAGCGCTTACACTTGGGTGGAAAACGCACATGAATTTAGGTTAACCAGCTGGCATAACGACCCAATATCGGATAACAGTGGTGAAACACATTATATTCGTGATGAGGAAACAGGTATATTTTGGTCACCGACACCTTTGCCCGCCTGCACTGCTGCCCAAGGTAAAAGTGATTACGTCTGCCGTCATGGCTTTGGATACACAATCTTTGAGCACACCGAGTCAGGCATTCACTCAGAAATGACCACTTACGTGGCGATAGATGCACCTGTAAAATTTGTCGTCATTAAATTGCGCAATCAATCCGATCGCACACGAAAATTGTCGCTAACAGCTTACTGGGAATTGGTGATGGGCGAGTGGCGACATTACAACTTAATGCATATAGTGACAGAAACTGATACTCAAACAGGTGCGATATTGGCGCACAACGCTTATGGGCGTGAATGCGCTAATCGGGTGGTATTTGCACATCTGAGTGAGAAAGAAGTCAGCTTAAGCGGCAGTCGCGCGGAGTTTATTGGTAGAAATGGCTCATTAGCCAGCCCAGCAGCAATGCGCCGCAAACGTTTATCTAATAGGACAGGGGCAGGTTTAGATCCTTGTGCTGCATTACAGTCCAAAATTACCCTGCATGAAAATGAAGAGCGCGTATTTGTGTTTGTGTTCGGTGCAGCCAGTAATAACGATGAAGCACAGCACTATATACAGAGATTTGGTGGAGTAGCGGGTGCAAGACAAGCACTAGATACGGTGCATGAGTATTGGAATCACACATTAGGTGCCGTGCAAGTAGAAACCCCAGATAATGCATTGAATATGCTGGCGAATGGCTGGTTAATTTACCAAACAATCTCGTGCAGATTGTGGGGTCGAAGTGGTTATTATCAATCAGGTGGCGCCTACGGTTTCCGTGATCAATTGCAAGATACGATGGCATTAATTCACGCAACTCCTTGGTTGGCACGCGAACAAATCTTGCGTTGCGCTGAACGCCAATTTCCACAAGGCGATGTGCAACATTGGTGGCATCCACCAAACGGACAAGGCGTGCGTACACACTTTTCAGATGACTATTTATGGCTAGCCTACGCAACCTGTCGCTATGTGGCGACCACTGGAGACATGGCCATACTGGATGAACAGGTACATTTTCTAGAGGGCCGCGCCTTAAATCAACATGAAGAAGCCTATTATGATTTGCCGCAGCGCTCGAATGAATCGGCGAGTTTGTATGAGCATTGTGTCAGAGCCATTAAACATGGGTTACGCTTTGGTACGCATCAATTACCACTGATCGGCTGTGGAGATTGGAACGATGGCATGAATTTAATCGGCCGTGATGGCAAAGGTGAAAGCGTATGGTTAGCCTGGTTTTTGGTGGAGAATTTAAGTTGTTTTAGCGTGCTTGCTAATCGTAAAGGTGACATCGCATTTGCTCAAATATGCACGACACAAGCGGCGCTATTAAAAGGTAATATTGAAACCAATGCATGGGATGGAGAGTGGTATAGACGCGCTTATTTTGATGACGGTACGCCATTAGGTTCAAAAGACAATGATGAGTGTCAAATTGATTCTATTAGTCAAAGTTGGGCAGTTATTTCAAAAAGTGGGGATTTAGCGCGTACCAAGCAAGCGATGGCGGCGGTAAACCAACGTTTAGTCAACAGAGATGCGCAGTTAATCAAGTTACTTGATCCACCTTTTAACCACTCTCAATTAGAGCCTGGTTATATTAAAGGTTATGTACCTGGGGTGCGTGAAAATGGCGGGCAATATACCCATGCTGCCATCTGGGCGACAATGGCGTTTGCCATGCAAGGTGAAATCGCACTCGCGTGGGAATTATATGGCATGCTTAACCCTGTTAATCACGGCAGCTCAGCCGAGCAAATTCAAACTTACAAAGTAGAACCTTATGTGATGAGCGCGGATATTTACGCGACAGCGCCACACACAGGCCGTGGTGGCTGGACTTGGTATACAGGTGCCGCAGGTTGGATGTATAGACTTACTTTAGAAACATTGCTGGGCATCACACTGGAGAATGACCTATTAATGGTGAAACCAGCCGTACCACATGACTGGTTATCATATAAAATTCATTACCGTTATCGGGATACTTTGTACCATATTACGATTAATTTAATTAAGTCTAGCTCAGAAAGCGTTGCGCGCGTCATGTTGGATAATGTATGGGTTGATCAAAGTGTTTTCGCTGTTCAATCTACAGCTAACATTGGCTCAAACCAATGTTACATTCCGCTTGCAAACGACCATCAAGAACACTATGTTCAAGTGGAAATAGCTATTTAAAATGAGTGATAATCCAGCTCTACAAAAAACTGTAGGTAAGCGCGATTAAACACGCGTAGCCAATCTACATTGAGTTTAAATACGATGTCAATCAAAATGCAAATGCTTATAGCCTAATATTTGTAGCTTAAAAAGCTTTGACATAATCCCGCTAATATAAGTAAAAAATGCATGCTTTTTAAGGGTTAAGTTATTGTTGAAATAATCGTTCAATTTGCTGATTAACGGGATTTATGTGTCATCATCTGTGCTGTATCAGTTTAATTAAAGGGATTGTTTTGACGATTTTAAAAGATGGCTTGCCTTATCCTAGGGGCGTGACATATGACGGCAAAGGCACCAACTTTGCATTATTTTCTGATCACGCCACCAAAGTTAATTTATGCTTATTCAGTAAAGATGGCACAACTGAAACTGAGCGTATCCATTTAACAGAATGTACCAATGGGGTTTGGCATGGTTATTTGGTTGATGTGCATCCAGGCCAATTGTATGGCTATCGCGTTGAAGGTCCGTGGGCGCCAAAAGAAGGCCAACGCTTCAACCCCAATAAGTTACTGGTTGACCCTTATGCAAGAAAGCTGTTTGGCGATATTGCGTGGAACGATTCGCTCTACGGCTATGTGATGAGTAAAGACGAGAACGCTGATTTGGTGATGAGCGAGCTTGATAGTGCGCCTTATGTACCTAAAGCAATGGTGGTAGACCCATGCATTTTAACCAAATCGAACAAGCCCTATAATCATTGGCCCAAAACCATTATTTATGAAGCGCACGTGCGCGGTTTAACCATGACGCACCCGCTCATCCCCGATGATATTCGCGGTACTTTTGCCGCATTAGCTGACCCTGCGCTAATTGCGCATTTGCATCAAATCGGCATCACGGCAATTGAATTGTTGCCGATTCACGCCTTTACCCAAGACCATCACTTGGTTGAAAAGAACTTATCCAATTATTGGGGTTACAACACGCTCGGTTTTTTTGCGCCAGAGCAGCGCTATTTAGCATCAGGCGAACGTGAAGAAATCGCACAAACGGTCGATGCATTGCATGAAGCTGGTATTGAGGTGATTTTAGATGTGGTTTATAACCACACGTGCGAGGGCAATCATTTAGGCCCAACTTTATCTTGGAAAGGCATTGATAACCTTAGTTATTACAAAATGCTGCCCAATAACCCGCGGTTTTACGATAACTTAACCGGTTGTGGCAACGCATTAAATGCCTCTCACCCCAAAGTGCTGCAAATGATTATGGATAGCTTGCGCATGTGGGCAACGGTGTACGGCATTGATGGTTTCAGGTTTGATTTAGCCTTAACTTTGGGCAGGAACGAGCATGGATTTCAGCGCGACCATGCGCTTTTCCATGCCATGTTGCAAGATCCAATATTGAACAAATGTAAATTGATTGCCGAACCTTGGGACGTTGGCCCGGGCGGCTTTCAACTGGGTGCTTTTCCGGCTGGGTTTTCAGAATGGAATGGCGATTACCGCGATGTGACCCGAGAATTTTGGACCGGCAAAGAAGGCATGCTGTCCAAATTTGCCAGTCGTTTCGCCGCTTCTAGCGATATATTTAAAAATAATCACCGGCGGCCTTGGTCTAGCGTTAACTTTATTACCGCGCATGACGGTTTTACCCTGCATGATTTGGTGAGTTACAACGAAAAACACAATGCTGCAAATGGTGAAGACAGCAAAGATGGCGCTAATGACAATAGAAGTTGGAATTGCGGTGCAGAAGGTGAAACCGATTCGCCCGACATTAATGCCTCAAGAACAAAACAAAAAAGGAATTTTTTGGCCACACTTTTTATGTCGCAAGGTGTGCCGATGTTGTTGGCGGGTGATGAGTTAAACAATTCGCAAGGCGGTAACAACAATACCTATTGCCAAGATAACGAAATTGGTTGGGTTGATTGGCAAAATTCTGATCAGGATTTAATCGATTTTGTGGGTAAATTAGCGCGTTTACGCTTAAACCACGATGCTATTTCAAGAGCAGAATTCTTAACAGGAAAACTCAATGAAAATGGCAATTCGGATGCCGCTTGGTTTAACACCACGGGTGAAATGATTACAGAAGAACAGTGGCATGACGCACATAACAAGTTTTTAGCGGTTAAGTTTATTTCAGCCAAAAAGCCAGATTGCGCTATTTTGGTGATGATTAATGCCTCACATCAACCTGTTCCCGCCGTTATACCTTGTCAAGGTGAATACCAATGGCAAGTGGTCATTCACTCTGAAGCGCAAGCGGTTAAACTCAACAAATATCCCAATATTAAGTTAAAACCACGCTCAATTTTAATTTTTGAGGGCTTTAAATTAACTTAACACTCAAATAACTTAACACTTAAAATCATGGTAAAAATATTAGAATAATTTGACAGCGGCCACCACACCTAGCAACAGGGTGATGGCAGCCAGCCATAATAAACGCAGGCGATTAGTCTCTACGCGTTTAACTAGCTGCGTGTTTTGCTCGGCAAGCGCTTTAATGAGCTCGGTTGAGGCAAGCAACTGCTTGTGTAATTCAGCACAAGCAGATTCGATCACGTTGAGCCTGGTTTGCAAAGATTCGATGGTTGGCTTTTCAAAAGCCTGTTGAGATTGTTTTGCCTGCAGTTCTGCGTCTAATGGTGATTTTTTCGCAACGCTGTTCCATAGTTTCTTTGCTTCATCTACAACCATGGGCGCATTGCGCACCACATCAACCCAAGGAACAATTTTCAATAGTGCGAGCCAGCCAATAGCCATAATGGTCTTTCAAAATAAAAAAAGGTTAAGCGTCAAATCTTAACCGTTTAATTGAAATAATGTGAGTGTTGTTTACAGCTAACCCAACATTAATTTAGTTGATAACCCCGCAGGCAACGCGCGCTTCTCCACCACCAAGTGGCATTGGATGATCTGCATGATTATCGCCGCCAGCATGAATCATTATTGAGCGACCACGCAAATCGCTCAGTTTTAAACGTGGCGCCAAAACAGGTTGCTTAGTTGAGCCATTCTCTGCAACATAAAGTGGTGGCAAATCGCCCAAATGACCTGCGCCCCAAGGTGCGCTATGTGTTTTTGTAGTGGCAGGATCATAATGGTCACCCGCGGCTCCTGCAGCAACGATTTTGCCATTTTTTTCTTTTGGTTCGCAGCTTGCGTTTTGATGTAAATGAAAACCGTGAACGCCTGGCGCTAAATTTATTAAAGAGGGCGTAAACACGACGCCGTATTTTGATTCAGAAACGGTGATATGACCTACATTCGCCCCCACGCCTTTATCGTTGACAAGATGAATAGGAATCGACATTTCTGCAAAAGCAGTTGAGGCGGAAAATGCAGCCAAAAATAGTGTTAACTTTTTCATATGATCTTTCTATTTTGTTGTAGCGATCTAACTGTTCTAATTAGTTTAATAATTCCTATTGAGCAACGCTCTTTTGGCTTCTTATCCAAGCAATCACCTTTAAAGTTTCATCGGGCGATAATCCATTATCTTTATTAGTAGGATCCATCTGGCCTTTACCTTTAGCACTCATGCCGCCATTGGTACGAGCCCAAATCACTTCAAACATACCCTTATCAGTTGCGCTTTTAGAATGATTATATTTCGGACCTGTTAAACCTGCAGCAGTTTGACCTTGTGCTTGAGCGCCATGACATTGCGCACACGAATAAGTTTGATACTGTTTTTTGCCAGTGGCAATCGCTTCTGCGTTGCCAATGTAAGGGTTTTCACCAGTAGTGAGGAATTTCTTAGATTGTTCTGTATTAAACAGCGCTGCGTCAATTTTCATCGGCTTACCTGTTTTGGTATCGATAAAGCTTTGTTCAGCGAATGAAAGTGTGGTTGCCAGTAATATAGGCATCCCTAAGACGAATAGAATAGATTTGGATGGAAAAATCTGCATGATCAATCTCCTTTTTTGTATTATTGAGTTTTAGAAAAAACTCTTGAATACGATATTAAGGTGAATTTAAATCAAATGTGTCACTAGACACATCAGTCAGAAGACTAAATAAAAGTAAGCCTTTGACTACACATGCAGAAATATTTAAAAAATACATAAGCCAATTAAAATGATTTTAGCTAGAAACTACAGTTGCGATTTAAAAAGTGAAGCTAGCTTTTCTAAAATTTTATCTGTTATGGGTCGTTTTTTCCATTGCTGGTAAGAAATCACGCGAGAATTAGCCCAATCTTCGCTAAAAATAGTTTGTTGCTGTGCAGCAAATTTTTTGTCTAATATATTTAAATTCGCTTCATCGTTTAGCCTAAAAGAGCGATTATCAAAGTTGGTCGAGCCAACGGATACTAGTAGCGAATCGACAATAAAAATTTTACAGTGATACATGGTTGGAACATATTCGGCGATTTCTATGCCGGCTTTTAATAATTCGCCCCAACTGGCTTTTGAAGTTTTTCTCACCAGCTCGGCATCGATATGTTTGCCAGGGGTTATGATACGAATTTTAACGCCACGTTGCACCGCACTTAGCAAGGCTTCAATGGTTAATTGGTCGGGCACAAAATAAGCGCTTGATAATTCAATAGTTTTAGCCGCCGCGGTAATAGCCATTAAGTACATCAACTGCATCGAATCGCCACCACCACTGGGCGAACTACTAAACATTTGCGTGTGTAATTTTCCAGTCGATTCAAGTGACGGAAAATACAGTTCGCTGTGTAACACTTCGCCTTTGGATTTAATCCAGTTATCCATAAATACGGCTTGCATTTGGCCTACCACTGGGCCAGTGACTTTAAAATGCGAGTCGCGCCATTGGTCTGGGTTTTTTGCATCACCCATCCATTGATCGGCAATCCCAACGCCGCCAGTAAACCCTGTTGTGCCATCAATAATCAGTAATTTGCGGTGGGTGCGGTTGTTCAATCGGCTAAGCTGACTCCAACGCGGTTTGTGATAGCGCTGAATTTGCACGCCCGCTTGTTGCATTTTGTCGAGTTGGGCACTTTGCATTTTAACGCTGCCAAGCCAGTCTAATAAAACATGTACTTTAATTCCTGCGCGCGAGCGCTCGCTCAGTGCGTTAGAAAATTCCGCGCCAATTGCGCCCGACCAATAAATAAACGTCTCAAAAGTAATCGTGTGCTTTGCGCTTTTAATAGCGCTCAACATGTGTGGAAAAATCTCTTTGCCATTGGTGAGCACTTGTACATCGTTGCCAGAGATAAACGGTGGGCCAAGTAACGCACTCACAGCGCGCGAAAACTGTGGATCCGCAATATCGTAAAGCGAGCTTAATGTGCGCTGAATTTTCTTTTCAGCCGTGATAAAGTTCATCAGTATGACGATACTGATAGCGGTTGCGGCAATAATGAAAAGTGTCATCATGGGTGATTTTATTATTAAGTTAACACAATGCTTGCTGGGCGACGACTGTTGCGGGAAATGGGCAAATTCGTTGCCACATCGCACATGCAGCGTGCATCAAACAAGCAAATAGACTCTCTTTGAACGACGATTAAGTCAAGGTATACTAAATCAGCGCATTAGTAAAACATTGATGATAAAAAGCCCGATTTAAGTTTTTTTGCAGCAAACTTAACCCTTAAAAAAGCCCAACTTTTTACAAACAAACAAACGAGAAAAACATGATTAGTTTAATTGGTAATATTCTGTGGTTTATTCTTGGCGGCGCAGTCATGGGTTTGGGTTGGTGGCTTGCGGGCATTTTGGCTTACTTATCGATTATCTGCATACCGTGGGGAAAATCTTGTTTTGTGATTGGCACATTTGCTTTTTTCCCGTTTGGCAAACAAGCGGTGAGTCGCAGATGGATGCATAGCAAAGACGATATTGGTACAGGAACGCTGGGCACAATTGGTAATATCATCTGGTTTTTAATTGCGGGCATTTGGCTTGCAATTGGGCACATGCTTGCCGCGATAGCTTGTTTTGTGACCATTATTGGCATTCCTTTCGGCATTCAACACTTTAAACTGGCCATCATTGCCATTGCACCCATCGGCAAAACCATTGTAGATAACTAGATAATTTTATTATTGAAGTCTTTAAATTTTAAGCCGACTGCTTTGTTTCTAAAGCTGGATTAGCAGTCAATCTCGTGTTCACGAAATTAACCTGATATTCTAGTTAAGCCAAGATTCGCTTGGCTATAATTGTAACAATACTATTGGTAATGCCACATTTTGGCGCTGGTTGAACAGTTTGATCAGGTCGTCAATTGAGCAGCTATTAGGTGTTAATGTTTAACGGTAAAACTAATTTTGCCTGATAGACAGAGAAAAACGTATTATTTATTCATATGCTACTTTTTAACCCAATAGTCGGGGCGATTAGTGACGGGCGTAAAGATTTGCATATCGGCTCTGCTTAAGCTGGTCAGCGCTTCGGCTAATGACGTTTTATTGTGGGCAGCGTTATTTGTGGCAATTGGCTGTGCGTATTTTAGCCATGCAGGGTTTTGTTGATAACCGTTATCAACCATGCACCTTTCAATTACATTGGTTTTTTTGGCCAAACGCACCAACATTTGAAACTCAATAATCGGCACATCGCTTGCCACGGCTCTTTCACCAAAATCTAAGCATTTATCGCCCATTTTGGCTAGCTGTACTTGGGCTGGACTTAAGCTGGTTTTAGATTCTTGGTCAGATTGGTCATATACAAAGTAAATCATTGCCGCAATGATAGCCAATAAAATTGCGCTTATTTTAAGGTTAAGTTTTAGCATGCTGTTTGCCTTTGCAATATTGCCATAAATGAGTGAAGCAACTCAGACGCATTTTTTAAGACTTAATTCTTAAAAAATCGGGTTTCCCCAGCGCAACACCGTTATGGCGCAAAATATTGTAAGCGGTGGTCACATGAAAATATACATTTGGCATCACCCATTTGAGCAAATAATCTTGCCCGGTAAATTGAAGTTCAATCGTGCGCACGGTAATTGTAATATCGCGTGTTTGAGCATCGGTTAATTGTGCTGGCGCGATAGTTTCAATAAACGCAATAGTTTTGGCAATGCGCGCTTGCAATTGTTCAAATGTGGTTTCATCGTCATCATACTTGGGTATTTCTACTCCTGCCAACCTTGCTGCGCCGCCTTTGCTCATGTCGGTGGCAATTTGCACTTGTCTGGTCAGCGGATACATATCGGGATAAAGTCGCGCATTTAATAAAACGCACTGTTCAATCTTTTTAGTTTCAGCATAATCTTCAGCCTTTTTTAAAATATGGCTTAAGCTTTTTAAAGTGTGAACCAGTGGCAAAATGGCGGCATCAAATAGGGATAACATAGTCATTTCTTTCAATAAAAAATAGATTTAGCTTATATTGTAGTGCGATTTATCGCGCAATCAATAAATTTTCATTCATATTAAATTAAACTGTTATATGCTGGTTACAGCATTTTTTTGTTCACATTTATCTGCATTTAATTGTTAATTTACAGGATTCATATTGCAATCTTTTCATGAAGTATTAGAGCAGCGCATGCCCAACGTAACGCTCACAAAACTGTTGCTGGCGACTAATATATTGGTATTTGCGGCGATGCTATTAGGTGGCGCTGGTTTTTGGCATTCGCCTAATGGCATACAACTCACTTGGGGCGCTAATTTTGGCCCCGCCACACAAGATGGTGAATGGTGGCGATTAGCCAGCGCCATGTTTTTGCATTTTGGCGCGATGCATTTGGCGCTGAATTGCTTTGCATTGTGGGATGTCGGTCAATTGGCAGAGCGCATGTACGGCCACGCGCGATTTCTGGCCATTTATTTGTTAAGCGGCTTGGGCGGTAATTTGCTATCGCTAGTGATACAAGGTAATTCAGCCGTTTCTGGCGGGGCTTCGGGTGCAATTTTTGGCATATATGCCGCGGTTTTAGTGTTCTTATGGCGTGAACGCGCCGCCATCACTGCCTATCAGTTTCGCTGGCTATTTGGTGGCGGTGTCGCTTTTGCGGTGTTTAGCATTGTGCTGGGTTTTGTCATTCCAGGGATTGATAACGCGGCACATATTGGCGGTTTTATTACGGGATTATTGGCGAGTATCATATTTTCGCAGACGATTACCGCGCGCGTAATGCCATTAAAATATAGTGCAGGTGCAATATTTACCACTATTTTTGCTGGTTTTTTATTGGTTAAGTCTATTCCCGCGCCAAGCTATCGCTGGAGTGATGAGCTATTGTTACGCAGTCAAATCAATGCTTTTTTGTTTCAAGATCAAGCGATTAATCGCTCTTGGCTAGAAATTCTGCATGATAGCCAACAGGGAAAAGTAAGCTTTGATGAATTGGCGGGCAAAATTGACTTTTCGATTAGTGAGCCTTATGCGCAAAGTTTTGAAAAGCTATCAAATTTACCACTTGACCCAGATTTGCCTTCTGCTGCGCAACTAGAAAATATATTGGACTACACAGAAAAGCGTAAACAAGCATCTCAAGCGCTTGCAGACCGCTTGAGAGAGCAATCTACGGATAATCCGCCAGCGCCAGCAAAAAAATAATTCACTTATGCAGCGCTATGAGTTTATGATGGTGTGCTTATGTTAAAAGTGGAGAATCATCATGGCAAAAGGCCAAATTAAAAGTAATAAAGAAACAAAAAAGCCCAAAAAAAGTAAAGAGGTTGTGGTGCCTTCTGGCTCGGTAATTCCCATGAAGCCCGCGACCAAAAAATAGCGCTTAATATTGAATTTTAAATGAAGGGCGCTTAAATACCCGCATACCATTCGTAGCCGGTATCTTCCCAATAACCGCCTTTGCCGCCCGCAATGTGGGTAAAGCTCTCGACTAGCTCAATACGCATTAAGTATTTGGCATGTTTATAGCCAAGCATGCGCTCAACGCGTAGTCTAACGGGCGCACCATTTTTAATGGGTAGATTTTCATCGTTAAGTTGATACGCAAGTAGCGTTTGCGCGTGATAGGCGTCATCCATATCAATGCTTTCATAATAGAAATTGGCGTCGTCAGCTTCCATAGGGTCAGCACAATAAAACACCACAAAACGCGCTTCAGGCTTGGGTTTTACTAAAGCCAATAACACATGTAAAGGCGTGCCTTTCCACTTGCCAATTGCACTCCAGCCTTCTACGCAATCGTGTCGTGTAATTTGTGTGCGACTAGGCAATTGTTGAATCTGCGCCAAATTAAACTGCATAGGTTTTTCCACTAATCCGCCCACTTGTAACGCCCAATCGGCAAAATCATTGTTGGCAAGTGCGTGATAATCTGGGTTATTGGGTGATGACGTGCCATTGCTACGAAAACTGGGCGATAAGTCGGCTTCAGTAAACTCTTGCGCCATGGATTTGCGTGTGCTGATTAAGCGATGCGCATTGTAGCTAAGTGTTTCGCCAGCGCTTAATAGTTTGGTAAAGGTTGCAGAGTTCGATAATTTATCGCAACCTGCCAAAGTGATTGCGCCTGCGCCTGCCAACAAGCGGTTGAAAAACTTTCTTCTATCAGGTAAATGCGCCATTATTTGTTCTCCTGATGATTGGGCTCAATTTTATTTAGCTCAATTTTATAGTTGCCTGTAATCATCGCGCGTAAGTTATTCCACAAGCCTGTGATGATTACTTGAAACACATGAATGAACACAAACCCCACCAATAACCAAGCCACTATAAAGTGAATAGTGCGCGCCGATTGGCGACCACCAAATAAATCTACCCAGCCAGGTATTAGTGAATTCAGAAACGGCGACATGGCCCAGCCCATTAATATCACCAGCGGTAATAGTATAAAAATAACGCTTAAGTAGGCGATTTTTTGCAACACGTTATAGCGTTTGGTGGCTTCGCCAGTTTCGTGCTTAAAGCGAAGATGGTCTTTAATGGATTGCCAAATCGTGGTGCTTTCTTGTTTTGTTACTGCCAAATCACGCTGTACATGTTTGGTAGCAAATGCATACGCCACATAACAAACGCCATTAATGACAAACAACCACGCAAAAAAGAAATGCCAGCGCCGCGCCATCGATAACCATCTGGTGCTAGGAATGGTAGACCATGACGGAAATGCACGCGCAACGAGCTGACCATCAGAATCAGCCGATGCGCCCAGCACGTCTGTGGTATTAAATTGATAGCCTAAGACGCTGGTGATACCCATTAATTTGCCAGTGTTGGTTTGCATGGCTTTAATTTCTAAAACCGCGGGTTTACCGTTGTATGATGATTTGCCAAAGTACAATGAGCTGTGCGCATTAAAAATATTAAGGCCGCTCATCAATAAAATGCTGAAGCAAAGCACGTTGGTCCAGTGCATAATGCGAATGGGTAAGCGATGGCGGTAAATAAAATACGATTTAAGTGAATGACTGGACTCAAGGTTGAGTTGGGATGCGCTTGGCATAACTTGCTCCTAACAGAAAGTAATGTTGCTTTTAGCATCATACGCCAGTTCTAAACACGCAATGCGCAGTATTTTATTGCAACTGTTGCAGCTCTAGTTGACGTAATTTAGGCGCATACTTTGCGGTAAAGCCTACCACAGAAAGTGTCATCACACCGCCAAAAATCACGGATGGCACCAAACCCATCATGCGCGCAGCCAAACCAGATTCAAATGCGCCAAGCTCATTAGATGAGCCGATAAAAATACCGTTAATGGCCGATACACGGCCACGCATGGCATCTGGCGTAATTAATTGCATAATGGTTTGCCGCATCACAACCGATATACCATCTGCAATGCCTGACAATAGTAGTAGCGCAAATGCCACCCAGAAGCTGGTAGCTAAGCCAAAACCAATAATGCACAGCCCAAATCCTGCTACTGCCCATAATAACCAAAGCCCGGCATGACGATTAATCGGGTGACGCGTTAACCATAATCCAGTAGCAATCGCGCCAACAGCAGGTGCGGCGCGCATAATGCCTAAGCCTTCAGGGCCAATTTTGTAAATATCTTGAATAAACGCGGGCAGCATGGCAACCGCGCCACCAAACAGCACCGCAAACATATCCAGTGACAATGCACCTAACATAATTTGATTGCTAAACACAAAATTGAGCCCTTGCTTAATACTGCTAAATACAGGTAAATCTGCTGCAGCTTTTGGCTCTTTTACCTTGATTAACCACATGGCAATTGCTGCGCCAAAACATAATATAGTCGCCAACATATAGGCCATGGTTTTGCCTGCAAAACCAATCATTAAGCCGCCAATTGCTGGGCCTAAAACCAAGCCAGTTTGAAAGATGCTGCTACTGATGCCAATGCCTCTGGCGTAAGATTCGCGTGGCAAAATAAAGGCAAATAAGGAGTTAACACTAGGCGCAATAAACGCGCGCGCAAAGCCAGTAAAGGCGATTGAGCCATAAATCCAATAACTGCTATTGCCGACCAAAAAACCTTGCGTCACTAAGGTTAAGGTCAGTGCGTTCATGCACAACAAAACAGCGGCAAATACCCCAAACAGGCGGCGCGAATAATAGTGATCAACCGCATGCCCTGCAAATAATGTGGTGGCAAAATAAGGAATCACTTCTGCCAAACCAATCAGGCCAAGTGCTAAGGTATCGTGCGTGATTTCGTAAATATGCCAGCCAACTGCCACCGCCATCATCTGATATGCCAGCACAATTTGGATGCGGAAAGCGAGTAATTTGGTGAAAGCGAAGTTTTGCTGGATAAATAATGGCTGCATAGCCTGCCATTTTAATAGTTAACACATGATTTAACGCAATTTATTGACTCAACTTCAGATTAAATTTTTAATTAAATGCACGCTAGCAATACCAGCGTTGACATGCTAAAGTCCGCTTGGCTAAAATATTGAAGCTAGAACAGTTAAGTGAGTGCAATGAATAAGGTGGTAAGCATTGTTTGTTTGATGAACCAACAAATGGTGCCGATGAGTCGTCGTTGACCTAGTGCGATTCTGCCGATATAGATTGGGCGCACTAACTTTTTTGTTTCTAGCTACTTTAATTGAGTGGCTTAGTGAGTCATACTATTTTGGTACCCGCCACAAATACCAACTGGCAATCGTTCTATGTGGACTCCACATTTTGCCAATTGCAGCCATTTCTTTACGTGTTGGTACTTTTGCTAGATTCTTGAGCCGCCTGTAACCTTCAACCACGCCATAGTCGTCAGCAGGCAATATGTCTTCACGTTGCAACGTAAAAATCAATAGCATTTCCACCGTCCAGCGGCCTATGCCTTTTAGTTGAATTAAATGCTCAATTAACGCTTCGTCAGACATGGCATCGGCTTGAAATCGAGAAGGCACAAGGCCGTTTAAAGCACCTTCGGCAACGCTTTTAATCGATTCAATTTTACGCGCAGAAAATCCACAAGCGCGCAGCACATCAAACTCGGTGGTTAAAAGTTGATTCGGCGTAGGAAAAGTATTGTCATACAATGCCAAAAAGCGTTTTATGATTGCATCACCCGCCCGACCATGCAATTGCTGATAAGCCACCGCGCGCACCAAAGCTTGATAAGGCTCACGCTCTGGTCTGGGCGCAAAGTTGCATGGGCCAACGCTTGCAATCAGTGCTGCCCAATCATCATCTATAGCGCTTAAAAAATGGCTCGCTGCTTGGTATGTTTGCATGTTTGTATCATAGCGGTGAACTTTAACCGCTGTAAACTGTTAATCACCATCATGATAAATAAACGTTCAAATGGATTTATTTGAAAACAGTACGCCAGCAATACAAGAAATTTTGCCCGAATTTTGGCTGTTAAGTAGTTATCTTGCGCACAACAATTCTGCCATTTTGCAAGATTTGGCGAGTGTGATTATGCAAGCGCCGCTGCGACAAATGATGACCCCGATGGGATTCTCCATGTCGGCTGCCATGACAAATTGTGGTGCATTGGGTTGGCTAAGTGACCGCAAAGGTTATCGTTACGATAGCGTTAATCCCAGCACAGGACTGCCTTGGCCAGCAATGCCAAAATCATTTATGCTGCTGGCAAAACAAGCTGTGATGGATGTAGGATTGGCAGATTTTGAGCCAGATGCTTGTTTAATTAACGCCTATAAAGTGGGGGCCAGCATGGGTTTGCATCAAGATAAAAATGAAGTAGATTTTACTCAACCCATTGTCAGTGTGTCGTTAGGGCTGTCTGCAGTATTTTTATTTGGCGGTTTGCAGCGTATTGACAAGCCACTTAAAGTGCCATTGGCGCATGGCGATGTGCTGGTATGGGGCGGTAAAACGCGCTTAAATTTTCATGGAATTCAGCCCATTAAGAATAAGCCGCAAAGTACGCCATTGAATGAACTAGGGCATTATCTGAATCAGCACAGAGTAAATTTAACTTTTCGCAAAGCTGGTTAACACAGGTTTAAGCCTTATTTTTTAATAAGGTCTGCGTTTTAAAAAACGCTAAACACCCAGTGCATAGCCGTCAAAGCCGCCATCATTGTCTTCAATTTGCTGGCCTTTAAATTGTAAACTAACCTCAACACCCGTTTCGCTAAATTCTTCCAGCTCATCACCTGCAAAATCTTCTGAGCGTAATGCTAAATCTTGCATATTATTCGGAAGCAGCGTTTCTTTACGTTTTTGCCTAGCCATTTTATAGCTCCTTTTCTATCATTTTGTTGATGCAATGCACCATTAAATGATAAGCAGAAGCTATGCCAATAATATGCGCAAAGACTTAACCCTCAAAAAACCTTTAAAATAGCGGCTTGCAAGGCAGGTGCTCAATATTTTGCGTCAAAATTAAATTTTTTATGATATTAAAATGCTATTTTTTCGCAACATACAGTTAAAAAATGCACATTATCACAGCGCATTATTTAAATTTTAGCTTAAGTCTTAACCACATTTGCGTCAGCGCATTGCCATCTAATTGATAATGTTTGTGCAGTGGTTTTTTGACTTCCCAGCTCGCTGTCATGCCTGCAGGAAACGTCACTAAATCGCCTTTGCCAAAAGCAACAGGTGTGCCGCCAGTTGGCGTGATCACGCACTCGCCTTCTAAAATATAAGCGATTTCTTGCTCTGGAAATGTCCACGCAAACACAGACACTTCTTTTTGCCAGGTCGCCCATTTTGTAACTTGAAGCGCATCTAGAAGGCTTTGGGCAGGGTTTTTTTCTACAATGATTTTTGACATATAGGGCTCTATTATTGAAGTTCTCGATTATTGAGGTTTTTAATGGGTTAAGTTTTAATGGATAACAACGCTTATTTTAGCGTATCAATAGTAAAATAGTTTTTAAATCTAATTTCCCCTTCACTTTACCGCTATGCAAGTTAACTTACATCAAGCAATTACCAAGCTTAAAGCGGGCGAGGTAGTGGCGATTCCTACCGAAACGGTTTATGGCTTGGCGGCTGACGCGACCAATGAATCGGCCTTGCGTCAAATTTACGCCATTAAACAACGCCCGGCCGATAATCCGTTAATTGTGCATATTGCTAATAGCGCGCTAGTGCCAGATTGGGCGACAGAATTTTCACCGTTAGCCCAAAAATTAGCCCAAGCTTTTTGGCCTGGGCCATTTAGCTTGGTTTTGCCTGCTAAAACAACGGTTTCAAGCATTGTTAGAGCAGATGAGCCAACAGTGGCGCTACGCGTGCCAAGCCATGCGCTTACTTTACAGTTGCTTCAAGAAAGTGGCCTAGCATTAGCTGCACCTTCTGCCAACAAATATACGCAATTAAGCCCCACTACAGCAGCGCATGTGACGGCTGGTTTAGGTGAAAATATTGGCGTGTTAGATGGCGGCGCGTGTCAGGTGGGAATCGAATCGACCATTGTGAGTGTATGTGGTGAAACGTGGCAATTGCTGCGCCGCGGTATGATTACCGAAGCGCAAATTGCTAAAGTTGCGGGCAGGCCAGCTATAACGGGGATGGCTAATAGGCCGAAAGCTCCAGGGCAACATAGATTACATTATTCACCCAAAACACCGGTTAAGTTATTTGATAATTACGATGCATTGATAGATTATCAGCACAAAAATAATAAAAGCTGCGCCGCTTTATTGATTGACGATCATCAGCGCGCAAGTGTTAATTTTGATTGTATCCATTTACCCAAACAGCCAGTTGATGTGGCAGCGCATTTATACGAAGCGTTGCATCGTTTGGATGCGCTAAATGTAGCGCAACTGCTGGTTTTAAAGCCGCCCGATACACCCGAATGGTGGGCGATTTTAGATCGCTTAAAACGTGCCGCGCATGATGAGTGAGATTGTTTAGCCCTTGTTTTTTAACTAAAATGCGCGTAACTTTACACTTAAGTTAACCCATTTTTTAAGGTCAAATCTTAGGAGTAAAGCGATGGATAACAAATATGGTTTAGGTAGCAGCAAGGTGGCAACCGAGCATCATGAAACGCACCATAAAACAGCGCCCATTCACGCGGTGAGCTGTAAATTTTGCAATAGCACCAATCTTACTTTAAGCCCTACTATGCATGACCACCGATGCAACGATTGTGGTGAATGGCAGAATGATGTACCACAAGGCTATTCTACTGGCCGCAGCAGCGATTATTAATTAGATTAATTAGATTTAAGCGCCGCAATAAATTCATCATCAAGTGCGTTATCAATCGCCTTAAGCGCGATATGCGTTTGATCAACTTGCCCTTGGTTACCCGCTTTGTTGGCCATTAACCCCAGCGCCATTAAGGTGGCAGGATGATTAGGGTGTTGCTTTAATGCTTGTTGATAAGATTGATTCGCCGCTTTTAAATTACCCAATCCATCTTCTGCTGCACCCAAGTAATACAAGGCTTCTGTGCTGTTTGGCTCTTGCTTTAACCAATCTTGCGCAACTATTTTCAAATCTGCCCAACGCCCATTTTGATACGGTAATACTACGCGCATAAAAAATGGCCTTGATTCATCAGGCGCATCCCAAAACGGGCTTTTGGATGTTTGATACAAAGGAATCTCTGGTTGAGTTAATAATTCTTTCACCCATTTAATGGGCATATTATAAAAATACGCCTTTTGCCCAGGGCTTTTTAAGGTGCTAATCGCTATCAATTTGCCAGCGTAATCAAACACAGGGCTGCCACTTGCGCCAATTGCAAAAGCGCTAGAGGCGCGCATCACACTGGCACCATCAAATGAATACAAGGCTTTAATTTTGCCTAAAGTGACATAAGGCGCAGGTGAATCGCCAGGCATGGAAATAGAAATAATCGCTTGCTCGTATTTCAGGTTTTCAGAATCGCCCATTTGCGCAGGCTTTAAATCAGCCCACTCAAAACGCAAAATACAAATATCGTGATGCCAATCAGCAATCATGGCGACTGGCGCAAAAGCCACGCCCCATTTGCTAATGCTCATACCGTTAGAGTTTTGCAACACATGGCAGTTGGTTACAACGTGGTCTTTAGAGATAGCAACACCAGTGCCGTAGCCATGGCCACCGCTTTTCACCGTGCTGCTCACTTTAACCAATGATTCTTTTAGCTGATATAAAAATGCATCGCTTGGGCTTGTGTTTGGGCTTGTATTTGGAATAGCGCTGAGTATTTCTGTCACGCCAACTGGGTTGGGGAATACCCCAGTATCTTCTGCATGCGCTGCTATGCTAGTTAGCAACAGTAAGGCTAAAAATTTAGGCAACACTATTGCGCACTCGGCGTGTCGTTAACGTTTGGGTCTATCACCTCGTTAAACTCTGTTAACACATCATTATTCACTGCTTGCATCGCCAGTTTTAATCGATCAAGTTCAGGTTGATTATCTTCCCGCTTGGCAATGTTACCCAGCGCATGCAAAGTAGCCGAGTGCTGTGGATGCAATTGCAGCACATTTGCAAATTGTTGTTTGGCCAGATCGGCTTTGCCTAATTTGTCCTGCGCTACGCCTAAATAATAATACGCCTCAGCGTTATTAGGTTGTGCTTTCACCCAAGCTTGCGCCACGGTAAGCAACTCATCCCATTTTGCATGTTGATATGGCAATACTACGCGCATAAAATAAGGCCGATTTTCTTCTAAAGCATCCCAAAAAGGGCTGTCTTCTGTTTTCATCGAGGTCATTTCAACTGATTCTGGTGCAGCTAACAGCTGTTTTACCCACTGCACAGGGATGCTGTAAAAATAAGCGCCGCGGCCGGGGCTTTTAAAAGTGCTAATCGCAATTAACTTGCCGTCATCATCAAATACAGGGCTGCCACTGGCACCCATTACAAATGAAGCATCGGTGCGAACCACTTGGGCGCCGTCTAATGGATAAAGCGCCTTAATTTTTCCATGCGACACTTGTGGTTTGGGCAGCCCACCAGGAAAGCCGATAGAAAACATGGTTTGTTCATATTTTAAATGCTCAGAATCCCCCAACTCAACAGGGGTAAGATCTACGTATTGAAAGCGTAAAATACATAAATCATGCTTCCAATCGGCTCTTAAACTTAACGGCGCATGGCTATCACCAAACTTGGTGATTTTAACGCCTGTTGCATTGGCAAGTACATGGCAATTGGTTGCAACTAAATCTTTGCCAACCACCACGCCACTGCCTACGCCATGGCCGCCAGTTTTGGTGGAGACGTGTACTTTGACCACAGATGCTTTAAGCTTGTAGGTGAGATCAGTGCTGGGTTCAGCAATAGATGCTTGGTTAAAAATGAATCCTAAAACCATTAATGCTAGGCGCATATCATAACTTTCTACAGTGGTGACTATGTTAAATGACAACCCTTTAAAAGAATAATTCTGCACCAATATAAAAACATATTACGCCGATTAACGCAAAATTAAGCGTGAAAAGCATTTTAAACCCCTGTAAAATGCCTTACTTAACCCATTTTTTTAAGCAACTTTTTAAATTTCGAACTTTGGACCAGAATAATGCAAATTCAAACGCATATTGTTGATATAGATACTGCAACGGGCGTGATGCGTACCTACGTACACCGACCGATTCATGTTAAGCCAGTTGCAGCCATTTTGTTTTATTCAGAGATATTTCAACAAACTGGGCCGATTGAACGCGCAGCGCGTTTTATGGCTGGCCAAGGTTACGCAGTGCTGGTGCCAGAGGTTTTTCATGAACTTAACCCGATTGGCACTATCCTAGGCTATGACGATGCAGGTCGCGATAAGGGCAACGCCGACAAAGCAGCTAAAGACGTGCAAGCTTATGATAGCGATAATCGCGCCATGATTCATTATTTAAATAAGCAAACTTGGTACAGCGGCAATTTGGGCGCAATGGGTTTCTGCATTGGTGGTCATTTGGCGTTTCGCGCCGCATTACAGCCAGAAGTGAAAGCCACCGCTTGCTTTTATGCCACCGATTTACACACTGACATTATTCCAAACAAGCCGAATCAACACAGTATGCAAAGATTAGCTGATATTAAAGGCGAGCTGATGATGATTTGGGGCAAGCAAGACAACCATATTCCAACCGCTGGGCGTGTGTTGGTGAATCAAAAACTAACAGATGCCAATTTGAGTTTTTCTTGGCACGAATTTAATGGCCAACACGCATTTATGCGTGATGAAGGAGAGCGTTATGACCCGCAATTGGCCATGACAGGTTATCAATTGGCCATCCAAATGTTTGCCAATGTGCTCAAAACTTAACCCTTTTTTTTGCTTAAGTTTTATAGCGTTAACAGTTGTATAGTAAATAGCAGGAAACAAGAACTAATCGCATTAAAATTGAAACCGCACTGCCGAAGCAGTAGCCACAAGCTGCTCGTTTCTTTTAGTTTAAATTACCCATTTAATTAATTTTTGAGAAAAATATGACCACAAAAAACGCTGATATTGGCCTCGTTGGCCTAGCTGTTATGGGCCAAAACTTAGCCCTGAATATCGCCGATCACGGCTACACCATCGCAGTTTACAACCGCGACCCTAAAAAAATGCTGAACTTTGTTGAAGAATGCAAAAAAAATGAGCCGTCGCATGAAAATGTGGTGGGTCATGCAGATTTAGCCTCTTTCGTATTGAGCATCAAGCGCCCACGCAAAATCATTTTATTGGTTAAAGCAGGTAGCGCAACCGACGTCACCATTAACGCATTATTGCCTTTCTTAGAGCAGGGTGACATCATCATTGACGGCGGAAATTCGTTATGGACAGACACGATTCGCCGCGAAAAAGAGTTGGTTGCCAAAGGCATTGACTTTATCGGCTCTGGCGTTTCAGGTGGTGAAACCGGCGCACGCTTCGGCCCATCATTAATGCCTTCCGGCACTCGCAAGGCATGGGCAAGTTTAGAGCCGATTTGGCGCGATATTGCCGCCAAAGTAGATGCAGTAACAGGTGAGCCTTTAGAAGGCGGCGCACCAGGTAAGCCAGTTGAAGGCGGCTTTTCATGTGCGGAATATATCGGCCCAGATGGCGCTGGCCATTACGTGAAAATGGTGCATAACGGTATTGAATATATTGACATGCAATTGATTTGCGAAGCTTATTGGTTAATGAAAAACTTGCTTGGCATGCCGGCTGATGAGATTGGCAAGGTATTTGAAGGATGGAATAAAGGCGAATTATCCAGCTTCTTGATTGAAATTACCGCAGATATTCTGCAACAAAAAGACCCAATGGGCAAAGGTTTCTTGGTAGACCAAATTTTAGATACCGCTGGCCAAAAAGGTACTGGCCAATGGACAGCAGCCAATGCGCTTGAACTGGGCGCGCCAGCTAATGCGATTGCAGCAGCGGTTTATGCGCGTGCACTATCAAGCTTAAAAGAAGAGCGTGTTGCAGCCAGCAAAATTTTAAAAGGCCCAGTACTCGTTAAAGAAACAGATAAAGTAGCGATTATTGAAGCGATTAAAAACGCGCTTTACTGCTCAAAAATCTGCGCGTATGCGCAAGGTTTTCAGTTAATGGACAAAGCGCAGGTGGCTTATAACTGGAAACTGAATTTTGGTGAGATTTCACAAATTTGGCGTGGTGGTTGTATTATCCGCGCCCGTTTCTTGCAAAAAATTACCGACGCTTACGCGTTGAATTCACGTTTGAAAAACTTGATGTTAGACCCGTATTTCACTAATTCAATGAATGACGGCCAAGCAGGCTGGCGAAAAGTGATTGCCTTGGCAGTGACTAATGGCATTCCTGCACAAGGTTTTGCGGCGGCGTTAGCCTATTACGATGGTTACCGTAGTGCAGATTTGCCCGCTAACTTATTGCAAGGTCAACGTGATTACTTTGGCGCACATACTTATGAGCGTAAAGATCAGCCACGTGGTCAGTTCTACCATTTAGATTGGCCTGAAGCAGGTCGCCCACAACTTTCAATTGAATAATATTGATTGAAAGCGGTAGTAAAAATCAATTAGTGGGTTGTGCTTAAAAAGCGACCTACTAATTGAACATTTTTAAAGGTTAAGTATTAAGCAATAAGTTAAAAACTACACACAATCGCTGTAAGCTTCTAAAATTCGGCGCATATTTTTATTTTTTTCTAAGCTTAAAATAGTGGCTTCCTGCACTTTTACTGGTTTAATTTTTTGATTCAATGGCGGTTCGTAAATTTCGTTTACTAATTGGGGTTCTACTACAGATTTTACATTTAGCGCTTGCATGTTGACATCCTTAAAAAATCCTTTTGGGAGTTAAAACAACAGAAATTTTGTTTCTGCAGCGTGTGAATACAATTTATCAAAAAAATTCACTTAACAACGGTGCTAAGTGAATAAATCAATAAAATCATGACTACTTGAACGTTAACGCGCTTAGTTTGTTGCGGAATACACAAAAAATAAATTTTTTGCTGAATGTATAATGCCTGATTAACAAAACTACAATACCCAAGTGTGTAGGCTATTCATAATGGGGTCAATTAAAACGGTTTAATAATGAACATATTAATTAATGGTAATGCTAAAGTTTTTGATATTGCTAATTTAACAGTTGCAGATTTGGTGATAGAACTGGGTTTAGTTGGCAAGCGTTTGGCGATTGAAAGAAACGGCGAAATCATACCGCGCGGTCAATTTAATGTGGTGCTATTGCAAGAGGGTGATCAGCTAGAAATTGTGGGTGCTGTCGGTGGTGGTTAACATCCATTAACTAGTAATTTTTAATTTAGTCTAATTTTTAGCAAACGAATACAAGTAAATATATTTAAATATGGCAGAACAACTCATTATTGCAGGTAAATCTTACCATTCACGTTTATTGGTTGGCACGGGAAAATATAAAGACTTTACCCAAACGCGCGCAGCGATTGACGCCAGCGGTGCGCAAATTGTGACGGTTGCGATTCGCCGTACCAACATTGGCCAAACCGCGGGTGAGCCATCTTTATTGGAATATCTACCGCCACAAGAGTTTACTTATTTGCCTAATACCGCAGGCTGCTATTCGGCAGATGACGCGGTGCGCACATTGCGCTTGGCGCGCGAATTGTTAGACGGCCACAAATTGGTGAAGCTAGAAGTATTAGGCGACCCCAAAACGCTGTATCCCAATGTAATAGAAACCATTGCGGCGGCTAAAGTATTGGTCAAAGATGGATTTGATGTGATGGTGTACACCTCGGATGACCCGATTATTGCCAAACAATTAGAAGATATTGGCTGTTGCGCTGTAATGCCGCTGGCTTCATTAATCGGTTCAGGCATGGGCATTTTAAATCCATGGAATTTACAAATCATTATTGAAAACGCAACCATCCCTGTGTTAGTAGATGCAGGCGTGGGCAGCGCTGCAGACGCGGCGATTGCGATGGAACTTGGTTGCGCTGGTGTGTTGATGAATACAGCGATTGCAGCCGCGCGCGACCCTGTGATGATGGCTGGTGCCATGAAAAAAGCCATTGAAGCAGGTCGTGAATCTTATCTTGCAGGTAGAATGCCGAAAAAACTGTATTCGGCTAGCCCAAGCTCGCCTACAGCGGGGTTAATTGCCTAATGACGACGCAAAATCATTATGCATTCTCGGTTTCAGTGCAAACGGCTTATTTGCCAGATCAATCGAATGTTGAAGCAAATAAATTTGCATTTGCCTACACGGTTACCATTACCAATGTGGGGAATATTGCCGCGCAACTGATCAGCCGCCATTGGGTGATTACCGATAGTCATGCGCATGTGCAAGAAGTGAAAGGCTTGGGCGTGGTTGGCGCGCAACCTTTACTAAGCCCTAATCAACAATTTGAATATACCAGCGGTACGGTTTTAGCCACGCAAGAAGGCAAAATGCAAGGCAGTTATTTTATGGTGGCGGTTGATGGTACCCAGTTTGAAGCGGTTATCGAACCATTTATTTTGGCGCAGCCAAGAGTGCTGCATTAAGCGTATTATTTGATGCAACGCTTATTAACCCTTATTTTGCTCGGCCTATTAACGGTTTCATGCGCCAAAAAAGGCGTTAAGCCAACTGCAACAAAGCCGAATTCACCCAGTTGTGATTGTGCACAAAACCAAACGCCGATTCAACTGCCGCCAAATATAGATGCAAAAAGCCCGCCAGTCATTGAGCCTAAGCCAATAGAAGTAAACCCAGACGCTAAAGTGGTGGCTGATTACAGCCTACTTAAACCCGCAAAATGGGAAGAGATTGATGGCTTGATGGAAGATGATTTAAGTGCGGCTTGGGGCGCATGGCTGCAAAGTTGCACTACGCTTAAAAATAAGCCGCAATGGCAACTTGCTTGCAACACAGCAAAAACATTAATCAAGCCGAATAATGCCGCTATTATTGCTTATTTAACTGCGCAATTTGATGTGTATAGCGCGACAAATTCAGAAGGTAGCCAAACAGGCTTGATAACAGGCTATTATGAGCCGCTATTGCAGGGCAGTCGCAAACAGTCTGCACAATATCCCTACCCTTTATATCGGCAACCTAACGATTTAGTCACAGTAGAACTGGCAGATATTTACCCTGAGCTTAAATTTAAGCGCATTCGCGGCAAGTTAATTGACAGCAAAAATGGCAGCAAAAAATTAATCCCTTATATGACGCGCGCTCAAATTGAAGCCAGTCCATCGCCGCTGGCAGGCAATGAAATTGTGTGGATCGACGATATTATTGACGTATTTTTCTTGCAGATTCAAGGCTCTGGTTTGGTGAACCTAGATAACGGCCAGCAAGTGCATGTAGGTTATGCCGACCAAAATGGCCATGCTTATCATTCAATTGGTCGTTTGCTTATCGAGCGTAAAGCATTAACTGCAGATCAAGCCTCGATGCAAGGCATTAAGAATTGGGCACGAAATAATTTAGATCAATTGCGCGATTTGCTTAATAGTAATCCCAGCTATGTTTTTTTTAGAGAGTTGCCAGCTGATTTGCCAGGCCCATTAGGCGCACTTGGTGTGCCCATTACGGCAGAACGTAGCATGGCAATAGATCCTAAATATATTCCATTAGGCGCGCCCCTATTTTTAGCCACCACTCAGCCCAATAGCACCAAACCATTAAAACGTTTAATGATGGCGCAAGATACGGGCGGCGCTATAAAAGGTGGTACGCGTGCTGATTTCTTTTGGGGTGCAGGCGACGCTGCTGGCAAACAAGCAGGCGCAATGAAGCAACAAGGTAAGATTTGGGTGCTACTACCAAAAGGCTATCAGCCGCAATAACCCCGCATTTACTCAAGTAGATTATCTGCGATTATCCAAACTAAAGCCTCCAGCACCATACGCTACAATCAGTAATAAGCCGCCGATAATCGTTATATTTTTCATAAACAAAATCATTTGTATTTGGTCACCGAAATTGCTATGAAACAATACTGCAGCTGCTAGGGTAAACAAAGCTAACCCGGCCGCCGCGATTTTAGCTTTAAAGCCAACTAACAAAGCGATACCAAAGCCCACTTCAACTATCACTGCTATCCAATATGCAAGATCGGGCATTGGTGCACCCACGCTGTTGATGTAAGCAACCGTTCCTGCATGGTCACCTAACTTGTTAAAGCCGCTTAGAATAAAAATAAATGATAATAAAATACGACCAACGCATGACGTAAACAGTTGAAAAGCGGTCATTTTTAGCTCCTTAAATTAGGATGAATCGAACACGTATTTCAACATATATTGGCTAGCTTGTGCAAATCTCAATTGCAATAATCATCTTAACCTGTGCATTGAGGCGATTATGAAAGTGGCGCCCACAAAAAAGGGCGTTTAAAACGCCCTTTTTTGTACGAGAAACAAATAATTGTTTAATAAACTTACTTGTTCATTACGTACATTGTCACTTCGAAACCGAAACGCATTTCAGTAGCAGCTGGTGTTGTCCACATAATAATCTCCTTAGTTAAAATTCGTCTGCTTTGCTTTCACAACTGCATAACGTAATAACGATACTACGCTTGACGAAAAATAATCTGCTATTTAAAGCACTTAAAAATAAGTCATGATTTTCATTAGATTAAAGGGTTAAGTTTGCCCTTTGAATCGTTGGGCCAACTTTTTCATCCCTTTACGACCAATTGTGCGTTTTAACCATACTTTAAAATCATACAATTGAAACTGTAGACGATATTGCCAAGTAAATTGGTTGCCAGTTAGTCCTAGATAAATTTGCATAAAGCGTTCACGATCAACCCAATTAAGTTTATGGCAAGCGCGTGTTAAATCGGCAATGCGTAATTTAAAATCAATGCCGTGGTTGTAAGCGTGGATGCGTGCGGTATCAATGAGCGAAAAACTTAACTGTTTTTTTGCGTCAATATTCACTAATATATTGCCGCCAGATAAATCTCTAAAATGCACGCCGCGACTATGCATAGCATGGCAAAAAAGTGCCAGCTGTGTGTAAACGACTTGAGGATTTAGCCCAAGGTAATCATGCTCACCTCTGGCATAAGCAGAAAAAAGTTGTCCAATATTCGTATCGGCTTTTACAAACGCACAGAGATAGAAATTTTGTTTCACTGTGGTGTCAGCTATTTTTTCAAAATAAGCTACAGGTTGCGCAGTAGCAATGCCGCGCCGCATCAATTCCATCGCGCCGTTCCAGCTACGTTTGGCCTTGCTGGGCTTAAAGCGATCTAAAAATGCTTTGTGCGCATACATTCTAATCGGTTGTTTGATGGTTAATTGGCCACTCACATCCATTGGATTGGGCAAGGACCAAATTGCATTTCTAGCATGGCGCAAAGTTTGATTTTTGTTGGGTGTTTGCAAGGTTCTTGGATGCAGGTTATGTAATAATCGTTGTGTATTTTCAGGGCTACTTGCAAGCACAACGCCCTGCCACTCAGTGTCATTAAATGGGTAATATTGCAAACCTTGAACGTGGGCGTGAATAGTGAGGTTATCCATTAATTGAGGGCTTGATTTTAATACGACATCAACATTTTTATCCCAAATTAGATATATCGGTGATTCATTGATAAAATTTGGCTGCACAGTAAAAGATTCGCCATCGCGATGCACTATCTGCGCCGCCTGTAATGTATCAGCGCTGTAAATATCGTTCAAGCTGGCTGCTTTTGCGTTGATCGACCAAGCGGCATGAAACTGTTTATCATTAAGCTCAAATTGATGGATTTCTAAACCCTTAGTACTGGCAATTGCGCCCATATATCGCGCGCCTTGTATCATTTTAGCGACCGTTTTAAACGCATAAAAACTTGCTCTGGGCGTATAGTCCGATAATTGGCCATCCACACTTTTGTAATAAGCAACACGCTCTACCTCAGGGTAATCGCTTTCTTTTAAGCCATCATTGATTAAGCCTTCGCGCTGGCAAATAAGCGCTCCCCAATTGGCTTGCGCTAAACTGCCAGAAGCGGCCAACAACAAAAAATAACGCGCCACATAGTCAGCCTGTTTCTGTGCGCCATCTGGTAAAAGCCGTTGAATGCGGTAAATTGCCCAAAACGCAACAGAAGAAATCGTATACTTAACACCAAAATCTTGCCCAATTTTTTGTAAAATGCGTGCTTTTTTAATCAAGTTATATTGAAAAACGCGCGCCCACTGATATTTAAAAATGCGGTGATCAAAACGTTCAGGCTCTGTGACCCGTTCTACAAATAAATTGTCGCTATGTATATCAGGCAATTGATGCAGTTTTTTAAAGGTTTTAAGCAGGCTAATATTATATAAAGGCTCAAAATCTTGAATGTTTGGGCCAATTAATGTGATGCCATGCGCTTTAATGGCAGCATGTGCAATGGCCCAAGTGTTTAAAAATCCATTCTGCGTATAGCCTGCCCAACGCTTGCGGTTAATGGTGTTACCAATCTCAATTGCCTCAATTTGTGTACTAAATGCGCTTAATAAGGCCTGTAAAAACTGTTGCCAAATGGCTTGCTCAGCTTTACTGTGCATATTTTTTGCAGCATTAAACGGCTGTATTACGTGCAAAGTAACTTCAAATTTTTCAGCAATTAATCGACCTAAAAAACGCGCGTTAAAGTTGTCTAAATCGCCATAAGTAAAATCTAAACGTAAGCGTTTAATGCCTAGATTATGCAGTTGTTGCAGAACATATTCGTCTGTCGCAGGATTAGTATTGGATGCTACACACACGCCCATGAAATGATAGGGTATTAAGTGTTGCCCAACAGGTAAGTGTGCGTTTTTGATGCGTAAACCGCCACATAAAATATAACGCAAACCATCCAGAATGACTTGGCTGGTGAGCATAGAT
The DNA here is from genome assembly GCA_046594885.1 of Methylotenera sp. GTDB lineage: Bacteria > Pseudomonadota > Gammaproteobacteria > Burkholderiales > Methylophilaceae > Methylotenera_A. Next base: position 25,958 of record JBKJRD010000078.1, on the reverse strand, counting down.
GTTTGCTTATTGCTCATTTTGGTAAATGATAGCGCTGCTCGGTATATAGCAAAGCAGGGAGTAATGCGTTAGCAAGCGCAAGCTGCTCTATTTCATTAGCATTGGTTGGCGCTGCGATTTCATTCAATTGCTTATTTTTGGCATCAAACACGCCATGCGCTGGCGCTTTACCTTCACGCAATATCACCACACTGTTTGAATCTACCGTTTGTTGCATCCAAGCAAAATTACGGTCATATTGCATCATGGCGCGGCCTAAATATTTAGCTGGCTCATTAGATAAATCGCGGCCTGTCATCGGGTGCTGTCCGCTAATGCCCATGAGCGATAATACTGTGACGGGTAAATCAATTTGGCTGGCGATGCTCTTAATGCGATGTGGTTTGATATCAGCACCCAAAATGAGGCCAGGAATGTGAAAATGCTCAATTGGTACCAGTGTGTCACCGCGCACTCTTATATCGTGGTCGGCCACGATTAAAAATAGCGTATCTTGCCAATACGGGCTTTTTTTCGCTTGCTCTATAAACTGCCCAAGTGCATAGTCTGCATATTTTACCGCGTTGTTATCAGTAGCTTTTGGCTCTTCATACAACGCAATACGACCATCAGGAAATTCAAAAGGCGCATGATTACTAGAGGTAAACGCCAAGGTAAAAAATGGTTTGCCGCTGGCGTGGTGCGCCATTAACTGGGCGTGGGTTTTATTGAGCAAGTCTTCATCTGATACGCCCCAACTACCTGTAAATACTGGTTTTTTATAATCTTTCTGATCGGTAATTTGATTAAAGCCATTGCCCAAGAAAAAACTGCGCATATTATCAAAATGCGATTCTCCACCATAGATAAACTCAGTGTTATAACCCTGCTTACTTAACAGGCTGGCAAGCGTAAAAAAGTTTTTTTGACTCAGCGATAATTTAACTGTGCTTTCAGATGGCGTAGGTTGAAAACCTGCGATAACCGCCTCAATGCCGCGCACAGAACGAGTGCCAGTGGCATAAAGCTGTTCAAACCAAATGCCTTCAGTTTTGAGTTTTTCTAAATTGGGTGTAACCGGTTTGCCACCAAGCGACGCTACAAAAGTTGCGCCCAAACTTTCTTGTAGAATAATCACCAAATTTAAGGGTTTTATGCGCTTTACAGAAGGTATTAAAGTTTTTAATGTGGGGATTTCGCTATCTGTGGCGCCAGTCAGTCTGAAAATATCGGCTCTATCCATTTTGCCGTAAATTTGGCTAGATTTGCTTTCATGCTGTAATTCATAAATGGCGTAAATAACAGAATAGCCTGAGTTTAGCACTAGGCTATTGACCATTGTGTCATGCGTAATGGCAAATAGTGCTGGATTGGCTGGACGATGGCCAGTGGTAGAACGTATCGCAAAAGCAGTTAGTAGAAATATCAGCGGCCAAATCAGCCATATTTTTGTGCTTGTCCAGCTGGGTTTGGCTTGTAACCAAGGCTGCATAAAACGGCGCATTGCCCAAATTGATAGCAGCAAAAAACCAATGCTAGCGAATACATGCAATTTAAATCCGCCCCACAACATGCCAATCACTTCTTGCGGATATTTAAGGTACTCCACAAAAAGACGATTAGGCCGCAGGTCATATTCGGCAATAAATCCTGGCGTTGCGGCCTCTAAAAATATCAATAGGGTAATAGCAGCAACTACCCAAACATAGGTCAATTTTTGCCAAATGTTAAAAAAGCGTTTAATGGCTAAAAACGGTGCCAGCAACAGCGGAATCAAGCTCAATAAGCTGAGCTGGATAACATCAACACGAATGCCTTGCAATAAGATTTCAGCGAGTTTTTCGGTTGCATTAACGCGGTCAAGCTGCCACAAAACCAAGCCTAAGCGTGATACTGAAAGGATGATTAATCCTAACAAAAACATGGCGATTAAAGGTGCAAATGGACCGAATATATGGGCAATGCGCCAGATGGCTTGTTGCAGTTTTTTGGCAGGATAACTTAAAGATTGATCTGACATGCGTGGCTTAAAATACTCGCGATGATTAACGCTAATTATAGCTAGAAAGCGCCATAGGTTGTCATTTAAGTATATAAGTTAATGCATTGCTGGCGCTCAAAATATGCGTTTAAACCACGATTGAAATGTGAGAAAATATTCTGGTTGACGCATGCATAAGTAAGTAATCACTATCGCGTTAAGTATTGCAGTTGCTAAAAATAATTGTGGAATATTTAAACCCTGATTGAATAGCAGTAGTGAAAACCCAGCAGACGCCACCATAAATAAAGCATTCATGATGTTGTTAGCTGCAATCACCCGCGATTGAAAGCCTTTAATGGCGCGCGTTTGAATGAGTACGTACAAAGGCACAATATAAAATCCGCCAAACAAACCAATCAACAGAATATCAAACAACAAACGCCAGTGGTTTAACGTGCTGACAAAGCTGTAGAAATCTTGAATAGCGCTAGCACCTGCTTGATGGATACTATTGCTGGAAAAGTATAAATCTGCACCAAATACAGTTAAGCCAATAGCACCAAATACTACTAAGCCTAACTCTAAATGGCCTTTGGATAACTTTTCGCATAAAAGTGAACCCAGCCCAATACCGAGCGAAAACACACTGAGTAATAAAACAAACAAACTTTCATCCCCATGCAGTACGTTTTTAGCTAGATTGGGAAATTGTGCCAGCAAGGTTGCGCCGTAAAACCAGAACCAAGAAATGGCGATAATGCCCAGCCAAATACTTTGCTGAGACCATATATTACGGATGCTCTGATAAGTTTCGGTGATGGGATTCCAGTTGATTTTCAAGGTGGCGTCTGCTGCGGGCGAGTGAGGCACGCTGCGACTTGTCCAATAGCCTAGCATGGCAATGAGTAAAATACTGATGCTGATCAGCAATTCATGCTGCGGCATTGTTGCTAACCACGCACCAAATACTTGACCAAGCAGTATGGCAACAAAAGTGCCCATTTCTACCAAACCATTGCCGCCGACCAGCTCATTTTGTTTTAAATGCTGCGGTAAATAGGAATATTTGACAGGGCCAAATAATGTGGAATGCATGCCCATCATGAACAAAGCCGTGGTTAAAAACCAGATGTTATGCTGATAAAATCCCACGCTGGCAAAGATCATAATGGCAATTTCGAATATTTTGACCAATCGGATAATAGAAGATTTTTCAAATTTATCAGCTATTTGACCAGCCGTTGCAGAAAATAAAAAAAACGGCAAAATAAATACGCCAGGTAACAAAGTGGTCAGGGTAACGCCATCAATGCTGCTTAAACTAGCGGCGTGAAATGCCACCAAAGTAATTAACGCTGTTTTAAACACATTATCGTTAAATGCGCCTAAAAATTGAGTAAAGAAAAATGGCCGAAAACGTTGTTGGGTTAATAAGTTAAATTGATTGCTCACTCAGCGCTTTCTAAAACGTTTTCTAGAGTTAATTTTTTTCAAATACGCTATGTAGATTCGGCCATTTGCTTTAGCGTTACATAATCTGTTTTGCCCGTACCCAGCAGTGGCAGCTCGTCAATATGCAGAATTTTGCGCGCAATCGCAATTTCAGGATACTTCAGATTTTTAGCCACCATCTGTAAATCTTCACGTTTTAATGCGGGGTCGGTGGTGAATATCACAATGGTTTCACCGCGTTGCGCATCTGTTTGAGTGCTCGCCGCATGTGCGTAATCTGGCGCAGCTATACAGGCGATTTTTTCCACTACTTCCAGCGATACCATTTCGCCTGCTATTTTTGCAAAGCGTTTAACGCGGCCTTTTATATGCACAAAGCCTTGCGCATCTACTTGCACAATATCACCCGTGTTATACCAACCCTCACCAAATATACTGATAGGCGGTTTAAGCACGGCAGGCTCGTCAAATAAATAATAGCCCATCATCACATTTTCGCCGCGTACATGCAGTAAAGCGCCGCTTTCTATGCCGGGGATAGATTCTAGCTTATGCGCCAAACCTGGCACAAATTGACCGACAGTGCCATTTAAATTGGCCATTGGTGTGTTGGCACAAAGCACGGGCGCGCACTCAGTTGTGCCATAACCTTCTAATATGCGAATACCAAATTTTTCAATATAGGTTTTTCGCACTTCATCATTGAGCTTTTCGGCACCAGCAATCACCAAACGTAGTTTGTAAAAATCGTAAGGGTGGGCAAATTTGGCATAATTAGCAAGGAAAGTGCTGGTTGAAAATAAAACCGTGCAGCCTTTATCGTAAATTATCTCTGGAATGATTTTGTATTGCAATGGTGAAGGAAAAATCAAGATTTTGATGCCATTAAAGATGGGTAGTAACGAACCAGTAAAGCCAAACGCATGAAATATGGGCAATGCCATCATAAATTTATCGGTTGGATTAAAGTCAATCATGGCCATGATTTGCGCGATATTGGCTAAAATACTTTGGTGCGAATGCACAACGCCTTTTGGTTTTCCTTCACTGCCAGAGGTAAATAATATAACAGCTGGCTGTTCTGGCTTGCTTACTTCCATCGCCACTCTGGGGTAATGCAGTGCATAGCCCATTAACCATGCGCGATCAATCACATTAAATTGCGCGCGCAAATCTTCAAGATACACAATATTAAACTGTTTTAAATCGTCGATTTCGTTTTCTAATTTAGCCACTTCTATAAATTTATGTGAAGTGATAATGGTTTTTATGTTGGCGGCAATACATGCGTTTTGAATACCAGCGCTGCCCGCTGTGTAATTGAGCATGGCAGGTATGCGATTAAATGCGCTCATGCCCAAAATTAGTGCCAGCGTGTTAGTAATGTTGGGCATTAACACGCCTACTGCCTCATTTGGTGCGCTGACTTTACTCGCAATGCGGCCTAAAGCCAGACTTTTTTTCAATAAGGCTTGGTAAGTTTCTTCTAGCGCATTCATATCCTCAATTAACTTGTAGCGCGCATCAAATTTATCCACAGCATCTAAAAAAGCTTCAAACAAAGTGCGGCTTTTTTGTGCTTGAAACAACATATGCTGCATGACATTACGCATGCCTTCGCTGGCAATGTGGCGGCGTTGTTTTGCCGACAAAGGCGCATGCGTGTTGTGCGCAATTTGAATGTGCGTGGCTGGTTGAATGGTTAACGTGACTTTGGGGAAAATTTTACGTGGATGTGCATTGGATAAACGACCAAAATACGATTCTGCTGCGCCATCAACGCGAATAGGCAAAATAGTGGCGCCCGTTTTAGCGGCAACAAAGCCAGGGCCAGCATACACTTTCATTAACGCGCCAGTTAAGGTGATGCGACCTTCTGGAAAAATCACCACGTTTTGGCCTGCTTCTAGCAGTTTAACCACTTTTTTCATGGCTAATGCAGAGGTGGGATCAACCGCTAAATAAGGCGTTAAGCGCAAAAATTGCCGAAACCACCAACTTTTTAATACCGTTGTGTGCACCACAAAAGTGGCCTTAACAGGCAAATACAAGCCCAATAAAAAACCATCTAAAAATGATTCATGATTCGCTACGATGAGCAGGCTATTGGTTTTTGGAATGTTTTCTAAACCGCGCACTTTGACGCTAAATAGCAATTTGCAAACAAATTTTAGTATGGTGGCCAGCATTTCCTCTCCAGTTCTGCCAGTAAACTTGCCCTTTTTGGGGAAGCTTTTATTTAATTTTTAGTTCAATGATTATGCGGGTGTCTGATCAATTGGTTGGGTAATATTTTGCCACTCATTTGCAATGCTGAGGATTTTATTCACCACGATTGCATGAAGATTGAAAACTTAACCCATTTTTTGGGTTAAGTTTTTGCAATATAAATGTTGAAATACATAAAAAACGGACACCTAAGTGTCCGTTTCTATTTAAAAATAAGCATTAACTTGAAACAACTTAACGCTTAAATTAGCTCAATATTATGAATGGTAAGCGCGCTCACCGTGTTCAGTGGTATCTAAGCCTTCACGCTCTGATTCTTCTGATACACGTAAGCCAATCACTAAATCGATGACTTTAAGTGCGATAAATGCAACCACACCTGAAACCACAATCGCCGTGCCTACCGCCCAGATTTGCGCGGTCATTTGTGCAGCAAAGTTATATTCTGCAACACCATTTGCCACGTAATCAACAACACCTGCGCCGCCCAGTGCTGGGTTAACAAATACACCTGTTAATAAGGCACCAACAATACCGCCAACTGCATGCACGCCAAACACGTCAAGCGCATCATCATAACCAAACATGTATTTCACTTTTGCCACAAAGAAGTAGCAGATTGGTGAAACAACCAAGCCGATAATGATGGCACCCATTGGGCCGACAAAACCACAGGCTGGCGTAATGGCAACCAAACCAGCAACCGCACCAGAAGCCGCGCCTAACATCGATGGTTTGCCTTTTAATAGCCATTCTGAGAATGTCCAAGATAAGGTTGCAGCCGCTGTTGCGATTGTTGTGTTAATCAAAGCTAATGCCGCATAACCATTGGCTTCTAAGTTAGAACCTGCATTAAAGCCGTACCAACCCACCCATAGTAGCGCAGCACCCACCATTGTTAAGGTTAAGCTATGCGGTGTCATGGATTCTTTACCGTAACCGATACGTTTACCTAATACATAAGCAGCCACTAAACCAGCCACGCCTGCATTAATATGAACAACCGTACCACCCGCAAAATCCAACGCACCTTTAGCCCATAACCAACCAGCATTTGCTACTACAGTATCTAATGATTCAGCAGTGGTAATTGCGTCAGGACCATCCCAGTACCAAACCATATGCGCCATTGGCAAGTAAGCAAACGTAAACCATAGCGCCATAAATGCTAGCACGGCTGAAAACTTCATACGTTCAGCAAATGCACCAACAATCAAAGCAGGCGTAATCGCCGCAAATGTCAGCTGGAAAGCCACAAAGGTAAACTCAGGAATGTAAACGCCTTTGCTAAAGGTAGCGCCTAATGATTCAGGTGTAATGCCCGCTAAAAATGCTTTGCTCAAACCGCCGAAGAATGGATTACCGCCTGTAAAAGCCACGCTGTAGCCATACAATGCCCATAAAACGGCCATCAGTGAGAAAATCACAAACACTTGCATTAACACAGAAAGCATATTTTTCTGACGCACTAAACCGCCGTAAAACAAGGCCAAGCCAGGAATCACCATTAACGTAACCAAGATGGTAGAAACCATCATCCAGGTGGTGTCGCCTTTGTTTGGCACTGGCGTAGCCGCCGCTTCTGCCTCAGCTGGTGCAGCTTCAGCAGGCATTGCTTCCATTGGCATTGCTGCTGCTGGCGCATCTTCAACCACAATTGCTGCTGAATCAGTCGTCGCTTCCATGCTTGATTCTGCCGCTTCGGTCAGGTCTTCTGCAAAACTATTTGTACTAATTGCACCAGTACTAAGCAGAGCAATTAGCGATAAAACAGATAATATTTTTTTCATTTTATGGCCCCTTAAAGTGCTTCTGGCCCGGTTTCACCGGTACGGATGCGATAAACTTGTTCTAAATTAAAGATAAAGATTTTGCCATCACCAATTTTGCCAGTCGCAGCGGCTTTTTCAATCGCATCCACTACTTGGTCAAGCATGTCATCTTTAATGGCAATTTCTAATTTAACTTTTGGCAAAAAATCCACGACATATTCAGCGCCACGATAGAGCTCGGTATGTCCTTTTTGACGACCAAAGCCTTTAACCTCGGTGACTGTAATGCCCTGCACGCCAATATTAGACAAGGCCTCACGCACTTCATCAAGCTTAAAAGGCTTGATTATTGCGGATACAAATTTCATGTTGTTCTCCCATTAGTAGATGAATAAAAAGCTAATTAACATAGACTAGCTTTTTATTTGTAAATTAAAATTAGAATGCACGGCCAACTGTCACCACAAAACGGCCATCTGCTAAATCCTTGATCTCAGTGGATCCATTTTTAGTGCCGCCATTAAAGCTTGAGCCGCCGTAACCTCTTTCGCCCCAATAGCCATTGCTGCCACCGTTGCTAGCACCAACATAATATACGCCAGCATTCCAACCTTCTGAACTAGCAATTTTGAATGCTTTACTCAAACCAATTTTGTAGTCAGTATAGTCAGGGCTATCTTCAGTAATGTTTACACCATCAAAAGTATTTGCACCTGCAAAGTTTGGATCACTCGATAATTTACCAGCAACATTTAAATGTCCAACGTGGCCAATTAATGTTAAACCACCCCAAGGTAATGGATAAGCCGCATTCAACTCAATATATGTCGTGCCGCTAGTGCCGCCATCCCAGCCTGTTTCTCTTTCCGCACCATACCAATCGCCCAATGTAACAGAGGCTTTAGCACTTAACCATTTGTATGACAAACCAAAGTTAGCCTCATAGGTATCCCAACGGCCACCTTTTTTAACGCCCGCACCTTTTGTGCCTACATCATCGGTTAAAAACTGATAGTTTTTCCAGCTACCACCTGGATAAATATAGCCAATAAGACCAACGTTATAACCTAAGCCTGTTTCGCCAAATGCGCCAGCGTAGTTAGCATACAAGTCAATTTCAGTATTTGCATCTGGGAATGTATTTGGCGTAACACCAGAACCCCAAATACCTGCTGAAAGTCCACTTGAGTGAGCAATATCAAAACCGCCTTGTACAGTTGGCTTATGAAATGTTTGTGAAATACCACGCGTGTAATAGTCTGAAACGAAGCCAATATTCGATGTTGCTGACCAATTAGAAGCTGCCTCAGCTGCAGGGGCAACTGCAGGCTCTGCAACATCTTCTGCGTATGATAATGTTGGCATTGCAAAAATGCCCAATACTGCGATTGATAATAATGAGTGACGCATTGCATATCCCCTAACGTTGTTTTGAAATGAAGTAGTTTTAACCACGTTGTAACCTAGCAATTGGCATGCCAAAAAAAATATTAATTAAAACAATAGCTTACAATTTATAAGTTAGAACTTAACATGTTAAAAACACTCAAAAATCTGTTAAACTGCATTAAAATTATAGGAAAACATTATGTCAAAATTATCAATGTTTGAAGAATTATCTAATAAAATCAAAGAGATAGTTCAATCTTCGCCTTTGGCGGATATCGATAAAAACGTGCATGCACTAATTAAGGGCGCGCTCACCAAAATGGAGCTTGTGACACGCGAAGAATTTGATGTGCAGACCGAAGTGTTGCGTCATGCACGTGAGCAATTAACACAATTACAAGCCAAGCTTGAAGCTTTAGAACAGGCGCTTAAGCAAAAATGAGTTTAGCCGTGCTGCACAGCCGCGCCTTAAGCGGTATGGATGCGCCAGAAGTAATTGTAGAGGTGCATTTGGCAAACGGTTTGCCTAGCTTTACGATTGTAGGTTTACCTGAGGCGGAGGTGAAAGAAAGTAAAGATCGCGTGCGTGCGGCCATTCAAACTGCACAGTTCGAATTCCCTGCTAGACGTATTACGGTTAATTTAGCGCCAGCAGATTTACCCAAAGAAAGTGGGCGCTACGATTTACCCATTGCTTTGGGTATTTTGGCCGCCAGCGGCCAGATTCCAAAAGAATCGTTACAACATTACGAAATTGCGGGTGAGTTAGCGTTAACGGGCGAGTTAAGGCCAATCCGTGGTGCTTTGGCCATGACTTATCATATGGTGCATAAAACGGCTCACGGTAAACGCGCGTTTATATTGCCTCAAAACAGTGCGCTAGAAGCCAGTTTGGTCAAAGATGCACTGATTTATCCTGCAAAGTCATTATTAGCAGTTTGCGCGCATTTAAGCGGCCACAGTTTATTGCAACAATATGTGTCAGATACGCCAGTACAAAGCAGTTTTTATGCCGATTTTAATGAGGTAAAAGGTCAATCACAGGCTAAACGTGCATTGGAAATTGCTGCTGCTGGTGGCCATAGTGTGTTAATGACTGGGCCGCCTGGCACAGGGAAAAGTATGCTGGCGAGCCGTTTTGCAGGTATTTTGCCCAGCATGACGGAGCAAGAAGCGCTAGAAAGTGCTGCCATTCAATCACTTAACGGTGCATATAAGTTAGAAAACTGGAAGCGTAGACCGTTTAGAAGCCCGCACCACACTGCTTCGGGCGTAGCCTTAGTGGGAGGCGGCGGTATTCCGCGGCCAGGTGAAATTTCACTGGCGCATCACGGCGTATTATTTTTAGATGAGCTGCCAGAATTTGATCGAAAAGTATTAGAAGTGCTGCGCGAGCCGCTTGAAAGTGGCCACATCACTATTTCGCGCGCGGCAAGGCAAGCCGATTTTCCTGCATCGTTTCAGTTGCTGGCTGCCATGAATCCTTGCCCATGCGGCTATTTAGGTCATTTTAATAATAAATGTCGTTGCACACCAGACAATATCGCGCGCTATCGCGCTAAAATATCCGGGCCACTTTTAGATAGAATCGACCTGTTGATTACCGTGCCTGCGCTTAAAGAAGATGAATTAACGACCATCAATCAAGCCGAAAGCAGCGACTCAATACGTATGCGGGTTGAAGCTGCGCGTCAAACCCAACTTAACCGTCAAGGCAAAGCCAATTTTGCCTTGGGTAGCTTAGAGATAGATACGTATTGCCAACCTGACGAGGCGGGATTGATGTTACTGAAAACCGCGATTTCAAAATTAAATTTATCGGCTCGTGCGTATCACCGCATTTTAAAAGTGGCGCGTACGATTGCTGATTTGTGTGGCGACAATGCGATTAAGCCCGCCCATATTGCCGAAGCTGTACAGTACAGACGCAGTGAAGTTTAATTAATTGGCGCAGGGAAACGCACAGAAAATAGCGACCCTTTACCATTTCCTTCACTTAACACGCTTACTGTTGCAAAATGCCTATCAGCGATTTCTTGCACAATAGTTAAGCCCAAGCCACATCCAGTTTGCTGGGTGCCAAGCACCCGATAGAAACGCTCAAAAATTAAATCCTGTTGGTGCGGTACAATGCCAATGCCATTGTCCTGCACATAGAAAATCATACAAGCAGCTTGTTGTTTTGTGCCCACAGTAATGCTACCCCCAATATCGGTGTACAAAATGGCGTTTTCAATTAAGTTAAGCATTAATTCGCGCAGTAAAACGGTATTGCCTTGAACCCATAAATCTTTATCATCACTTACAAAACCTAAATCAATGTTTTTTTTCAATGCAATCACTACCCAATCGGCAGTAACTGATTGAGCCAATTGACGCAAATCCACAGGCTTAAAATCGAGAAAAAACGCACCATCAGGTTCTGCTTTGGTCAGACTTAATAGTTGGCTGACTAAATGCGATAAATTGCCGCTGGCTAAATTAATTTGTTTTAAAGCGTGGTTAATTTTTAGTGGATCATTTTCCCTAATCGCCAATTCTGCTTGGGTTTTAAGGCCTGCAAGCGGGGTTTTAAGTTGGTGCGAAGCCTCTGCAACAAAGCGTTGTTGCTTGCCTATATAGTGGCTAATTTTATACAGCAACTCATTAAAGCTGTCTAATAGAGGTTTTAATTCTGTAGGCGCGCTAGAGCTGTTAACAGGGCTTAAATCGTTGCTGCCACGCGTGCTTAATTCTATTTTTAGTTGCTGTAACGGTTCTAGCCCGCGTTTGATGCCAAAAAAAAGTAGCGCGCTAACCAATAAAATAATTAACAACTGCGGAATAAGCATACTTAAAATAATTTCATCGGCCATTTGCACGCGTTTTTGCTGCGTTTCGCCGACCAGCACGTAAATATTTTTATTGATACCGCTGTCGCTATAAGGTAGTGCATAGATAATCGCTCGCAAATCTGCGCGGTTTAAACTGGTTTCATAATATCGGTATTGGCCTGCGATTGGATATTTTTTAGGTAAAGTTAAGCTAGTGTGGCTTGTAACCAAATCGCCATCAGGGCCAATAATGCGAAAATACACATCATCTTCTTCATCAAACTCTAATAAATCTTTGGCAATCTGCGGCAAATGTACTTGAATCTGCGGCGTATCAATATCAATTTGCTCAGCCAATGCGAGCGCGGTACGGTACAAAGATTTATCGTATACTTGATTGGTAAAATAATTAGCCAAAAAATAACCAGCAATTGCTGAGATAAAAATCAACGGCATCAAAAGCAGTAGCAACCATTTAAACAATTGGTTTCTAAGTGAATTTTGCGGAAAATGTAAGTTAAATTTAAACAACTTAATGGTATAAAAATTTGAAATAAAAGAGATAAATTAAGCGTGTGTTGTTTTTTCTAATAAATAACCTAAACCGCGAATAGTGCGAATGTTAGTTTCGGTATGCTCCAGTTTTTTGCGCAGTCGGTGCATATATACTTCAAGCGCATTATCACTGATATCGGCATCAAAATTACACAGTTTTTCCAGCATTTGTTCCTTGCTGGTTACTTTGCCGGCTCTTAACATTAATACCTCTAATACCGCCAATTCGCGGGCAGATAAATTCAAACTCACATCAAGGTAAGTTGCACTGCGATTTACACTATCAAACTGTAAACCGCCCACACTAATCACAGCGCTGCCACCAGCTTGACCACGTCGAATCAATGCGCGAACGCGCGCTTCCAACTCGGCTAAATTAAACGGTTTACTTAAATAATCATCTGCACCCAAATCCAGCCCTTTTACACGGTCATCTACGTTGTCGTTTGCCGTTAAAATAAGCACAGGCGTTTTACTACCGCGTGAGCGCAGACGTTTTAACACCTCAAAACCACTCAATTTAGGCAAACCTAAATCTAGCACTACTAAATCGAATATCTGATACGCCAAAATACTGTCTGCGTCTGCACCATTGATGGCTACATCAATCGCATAGCCTGATTGGATCAGCGAATTTTTTAAGCCATCACCCAATACCAAATCATCTTCTACGATAAATATGCGCATGCATTCAGTATAAAACGCAATAATAAATCATCAAAATTAAATATCGTCAGCTTGCTGTAAGTTTGGCTGCGTATAGTTTGATTCACAGGTAGCAGATATAACGCTAACTTGAAACGTTAATACCGTAATACTTGCCTAGTTTAGTAGGCAGTAAGTTAACGTAAAGACTTTAATTTAACCCGTTGGATTTAACCGTTTTTAAAAATAGTAAAAGTTTAGTAAATGAACATTAATAGAAAAGGAAATTAGCATGCGCAAAATTTTATCAGTATTGGTAGTAGGTTTGGTTGCAGGTTCTTTGAGTATTGGTGCAATGGCGGCAGATGCAGCGAAACCAGCAGTCGTTTCAGTCAGCAAAGTGCCAACGGTTTCAGCAGTAAAAAAAGATACAAGCACTAAAACCTCACTTAAAAAAATGTTACCCAGTGCTAAAAAAGAAGTGAAGTAGGATTTAATAACCAGCTTCAAATTTAAGAAGTAAAATTTAAATAAATTAAGTAGTTAACTATTCAATATTAAGGAAATTTAACATGAACAAATTATTATCAGTATTATTAACCGGTCTTATTACAGCTACATTGAGCATGGGTGCGATGGCAGCTGATGCATCCAAGCCCTTGACTGAAGGGGCATCAGCAGTCACTTCTACAACATCGTCACATGCCAAAACACCAGCAAAAACAATGCACAAATCACACAAAAAACACGAAACTCAAAAAGCCAAATAAGCGCGTAGAAACAATTTTCATTTCCTACCTCCCCAGTAATAATAAAGCGATGTTTAACATCGCTTTATTATTTATATATGCAAATAACTCTCTCTAGGATATTCCTCAGCTATTGGGCATATTCATTACCTGACTACATGTTAAAATAAGGGCTTAAATAATGTTTTAGAGCATTTGAAAGCTTGCATGCAACCCAACGTCATTAACCCTCTAGAAGCTAAACTTCGCATACTATTGAAACAGCGCATTCTTATTCTAGATGGCGCGATGGGTACGATGATTCAGCAATATAAGCTAACAGAAAGTGATTACAGAGGTGCGCGATTTAAAGATTTTAAAGCGCCAGCAGGTCAGCGTGAGTTATTTGTAAAAGGCAATAACGAGCTACTAAGCTTGACGCAGCCGCAAGTGATTCAAGAAATACACGAGCAATATTTAGCCGCAGGTGCGGATGTGATTGAAACGAATACTTTTGGCGCGACTTCGGTTGCGCAAGATGATTATCACATGACGCATTTGGTGCATGAGATGAACGTGCAGTCCGCCAAACTTGCTAAAGCCGCCTGCCAAAAATACAGCACGCCCGATAAACCACGTTTTGTGGCAGGTGCGCTTGGCCCTACACCCAAAACTGCCAGCATTTCGCCGATGTGCACGATCCTGCTGCACGTAATGTGAGTTTTGACCAATTAGTCAGTGCTTACTTGCAGCAAACGCGCGCGCTGGTAGAGGGTGGAGCAGATATTTTAATGGTAGAAACGATATTTGATACACTCAATTGCAAAGCGGCTTTGTATGCCATTGATACGTTTTTTGACGAAGTCGGCTACACAATGCCATTGATGATTTCTGGCACGGTGACGGATGCTTCTGGTCGCATTTTATCAGGCCAAACAGTGACTGCATTTTGGCATTCTATTCGCCATGCCAAGCCGCTGACGGTGGGGCTCAACTGTGCTTTGGGGGCAACTTTAATGCGCCCTTATGTGGAAGAGCTTTCAAAAGTTGCGGACACTTTTCTGTGCATTTATCCTAATGCTGGCTTGCCTAATCCCATGTCTGACACGGGCTTTGACGAAACGCCAGATGTGACGTCCAGCTTACTCAAAGAATTCGCCAATAGTGGTTTTTTGAACATGGCGGGCGGCTGTTGCGGTACTACACCAGCACACATTAACGCGATTTTTAATGAAATAAAAGCGTTAAGTCCGCGCTTAGTGCCTAGTTTTGAACCTGTGACCAAATTATCAGGTTTAGAGCCATTTATCATTGACGAAAACTCGCTGTATGTGAACGTGGGTGAACGTACCAACGTGACTGGCTCCAAAGCCTTCGCGCGGCTGATTATCAATGAGCAATATGATGAAGCCTTAAGCGTCGCACGGCAGCAGGTAGAAAACGGCGCACAAGTCATTGATATTAATATGGATGAAGGCATGCTGGATGCTGTCAAAGCCATGACGCACTTCCTCAATTTAATTGCCAGTGAGCCAGACATTGCACGCGTGCCAATTATGATTGATTCGAGCAAATGGAGCGTGATTGAAGCAGGGCTTAAGTGCGTGCAAGGCAAGGCGATTGTGAATTCAATCTCGATGAAAGAAGGCGAAGCCGAGTTTTTACGCCAGGCTAAATTGTGTCGTCGCTACGGCGCAGCGGTAATTGTGATGGCGTTTGATGAAAAAGGCCAAGCCGATACCTACGCCCGCAAAATTGAAATCTGCAAACGCGCCTATGATTTGCTAGTGAGCACAGACTTTCCAGCAGAAGATATTATTTTTGATCCAAATATTTTCGCCATTGCGACTGGTATTGAAGAACATAACAATTATGCAGTTGACTTTATTGAAGCGACGCGCTGGATTAAGCAAAACCTGCCACACGCTAAAATTTCGGGCGGCGTTTCTAATGTGAGCTTTAGTTTTCGCGGTAACGACCCTGCGCGCGAAGCAATTCACACCGTATTTTTGTATCATGCTATCAAAGCGGGTATGACCATGGGCATTGTGAATGCGGGCATGATGGGTGTTTATGACGACTTAGCGCCAGAGCTTAAAAAATGTGTAGAGGACGTGGTACTTAACCATATTATTGACCCAGAAAATCTGATTGCGCCTACAGAAAGATTGATTGAAATCGCTGGTACTTTAGTGGCTGGGGGCAAAAAAGCAGCTGCAACGCTTGAGTGGCGCGGCACGCCAGAAAACCCTGTACCAGTTGAAAAGCGCCTCAGTCATGCCATGGTGCATGGTATTACCGATTTTATTGTGCAAGATACCGAAGAAGTGCGCGCAGCCATTGAAGCGGCGGGTGGCAGGCCGATTCACGTGATTGAAGGCCCGCTGATGGATGGCATGAATGTGGTGGGCGATTTGTTTGGACAAGGGAAGATGTTCCTGCCACAAGTGGTCAAATCTGCGCGTGTGATGAAAACTGCGGTGGCACATTTAATCCCGTTTATTGAGGCCGAAAAAGCCGCAGAGCAAGAACGTACCGGTGTGGTGGCTAAGCCTAAGGGCAAGATCGTCATCGCCACGGTAAAAGGCGATGTGCATGACATTGGCAAAAATATTGTCAGTGTGGTGTTGCAATGCAATAACTTTGAAGTGGTGAACATGGGTGTGATGGTGCCAGCGGCAGAGATTTTAGCGATGGCAAAAGCAGAAAATGCCGACATTATTGGTTTGAGCGGTTTGATTACACCAAGTTTAGAAGAAATGACTTATATCGCTAAAGAGATGCAGCGCGACCCGCATTTTAGCGATGCCAAAACGCCATTGCTGATTGGCGGCGCGACCACATCACGCGCGCATACTGCCGTGAAAATCGCGCCATTCTACGATGGCCCAATTGTCTATGTCCCAGATGCCTCGCGCTCGGTTTCGGTGATGCAAAACTTGCTGACACCTGAGACGCGTGGCGCCTATTTGGCGGAGATTCAGGCCGATTACGAAAAAGCGCGCACGCAACACGCCAATAAAAAAGGTGTGCCACTGTTAACCATCGCAGATGCCCGCGCCAACAAAGTTAAGCTGGCATTCATTGGTGAATATGCGCCCGTGAAACCCAAGTTTATTGGTCGCCGCGTGTTTAAAAATATTGATTTAAGTTTAATTGCGCAATATATCGATTGGGCCCCATTCTTTCAAACGTGGGATTTGGCCGGCTTTTACCCTGCCATTTTAAGCGACGAAGTGGTTGGCGAAGCAGCCACTAAAGTCTTCGCCGAAGCACAAGCCATGCTCAAAAAAATCATCGATGGACGCTGGTTAACCGCGAATGGTGTGATTGCGCTGATGCCAGCGAATAGCGTCAATGACGACGATATTGAAATTTATACCGATGAACGCCGCAGCCAAGTGGCGTTCACGTATTACGGCATGCGCCAGCAAAGCGTCAAGCCTGTTATCGATGGTCTAGCGCGACCTAATCAATGTTTAAGCGATTTTATTGCACCAAAAAATTTGACAGATGACTATATTGGTTTATTTGCGGTGACGGCTGGCTTAGGAACAGAGAAAATTACGGCACGATTTGAAGCTGCAAACGATGACTATAGCGGCATCATGTTTAAATCCCTGGCAGACCGCTTAGCTGAAGCGTTTGCAGAATATATGCACGAGCGTGTGCGTACCGACTTTTGGGGCTATGCAACCCAAGAAATTGTGGGTGAAAACCAAGGCGAAAAATTAAATATAGATGCACTGATTAAAGAACAATACCAAGGCATACGCCCTGCGCCTGGCTATCCAGCATGCCCAGACCACACAGTAAAAGCCGATATGTTCAAGCTACTGCAATGCGATGAAATTGATATGCAACTTACCGACAGTTTTGCCATGATGCCTGCTGCTGCGGTTTCAGGCTTTTACTTTGCACATCAACAAGCTAAATATTTTAGTGTGGATAAAATCGGCATTGACCAGTTAGAAGACATGGCGAAACGCAGAAACTTGCCTCAAGCGTATTTAGAACGCTGGTTAAGTCCGAATTTGGGCTAGAGCATAAGTGCTGTTATTAAAGAGTATTAGCGAAGCGCGCGCGGGTGAACTAGAAGAGTTCGAGTATGCATTTCAATTTTCACATGCACTATTGGAGCTTTGGTCACCAGACCATGAGCAAAAAATAGAAGATGTAGAAATAAGCCCCAAGCATGATAGGGCTTTATTTTCATGCAAACGTCCAGAACCAACTACTTGGGCAATCGCATTTACCCCTATCTTTCAAAAGTCTATCGCAAATATTGATAAAAAAATCCAAGGTCGTATTCTCATAGCTATATCCGAGCTTTCGAAAGAACCTATAGTTTTAGTTGGAGACACAAAAAAACCACTATTAGGTGAACTAAAAGGATTATGGCGTTACCGACTAGGCGATTACCGATTAATTTACGAACCAGATGAAAAAAATTTAAAAGTTATTCTCCTTGAGTTTGCTACCAGAGGCTTAGTTTATGATTAACTATTGTTGATGAATGAAACCGAATTTATAAAAGACAGAACTTAAATTATTTAAACAATTAAAATCATATTATGCATATTCATATTCTAGGTATTTGCGGTACATTCATGGGCGGTATTGCGGTGTTGGCTAAGCAGGCGGGGCATCGCGTCACAGGTTGCGATGCGAATGTCTATCCACCCATGAGTACGCAGCTTGAGGCACAGGGCATTGAGCTGATTGAAGGTTTTTCGCCAGAACAGACCAAGCTAGGCGCGGATGTTTACGTGATTGGCAACGTGGTGTCACGCGGTGATCCGTTGATGGAGCAAATACTCAATCAAGGTTTGCCGTATATTTCTGGTCCGCAATGGCTGGCCGAGAATGTGTTACAAGGCAAGTGGGTGTTGGCAGTGGCGGGTACACATGGCAAAACGACGACGTCTTCCATGTTGGCGTGGATATTGGAATACGCAGGCTTGGCGCCTGGCTTTTTGATTGGTGGTGTGCCAGAGAATTTTGGGGTTTCGGCTAAGCTTCCCCAACAACCTGCTTTAGCGAAAAGTAAGCAAGATGCACAAAATACATCGCCGTTTTTTGTAATTGAAGCCGACGAATACGATACGGCTTTTTTTGATAAGCGTTCAAAATTTGTGCATTACCGCCCACGCACCGCCATTTTGAACAACTTAGAGTTTGACCATGCGGATATTTTCGATGACTTAGCAGCCATCGAAAAGCAGTTTCACCATTTGGTGCGTACTGTGCCGCAACAAGGTTTAATTGTTGTGAATGGTAAAGAAATCAGTTTAAATCGGGTGATTGATCGAGGTTGTTGGACACCTGTGGAAAAGTTCGGCACCGATGCAGATTGGCAAGCTAAAAATGCTGCCAGTAATGGCAGTTTTGATGTGGTTTATCAAAACAAGCTGCAAGGCCGCGTGAATTGGGATTTATCAGGTGAGCACAACCGCATGAATGCGCTGGCCAGTATTGCGGCTGCGCGCCATGTGGGCGTTTCTGTACAAGTCAGCATTGCTGCGTTAACCGAATTTAAAAACGTCAAGCGACGTATGGAAATTAGAGGTGTGGTGAACAACATCACTATTTATGACGATTTTGCACACCATCCCACCGCGATTGAAACCACAGTCGCAGGCTTGCGTGCAAAAGTAGGTGATTTTAAATCAACAGGTGCAAGAATATTAGCAGTGCTGGAGCCAAGAAGTAATACCATGAAATTAGGCGTGATGAAAGCCGCATTGCCAGCCAGCTTAAAAGATGCCGATTTAGTATTTTGCTATGGCGCGAATTTAGGCTGGGACGCAGCAGAAGCGCTGCAATCAATTGCGCACAAAGCACAAATATTTGATGATTTAAACTTGTTAACTCAAGCGATTGTTGATGTTGCCCAACCGAATGACCAAGTTTTGGTGATGAGTAATGGTGGTTTTGGTGGCGTGCATCAAAAAATATTGAATGCATTAAATGTATCTTTAATGGAAAATTAAAAGCTTGAATGCCGTGCTTAAACATACAGAATTAGCAGCGCAATCTGCGGTGAATGGCACTGCAAAAATATTTAGCGCACTAAGCGTTGCAATTTTTATTTCTTTTGTCGTGCATGTGGTCATATTAACCATTCATTTTGAGCCTGAACTCAAAAAACTAGCCAATAAATTACCTGCTTTAAATGTGGTGCTGGTGAACGCTAAAACCAAAAACGCACCCGACAAAGCAGAACTATTAGCGCAAGCCAACCTTGACCGTGGCGGCAATACCGATGCAAATCGGCAAATGAAAACCATGTTGCCAGCCCCTAAGCAAAAAACCACAGAGGTAAAATTAAGGCCAAGTGCAGAAGCAAGTACTGCAGCAAAGTCGGCTAAATTAAAAGCCCAAGAGGCGCGTGAACAAAAGCGGGTAGATGCCTTAGAAAAGCAAGCGCAAGAATTGTTAACCCAAATTAATGCCACAAAAAAAGTGGAATCAAATCCCACACAAGATGCCGCATCTGCCGACCCTGAGCAAGGTGACCAAAAAGCACTCGCTAAAACTTTAAATCGTGCCGATTTAATTGCCGCTAGTATTGAAATTGACCGGCTAGAGGCGCAAATTGCGAGGCAGCAGGAAGAGTATCAAAAGCGTCCAAAAAGAAGATTTCTTGGCGCGCGCACCAAAGAAGCCAGCGACGCAATGTATTTAGAATCGTGGCGACAAAAAGTGGAGCGCATCGGTAATTTAAATTATCCGCAAGCGGCGCGTGATCAAAAAATTTATGGCCAATTACGCATGACGGTCTCGATTAAGGCGGATGGCTCAATTGAAAGTATTGTGGTCGATAAAAGTTCTGGCAATAAAATCTTAGACCAAGCCGCAAAAAATATTGTCAATTTGGCAGCGCCTTATGCCAAGTTCTCAGAAGAGATGAAGAAAACGACCGATATTTTAGGTATCACCCGCACATGGACATTTACACAAGACGATAGCCTGTCTTCGGAGTAATGTGTGCGGTACTTAACACAATGGATTGCCCAATATTTTCGCTACGGTCTGGTCTTTATATTAGGTGCTGTTATTGCGTTTTATTTGCCTAGGGTGGACAGTAAAAATCTTGATGCTGTGACGATTAAAACCCAAAAATTTGATGCTGTGGACACGCAATTTTGGTATCGCAATGTGCTCGATTGGTCTTCATCGCCGGTGGATTTGTCGTTTTTAAATGAAGCAGAACGGCCTGCTGGTAAGCATGGATTTTTAAAAGCAAAAGGTGAGCAACTAGTTTTTGAAGATGGTACGCAGGCGAAATTTTGGGGTGCCAATATCGCGGCCTATGCCATTTTTCATACACCCAAAAAGCAAGTGATCAACCAAGCAAAAAGGCTGTCTGCAATGGGCTTCAATCTGGTTAGATTGCACCATATGGATTCGCCATGGGTGGCGCCAAACATATTCGGCATTGATAGCCCAGATACAAAAATATTGAACGCCGACGCGCTGGATAAAATTGATTGGTGGATAAAATGCTTAAAGGATGAAGGCATTTACGTTTGGATAGATTTACATGTGCAACGCAACTTTAAGCCAGCAGATGCGGTGACGCACTTTGCAGAAATGAGTAAAAGTAAGCAAGCCGCTGATTTAAAAGGCTTTAATTATTTAAATGTTGATGTGCAACGCGCAATGCGTGCGTTTAATGCAGCATATCTCGAACATCTTAACCCGTATACCAACTTAAAATTAATCGATGAAGCTGCCGTTGCTGCGGTGTTAATCACTAATGAAAATGACCTGACCCATCATTTTGGCAATATGTTTTTACCAGATAAGGGGCTTACATTTCATTCGAAAAAGTACATGAGCGAGGCAGAAAAATTTTCAATCGGTAAGCATTTATCGATGAATCAAACTTGGCGGTCATGGCAGCATGGCTCGTCTAAAATATTTTTAAACGATTTAGAGCATCGCTTTAACGTTAGCATGATTGAGCATTTAAAAGACATCGGCCTTAAAGTGCCAATTGTGACCACCAATACTTGGGGTAATAATCCGTTAAGTTCGCTACCCGCTTTAACCGATGGCGATATGATTGATGTGCACGCCTATCAGCAAGCAAGCAGTTTTGCTACCAATCCCATTGTGAAAGCCGATTTCACGCATTGGATTGCAGCGGCGCAAGTGGTGGCAAAACCAATTAGCGTAACCGAATGGAATGCCGATCCATTTCCCGCGCCAGATCGCCATACTTTACCCATATATCTAGCCAGTAAAGCCAGCTTTCAGGGCTGGGACGCGATGATGTTGTATGCATACGCGCAAGAACCAATTGATGCGCCAAAGGCATCTACTGCATCCAATTGGAATAGTTACAACGACCCAGCCATCATGGCCACTATGCCGGCTGCCGCCTTAATGTATAGACGAGGTGATATTCAAGAAGCCAATAAAACTTATGTGCTTGATTTGGGCAAAAAGTTGTTTAATGAAGAGTTTAACCCTAATAATTCAATCTTTATCAGAACAGCCAGCGAATTGGGCAAGTTGCAAATTGCCATGCCTGCCAGCCCACAATTGCCTTGGTTGAAAAAATCGCTTATTTCAGCAAATGCCATTGTAGTAGATGACCCAAATTTATCGATGTTGCCCATGGATATCAACAGCATTGGGAATAGTGAAGCCAGGCGCGATATTCAAAAAGAAAATAGGGTGATTAACACGACACAAACACAAGCAATAGCAGGCTGGGTTGGCAATGAAAAAATTAGCTTAAACAGTGTATCTTTTGCACTGACGACAAAAAATGCAACGGTTGTAGTACAAAGTTTAGATAGCGCTGCAATTAAGGATTCTAAACATATTTTAATCAGTATGGCTGCCAGGTCTGTGACCAGTAAAGATTCTAAACTGCCTTATTTATCTGAACCTGTGGTGGGGACATTAACAATTCAAGCAGCAGAAGGTTTAAAGCTTTACAAAAAAGGCATATTGAAAAAAATGGATGTTGTGCCAGCCGCCTATAAAGATGGCTACTATGTGATTGCATTAAACAAAAACCTGAATACCTATTGGCTGCAATTAAAATGAACAAGAAACTGAATGTTGAATGAAAAATTATTTTGAATCTCATGTGTTTTTTTGCTTAAACCAGCGGCCAGATGGTGAAGCTTGCTGCCAAGATAAAGGCGCAGAAGCTGCTTTTGACTATATGAAAGCGCGGGTAAAAAAACTAGGTTTAAATGGCCAAAGTAAAGTGCGCATTAACCGCGCAGGCTGTTTCGACCGTTGCGCGCAAGGCCCGCTATTGGTCGTTTATCCACAAGCAATCTGGTACACATTTGTGGATAATGACGATATTGAAGAGATTATTCAAAGCCATTTAATCAATGGCAAAGTGGTGACGCGATTGGTTATTGATTAAATGACTTCGTGTAATAAATAGCATAAAACTTAACACTAAAAAGTGGTTAAGTTTTATGAATACTAAAATTTTATGCGGCTTGCAAAGCACATTCAATATGCGCTTTTATTTTTTGTTTTAGGGTTTCTAGCATCGTTGCATTTAAGCTAAAAGGCTGACCAACTCGCGTTGCCGCACCCCAATGAGAATTCGGAAAATGCTTGTCATTTTTAAAACGTGGAATCACGTGCCAATGCACATGCGGCGTTTTGTTGCCTAAACTGGCCAAATTGATTTTTTCAGCAAGTGTGACTTCCCTTAATGCCAGCTCAACCGCAAACACCGTTTTCATCATTTTTGCCCGTTTAACAGGTGTTAAGTCGGTCATTTCTTTGATATGTTCGAGCAATTCAACGCGGCAATAAGCAGGATAATCCACATCATTTAACAGCACCACACGACAAAAACCGTCTTGCCACAAAATGGGGTGTAGGCTTGGCTGACATAAGTCGCAAACGCTCAACTATGAAGCCGCCAGCATGCGGTCTAGCGTCAATTTAGCTAGTTTGGCATCGTGTTCTGGCACTTTAATTTGATTCACGATATTGCCTTCGGCTAAATTTTCCAACGTCCAAGCCAAATGTTGCGGATCGATACGCGCCATGGTGGAGCATTCGCACACCACGTGGCTCATAAATTGCACCAATTTTCCTTGCGGTTTCATCTGCTCTGCTAAGCGGTTCACCAAGTTTAACTCAGTACCCACTAGCCATTTGGTATTAGCTGCAGCCTCACTCACGGTTCTTAAAATATATTCGGTAGAGCCCACAAAGTCAGAATTCAAGCATACTTCAAACGGCGCTTCAGGGTGCGAAATCACTATGCCATCAGGATGGTCGGCACGAAATTTGGTGATATTTTGCAGCCTAAACATTTGATGCACCGCACAATGGCCTTTCCACAATAAAATCTTGGCGTTTTTAATTTCATCAACCGTTAAACCGCCCATCGGTTGGTCTGGGTCCCAGATCGGCATTTGTTCTAATGGAATACCCATTTTATGACCAGACCAGCGACCTAAGTTTTGGTCAGGAAAAAACAGCACTTTTTCGCGCTGTGCAAAACTCCATTCTAATATTTTTGGCGCATTAGTGCTGGTGCACACAATGCCGCCATGTTCACCGCAAAACGCTTTTAAATCGGCAGCAGAATTAATATAGGTGACGGGTGTAATCGTTTGATCAAAATCCAGCACTTTGCTGAGCTCGCGGTAACTGCGTTCTACTTTGGCTAAGTTGGCCATGTCCGCCATGCTGCAACCTGCCGCTAAATCGGGTAGAACAACCACTTGTTCTGGGCGGCTTAAAATGTCCGCCACTTCGGCCATAAAATGTACGCCCAAAAACACGATAAATTCTGCATCTAAATCTTCACAATAGCGCGATAACTTTAGTGAATCACCGGTGAAATCGGCATGACGATACACCGCCTCGTTTTGGTAGTGGTGTCCTAAAATCACCAAGCGTTTGCCTAGTTTGTTGCGTGCGGCGATAATGCGGCGCTGGCAATCAGCATCGTCAGCGGCTTGGTATTTTTCAAATTTTATAGGAATTGATTGAATGGCTTCAGTTTGCATATTGCATTTTATAACGTTAATTGATGTCTTTCACCAAGTTTTTTAAGCGCGTCAATATTGGTCCAGCTAAAAACGCGGTTTGCTGCTTCGCGCCAATCCACCCATTCGTAGCGCACATGCTCATTTTCAGCGAGTTTAATTGGTAAAGCGTGTGGCAGAGTTAACCCAAATAAATGCTCAATATTTTCGACTACATTAGGCGCGTAGCGATAGCGCCAATGCGGATAAATTTCATACACATTGCTGCTTTGCCAATCTTGAAAATCGTATTGATTGGCGTCTAGCCCAGTTTCTTCCAGCACTTCGCGAATGGCGGCTTGTGTGGGTGTTTCATCGCCTTCTACACTGCCAGTGACCGATTGCCAAA
Source organism: Methylotenera sp. (assembly GCA_046594885.1). Taxonomy (GTDB): domain Bacteria; phylum Pseudomonadota; class Gammaproteobacteria; order Burkholderiales; family Methylophilaceae; genus Methylotenera_A. The sequence continues at coordinate 1,030 of JBKJRD010000078.1, read as the reverse complement.
AACCTGCTTTATCAGCGCGTTCCATGATTAAGACTTGTAAATCTTTGGTATGAATCAGCACTAAAGCTGAAATGGGCGTTTTGAAATGGTTTAACACGTTAAAAATTAAGTTAAATTAAGTGTTAAGTAGATTATCTTTTGGTGCTTTATTGTTTGTATTGGGAGTTGCATTAGCCAAATTTTTGGGCAATTGAAACACCACACTTTCAATAACGCCTTGCAATTCCGTCACATTTTCTGCGCCCAGCATTTGCAGTTTGGCAATCACTTCTTGCACTAACACTTCGGGTGCAGATGCGCCAGCTGATACGCCGATTTTTTGTTTACCAAGCAGCCATTCTGCCTTTAAATAGCTGGCGTTATCCACCATATAGGCCTCAATTCCTTGATTTTGCGCCACTTCTCTTAAGCGGTTAGAGTTCGAGCTATTGGGCGAGCCGACCACAATCACTAAATCACAATCTTTCGCCATCATTTTGACCGCATCTTGACGGTTTTGCGTGGCGTAACAAATATCATCGCTTTTGGGCGCTTTGATCAGCGGAAATTTAGCTTTTAGCGCATCAATTACCAATGCCGCATCATCCATCGAAAGGGTGGTTTGCGTCACAAAAGCCAGTTTTTCAGGGTTTTTAACCGTTAAGTTTTGCACATCAGCTGGCGTTTCAACCAAATACATGCCCAGACTGGCTGCATCTTGTTCAGGTTCGTCCGCTTGACTATTTTCAGCTTGACCTGTTTCAGCCTGGCCCATCGTACCTTCTACTTCAGGATGGCCTTTGTGGCCAATCATGATAATTTCCAGCCCCGCTTGACGCATTTTGGCGACTTCAATATGCACTTTTGTCACCAATGGACAAGTCGCATCAAATGCGATTAAGCCGCGTGATTCAGCTTCTTTTCTCACTGCTTTTGAAACACCATGCGCGCTAAAAATCACAGTGCTGCCAGTCGGAATTTTATCTAATTCATTGACAAAAATGGCGCCTTTGGCGCGTAAGCCATCGACCACAAATTTATTATGTACTAC
>JBKJRD010000068.1:0-17951 GCA_046594885.1 Methylotenera sp. | reverse complement strand
GCTAAAACGACTTCAATATAAAGAGCCATTGAGCTAGATTCATGTTCTTGTAAAATTAGAGTTTGTCCATATATATTTAAATCTTTATACAATTGAATTTGGCATTTTTTAAAATGGATTTGTAATGATCAATTAACAATGATTAAGGCAAAGCCCCACATGACAAAAATGATACTAATTAAAAATGTTACGTTTTGACTATTTGGTAAGACTTTTTCTATTAAAACAAATAGAGTTAAGGCAATAATCCAAAACAAGTTCATTACGCCGCCCACAAACAGTAGTAGCATTAATCCCCAGCAGCAGCCCAAACAAAACCAGCCATGTCGCAAGCCCATTTGTACTGCTCCCAGCCTATCTTTTTGCATATATTGTGCAATAAATTGGGCTGGAGACCGACAAAATTTAAGGCATGTGGTTTTCAATGGGCTTATTTGATAAATGCCTGTAGTGACTAATAGTCCACCTGATAACCAGCGATTATTAGAAATCATATTCATAGATAGCCAGTTTTGTTGCTCTAAATGCCACTGTAACAGCGTAGCAAGCAGCGAAAACAGTAACCAGACAATCAAATATCCAGCGACAAAATAAGTGGTTGGATTAACTTTTTGCAGTACATTATTTTTTTGCGCATGAGTCATTACACGCTCATAAAGCAGGATCATTGGCGCGGCGCTAGGTAACATCATCCCAATCATCATTACCCACCACATAATTACAACAATCAAAAAATGCTGAAATGTCCAAGGAATTGATATCATTTCCATTTCAGGCATATTCATTTGCATGCCCGCATGCTGATGTGGCACGAAAGAGAAACTGCTCATTTCCCAAGCGCTCATTCCCATGCCAGCCCCAGAGAACACATATATCCAGGCCAGAAAACAGGTAACAATCAAGCAGAACAGCGTTATCGATTGCTCAAACTTCAGAAGTTTTATAAGCATTTATGTGCAATTGATAAATTAATCACTTAGCATTTTGGTTAAGATTTTACGATGCCATGATTGTTAAGGTGAATATGTGCAAATTGACCATAAGTGCTATTTAAATCTAAAACAATATTACCTGCTGTTTTGCTGCTACAACTGCCAATTTCGGCGATGCTGTATTCAAAACCATCGGGAATATCAATTCGAACGCGATGTTCTGCTCCTGTAATTGGATTTAAGATAGGTTCACCACGCATTTCTATAAAATCTGCGACATGGACTGAGCCTTTACGTGCATCTATATCAACCTCGAACTTAATTGGAGCAAAAATCGGTTCATATACCAGATCGTAAGTTGATGCAAATACATTAAAAATAGTTTTACCTGGCTCAGTGTCTTCTCCACTGGTAATTTTCATAATTGCTCTACGTTGCGCTTCACTAGTGCCTGAATCAATTATCAGTTGGCACTTGCCATGACCTTCATGTACTGGACCAGGCCACTGCACAATACAGGAAAATTTCACACCTGAAATATCCACATCGCCATAAAAGCCATCGTCGATTTGCATGCAAATGACCGCTTCGCAAAATCCGTATGTCGGCAACGCATTAAACTGGCATGGGCAACCGTAAGCACAATTACAATTGGCCAATTCACGCGCTTTAATTTCCCATGCTGTCATGATGAATGCCCTTAAATTTTATTAAAACTGGCTCAATATGTAGATTTATTTTAGTTGCTTTGTCGTCATTAAGAATTTTTTGGCATTTTGAAAACCAATGATTTCCAAGTGTTTTAATTCTTGACCTTGCGCATCAAAAAAGATGATGCCTGGTGGCCCAAATAAGCCAAAACGCTTTAGCAAAGCTTTATCATCTTCTGAATTAGCGGTAACATCTGCTTGTAACATGACCGTATTGATAAGTGATTGCTGTACTTCGCTATTACTAAATGTACGCTTCTCCATTTCTTTACAAGCAATACACCAATCGGCATAAAAATCGAGCATGACGTTTTTGCCGCGCGCATTAGCAATTTGTCTCTCTAAATCTGCAACACTATTCACGCGTGTAAACTGTAGTACATTGCTTTTTGTATGACCAACGAGATTAGAAATTGTTGACCCTACAACAGGCCATATAATATAGGCTGCCATAGCCAGCATGAGTATGCCAAATAAGTTACGCACAGCGGTCATCCAACTACCCGCTTTTGGCAATAAAGTACCAGCCGATGCGCCTATTAATAACAACGGCACACCCATACCAATGGCAAGTGCGAACAAGGCAAATCCACCCAATACTACATTATGGGTTTGGCTAATATAAATTAAAGCACCTGCCAGTGGAGCCGCAATACACGGGCTAACGATGAGCGCAGATAAAACGCCCATAATGAACACACCGACAAACTGCCCGCCTTTTAAACGATTACTGGCATTTAATATACGGCTTTCAATGGCATGAGGTAGTTTAAGTTCGTAAAAACCAAACATAGAAAACGCTAGCAGCACAAATACTAACGCGCTAGCACTGAGTACCCAAGGATTTTGTAATGAGTTGCTAATTAAATTACCCGTTAAGCCTGCTGCAATGCCTGCCAGCATATAACTTAACGCCATGCCCAATACATAAGCTAATGATAGAAGGAAACAATACAATTTACTATTAGGCGCATCTTTGCCAGCGGCTAATTTGCTGCCAATAATAATGCTTGATAAAATAGGAATCATTGGTAAAACGCAAGGGGTTAACGATAGTAACAAACCCGCACCAAAGAACACTGCCACGATTAACAATAGATTACCTGATTTAAGTACCGAGCTGGTTCTATCATCATTCGTAGTGTTGCTGATTGCGGCATTTGGTACAGCGTTTGTGTTTTTAGATGTACCCACTGGTAAATCTAGTTTAATTTTTTTGTTAATCGGTGCATAACAAAGCCCTTTTTCACTGCAGCCTTGGTAGCCTGCATTAATATTAACGCTATTACCTGTAACATTATTTAACTTAATCGTGGCAATAAAATCATGGTGATACACTTCCATATTACCAAAATTAGGATCTTCTTTCATCTCACCTTTAGGCAGATTAATCTCTGTAATGCTGGCATCTGTCGAAGTGAATTTAATCCTGTCATGATACAAGTAGTAACTAGGCACAACCGTAAACTTAGCTTGTAAAGTGTTAGCATCAAGCGCAGTAATATTGAGTTTAAAGGCTTGTTCTGGGGGTAAAAAATCGCTTTCGGCGTTTTCAGCTACTACGGCATCCGTAAACATTTCTTTAATGGAGATACTATTTTCAGCGGCATATACTGAGGATATTTTTAATAAGCCAATACTAAGGAAAATTATGCACCATAATGCTCTAGATATATTTGAAATTTGTTTCAAGTTTTATTTCCCTTTATTTTGCAATCATAGATTGTTAACTTAAAATTAGCAATCAGCTTAGTTAAATTCATTAATATATTTGTAAGTAATGCTTTATTATCCATTTTTAGAAAAATTAGTATCATCAATAATTTACATCACAACAACATGGATAATGACTCTTGTCTGCAAAAATCGTGCATGTTTAGCAACATCACGCTTTGCTTAAGCGACCTTGATTGAAGCCCTCAGCTGTGTATAACATGTTTATTAGTTAATACATATTTCTGGGCAATTTAGCGTTTTTTAGAGGCAATAGCGGTTCTTATATTAGCATCTACTAGCAGTCTTTATGCAGTGATAAAACCTCGTACATCCTTATATCCAGTTGACTTGATTGCTGTAATTAGAGTTGGGATTTACAGTGTTATGCGACGAAAATTGACCTGCGTGATGAGAGTTCCAACTTGTTCTCAATCAGTGGGAATAAAGGCTATTTAAACATTTTGCGATTTGAAATACACGTTCAGAACTTACAAATATTTTTGTCTACGCAAAATAAGGTTAATCTTCACGTTATGAAAAATATTTAAAACTTTTGAAACTAGTTCTATAGTAAAAGATTTACCCAAAATGATAATAGTTGCTTTCATAAAACCTGAAAGATTTGGTAATTTTGAATCTATTTTTTTACTAATCTTTCTAAGATCGACTTTTTTGACTAAAGCTTAATCATTACAAATTGAACTAAGTTATTTATTGAAAATTTGAACCTATTTATTTATAAATTAGTTTGAAAATTCAACATTTTTAATGTGTGACAAATTTTTTATTTTATCAAAGGGGAAGGATCAACAAATTAATTTAGTTGAAATTATTTAGGTAAAAAAAATCCCCTTACAACAAAAAACTGTTGAAGGGGAAATAATAAAGGTTAGATATTTGTCGTTGGTTCTGCGTCGTCAGGGCTGGTTGCAACTATTGGATCAGTTGCGATTGGATCTGCACTATCTGATGTCAAATTATTTACAACTTTAAAAACCTCGCAAATAAAAGTATCTGCATTATTAGCACATAAACTGGCAGAATTGTTACCACCCCCGCCTCCGCCACCGCCTCCGCCGCAACTAGGCAAAACCAGGCTAACTGCGGTTAACAAAAGAGTCATTGACCAATTAAATGTAATTTTCATGGTTTGCTCCTATTAATTACCGTTACCTGGCAACGGTGTGTTTAAGTAAGGGAATGCATTTTTAAAGTCAGCAGATGTTTTGCGCACACCATCAGTTAAAACTGCGCTTCCTGCTGGCGCATCAGATGGTTTACAGCCTACTTTCAAATCATCATTAGCGCCAGTTGCTACGCACAATACACCCATCGCCACTCTTAAAGATGCATCTACCACATCATCACCTGGGCGACGACCATTTGGAAAACCGGCATTATCGCCACCAAGCACGCCTAAAGCACTTTGTGAGCCCTGCGCAGCAGCAGCAATACTAGTGTTAAGGCGTAGCATTTCTGATGGAGTTACAGTGTTAAGTTGATTCACACCTGCAATACCCGTTAAGAAAGCTGCCACTAAATCATTACGAGGAAACTTGGTTGGCGCTGGCGCTCCAAACAAGCCTTCAATGACTACTGGCAGTGTAGGGTTTGTCACATAAGTTAAAAACTGCCCATCAGCATTGGGTTTGGACGCATTGAAACTGTCTTTATCTTCTAATCCAATGACTACTTCATTGACCAATGGCATACCTAATCGTGAAACTTGGCTCCATGCACCGCCTTCTTTGCTGGCGCTGGTGATATTAGAGCCTGGTTTGGGATTAATCAAACGGCCCTGTCTAACACTTGCCGTTGTGTAAGCACCAATTACTGGCTGATTAGCCGCTTTGATTAAACACGCTTTAGGCACTTCTAGCGCAATGGTACTGATATTTTTGTCTTCAAGATCATTCGCATTTCCACCCACTTCAGAGCCCAATGGATTTAAATTGATTTGATCGAATGTTTTACCTAGTGCAATATAAAATGATTCTTTACGTTGCCCGACAAAAACACGGCCATTTACTGCACAACCAGGAATTTTGATGTCATAGATGTAACTATTTGCGTAGGCATTGTATTTGGAATTATCTGTACCAGTCTCATCAAATGATTTTTGACCAATATAATCAACTGGTTTAGTGAATGTCTTGCCGCCACCAGCTGCATTTGTCACCGATTCTCTTTTACCTTTGCGACTTCCCTCTGTTAGTAAATCAATAGTGTAAGTTTCAGTGAGTTTTAATGCATCTTGATTAGTGGCCGAGATTTTACCTAAATCATTAATCAAAGGAATGTTCACATTTGTGCCGTTAACAGGCAACTTAAAGTTTTTAGTTTGTTTGTTAAATCGAAACTGATAGGTTAAATGCTCTTTAGCATCACCTATATTATCCACATGAATTTCATACAAACCATTTGAATCAAATTGGTTAAAATTGGGGCCACCGTAAACATCTTGCAACGGAATGTAGTTAGCAATAAAGGTTACGAAATCTTGACGGTTTGGTTCGTAACTATTAAACATGTAAAAATCAGTCGCATCAAGCCTTGGTTGACCTGCAATAAATGGTGCCTCTTTATGGCTGGACGCCATCGTTGCTGTAGCCGCCATGCCCAGTAATGCTGCGGATACAAAAAAAGCTAATGATCGAGATTTAATTCTAATTGGTTTCATGATTTGCGACCCCTGTAAGTTGATATTAAGTTTTACTCAAACTCCAAATGATAATGAATTAGGTCTAAGATGACGTCTGTGCGCTAACGCACCCCAAATTAGTATTTACTTCATTCAATTGTTATACGTCAAAAAAATACAAATAGATTCAACTTATCAAAAATAAAAAATATTTGTAAAATTTATAAATATTGAATCATTTTTCAAGCCATGAAATCAATTAAATGTTAATGTTTTATAAAATTTAATTTTATTCAAAATCATCTTAACCAAAGTTTAAATAAATAATGCCATTAAGATTTACATTTAACAGCTTGCTACTGGTAGTTTGCATGACTCATGCAGCCGCTACGCCTTACACGCCAAGCAGTCCTGCACAAGTGCTTGAAACACTACCTACAAGCCTCAGTTCAAACACAAAAGAATTTAAAAAATTAAGCGCATTATTAACTACTTATCCATTAAATAGCGCAGTTGCAGCACAATTAGCGCGATTATATATTGAGCGCTCACGCGTTGAGGGCGACCCACGTTACTTAGGCTATGCCCAAGCTGCAATTGCACCTTGGTGGAAAATAAGCCAGCCACCCGTAGAAATTTTGGTTTTACGTGCAACCATACTGCAAAGCACCCATCATTTTGATCAATCTCTTGCCGATTTAGATCAAGTCTTAAAATTAGATCCGAACAATGGTCAAGCTTGGATTACACGTGCCACAATTTTGCAAGTACAGGGCAAATATATTGAGGCTTATACCAGTTGCGAACATCTTTACAGGCTTACTTCAAGCTTAGTCACCATCACCTGCGCGACTAATATTCACAATTTAAATGGGCAAGCCGCTAACAGCTATCAAAAATTAAAAAAAGTGTATGCCGAATCTGGTGAAACAAACCCGTCCATACAAGTTTGGGTGTTAACTTTACTTGCTGAAATGGCGACACGGCTAGGCGATAACATTGCAGCAGAAAAATACTTTCAACAGGCTATGAAGATAGATGATCCAGATAGCTATTTGTTAGGCGCCTATTCAGATTTTTTATTAGATCAAAAACGCTCGAAAGAAGTGATTAATCTGTTAAAAACAAAAACAAAAATTGATGCTTTATTGTTAAGGTATGCAGAAGCGCTTCGAGCAAACAATTCAGCGGAAGTCAGCTTACAAATTGAGACTTTGAAACAAAGATTTGCAGCAGCTATGTTAAGAGGTGACACGATACATCAAAGAGAGCACTCACGTTTTGAGCTGAGATTAATGCATAACCCGACTAAAGCTATGAAAATAGCGAAGCAAAACTGGCAAGTTCAAAAAGAGCCAGCCGATGCACGGGTTTATTTAGAAGCAGCTATCGCGTCAAATGATCACGCTGCAATTCAAACCATGAAGCAATGGTTAGCCACTAAAAATTTAGAAGATGTCACTTTAAAAAAAATAATTAACAGTTATAAAAGTGCACCTTCAATATGAATTTAAAATATTACTTTCTTTTAGCAGCACTGTTTTGGCTTTGCAATAATCCTGCTCACGCCCACAAGCCTAGTGATAGTTATTTAGTCATTACGGTCAAAGATAGCAAGATCGAAGGTCAATGGGATATTGCTTTACGCGATATCGACTACGCGATTGGCTTAGATGAAAATGCTGATAACAAAATTACATGGCAAGAAGTGCTTAATAAGAAAAAAAATATTGATGCTTATGCGATGGCTAGACTTGATGTGAAGGAGAATCAATATACTTGTCCTACTGAGCCTCAGAAAATATTAATCGATGACCATACTGACGGCGCTTATGTGGTGATTAAATTTGTTGCCAGCTGTAAAAAAATAGTCACTGAGCTGAATTTACACTATAGTTTATTTGCGGATATTGACCCTACGCACCGTGGTTTACTGAGACTAGAATATAAAAACAATACCAAAACTTCTATCTTCGGGCCTGATAATGCTCAGCAATCATTTATCTTACAGAAGACAAATCAACTCATTGAGTTTAAAAATTATGTGATAGAGGGTATTTGGCATATCTGGATAGGTTACGACCACATCCTCTTCTTGATTTCTTTATTATTACCAGCAGTTTTAATCCGAAATGCGGGGAATTGGGAGCCTTCAACTAGTTTCAAAGCGACTTTTATTGATGTACTTAAAGTAGTAACCGCTTTCACATTGGCGCACTCTGTCACCCTGACACTAGCTACTTTGCAAATTGTTACGTTACCCAGCCGCTGGGTGGAGTCGGCTATTGCGGCCTCGGTTGTGCTTGCCGCACTGAATAATTTAAACCCCAGAATATTAAAAAAACGCTGGATGGCGGCTTTTGCTTTTGGCTTAATTCATGGTTTTGGATTTGCAGCGGTTTTATCAGAATTAGGTTTACAAAATACGGCGTTGATTCTTGCTTTAGTTGGCTTTAATGTGGGTGTGGAAATCGGTCAAATTGGTATATTAAGTATTTACTTGCCCATTTCATTTGCATTACGTAGAACATGGTTTTATAAAACAGTATTCTTTTATGCAGGCTCAATCATTATTATCGGCATTGCCACTATTTGGTTCATTGAAAGAGCGTTTGATATTAAACTATTCACAATGATTTAATTGTTATCAATTGATCAAATGATCTCAGATTAGCGTACTAATTGATTAATCTCAATAATTGGCAACATAATCGCTAATACAATTAATAAAACCATACCGCCCATTGCAATAATCAGCAGCGGTTCTAAAATACTCGTTAAAATAAGAAGCTTATTGTTAACCTCATTCTCCTGCTGTACAGCTGCACTTTCCAGCATTTTTCCAAGCTGACCTGTCGCTTCAGCATTGGCGATTAAATGAATAAGAATGGGTGGAAATTGTCCACTCTCTCGCAACGCGCGACTTAAAGTGCCACCATCGCGTACTGCATCTGTGGCTTCTTTAATTGCTGCCTGCATTGGCATCAACGTCACGATACGACCTGCAGCACGTAACGAATTGATCAATGGCACACCGCTACCAACCAGTATGGAAAGAGTACTAGATAAACGTGCCGTATTCAGACTACGCAGTAGTTTCCCTAAAACTGGTATTTTCAACAAGGTTACATGCCATCGATAGCGTGTGGCATCGATTTTCAAAGATTTCTTAAAAATATACACTCCAACAGCGATTAATCCAGCCAAATACAGCCATGTGTGACGTAAAAAATCACTAATAAAAATCATAATCTGTGTCAGCAGCGGCAAAGTTTGTTTGGATTGTTGAAAAACGCCGACCACCTGTGGGACAACATAAATTAATAAGGTACCAACAACCAAAATAGCAGTGAGGGTGACTAATGCTGGGTAAATAAATGCAGTAACCAGTTTTTGCTTCATGACATGACGGGATTCAGTATAGTTTGCCAAACGCTCTAATACTTTTGCAAGCTCCCCCGACTCTTCACCCGCATGGATGAGTGCGCAATAAATATCAGGAAAAGTCTGCGGGTAAGCGGCCATCGATACTGAGAGCGCACTTCCTGACACCACTCCAGAACGAACACCAATTAAAATTTCTCGGATGACAGGCTTTTCCATTTGCTCGGCAATCGCCGATAATGATTGCTCAATATTAAGCCCAGCATTGAGTAATGTAGAAAACTGTCTGGTCAGCAATCCAAGCTCATAGCTTGATACAGAACCTTTAAAACTAACCCGACGACTAGCATCTCCTACAGATTTTTCATCTGCGAGTGAATTTAATTTAAGTGGTGTTAATTGCATATCGCGCAATCGACCACGCGCGAGACGCATGGTATCCGCTTCTACTACACCGCGCGTGAGCTTACCTAGTGCATCCAAAGCTTCAAAGCGAAATACAGCCACTAATTCTACTCTTTAGTCACAGTGAGTAGCTCTTCGAGGGAAGTCACGCCTGACACAACCCATCTCACGCCGTCTTGACGCAAATCGAGCATACCTGTAGAGCTTGCATATTGCCGAATCAACTGTTCAGAATTGCGGTCATGCACCAGTCGACGTATCTCATTGTCTATGACTAATAATTCATAAATACCGATTCGGCCTTTATAACCAGTATCACCACATGCTGAGCAACCGCTTGCACGGTAAAGATACTTAGGCGCATGACTAGCTTTTAATAAGGAGACTTCGGCGGCGACAGGTTCATAGGCAACCCGACAATCTGTGCATAAACAACGCACTAATCGCTGTGCTAACACGCCAGAAAGAGAGGAAGCCAACAAGAAAGGTTCTATACCCATATCTACCAAGCGTGTTACTGCGCTAACTGCATCATTGGTGTGCAAAGTGGCAAGCACTAAATGCCCTGTCAAGCTGGATTGCACAGCAATTTGTGCGGTTTCCACGTCACGTATTTCACCAATCATGATGGCGTCTGGATCTTGACGTAAAATTGAGCGTAATGCTTTAGAAAAACTCATGTTAATTTTGGGGTTAACTTGCGTTTGCGAGATATGGGGCAAATCGTATTCAATTGGATCTTCCACAGTCATAATATTCATCACATTGGCATCTAGACGAGATATTGCGGAATACAAGGTGGTCGTTTTACCTGATCCGGTTGGTCCAGTAACCAAAAAAATTCCATGCGGCTCATGCACCAGAATATCTACTTTCGCCAGAGTATCATCTGCCATGCCCAGCTTGGATAAATCCAGTCGCTTGGCATCTTTCTCCAAGATACGCAACACAACTCGCTCACCATGTCCAGTCGGCAAAGTCGACACCCTCACATCGACGACTTTTCCAGCAATTTTAAGCGTAATACGGCCATCCTGCGGCAGTCTTTTTTCAGCAATATCCATTTGTGACATGACTTTAATGCGTGAAATTAAAGCTACGTGTAATGCGCGATGCGGCTCGACAATATTGCGCAAAGTACCATCAATACGGAAACGCACTACCGATTTATTTTCATAAGGCTCAATATGAATATCCGACACACTCTCGCGCAACGCCTGTGTAAAAATAGCGTTAATCATACGAATAATCGGTGCATCGCCTTCAGCTTCCAGCAGATCTTCAACCTTAGGCAACTCTTGGATAAGGCGCGACAAATCTAAATTATTTTCAAGATCTTCAGCGAAAGCACTTGAAGCACCCTCTTGAGCATAAGTATCCGTCAATAGTCGGTCATACTCTATTGCAGAAACTTTATTAGGGATGAATTTACCTTGCCATACCCGCAGAATTTCAGTGATTGCTTGCAATTTAGCACCCTCACGTAAAAAAATGACAGCTACGCCATTTGTTACGGATACTACAAATGCACCTTGCGTTTTGGCATAGCTGTAAGGTACAAATTTTGTGGGGGAAAAATTATCTAATTCAGTCATAATTAAGTCATAGTAGTTTTACAAGGAAATTAAGCATCTTGATTTTTTTAACAGTTCCCAGTCACAAGACAGTAAACAATGGGATAAATTTTATTTTGGATTTGCATATCTAGTTGTAAATAATATTTACTAGCCTATTCAATAGCTATCAATCATAATTAGGCTTAAAGTAATGTGCAATGATTACTTAAAAATCATTTCTTAAAATTTTAAATAGATCATTAACATATGAAAAAGCAATTTTTGCAGATAATCGTTTTTGTAAGCTTACTCTTATCGAGTATGAGCATTTTTGCAGAAGAAAATAGTGTAATAGTGACTGAAGATAATGTGTCACTGAATTTTGTCAATGCTGATATTGAGTCCGTCATAAAAGCAATCGGACAAATCACCAATAAAAATTTCCTGCTTGACCCAAGAGTAAAAGGCACAATTAGCATCAACACGGCGAAACCCGTTCCCAGAGCATTAACTTATCAAATAATGCTGTCCGCCCTTAGAGTACAGGGTTTTGCGGCTGTGGAAGAAAATGGTTACATTTCTATTGTTCCTGAGGTAGATGCTAAAGGTAAGTTTACGCCGCGTATGATATCTGGTAGACAATCAGCTGGGCAAATTGTGACCCAAGTATATGTACTTAAATACGAAAGCGTGGGTCAACTTGTTAATGTGGTGAAACCATTACTATCTCTTAACAGTGTAGTAACTGCGTATCCGAGCAGTAATGCATTAATCGTGACTGATTATGCAGATAATTTGAATAAGATTGTTAAATTAATCGAAACTATCGATAGGCCATCACAAGCAGAAAATGTGCTGATAAGTCTTAAATTCGCCTCTGCTGTAGATGTCGCTCAAACCATTAACCGCTTGCTGGCGGATACTGCAAACGCTGCCGACCCTAGCAGACGAATTTTAGCAGTTGCGGACTCGCGATCAAACGCGGTCATTTTACATGCGGAAAACCAGTCTTTGATTACACGTGCTGCTAAGTTAATCGAGCAGCTAGATGTGCAAACCAATGCTGGCAGTTCAATCCATGTTGTATATTTAAAAAATGCTGACTCTACAAAGCTTGCCGTTACACTGAGCGCATTGATGTCGGGCAATACCTCTCAGACTACACTTGCTTCAACATCAACCACTATTACTTCACAGCCAATTGTCAATGGCGATGTTCCTAAGAACGTCATTACTACGCAGCCTATTAATCAAGCCAATATTAACCCCCCTTTTTCTAACCTTGCCTCTACACAACAAAATGACATGATACAAGCAGATGCTGCCACAAACTCCCTGCTTATTACAGCGCCAGATAATGTGTTTAATATGTTGCGAGGCGTAATAGACAAACTAGATATGCGTCGTGCGCAACTGTATGTCGAAGCGTTGATTGCAGAGATATCTACTGATAAAGCTTCTGAGTTTGGCATACAGTGGCAAAATTTAGAGGCATTTGGTGAGGGAACGCTCAATAGAGGCAATGTACAAGGGTTCGGTGGGACTAAATTTAACCGAGGCGGCAATATTTTGGGCGTAGCAAGTAATATTGCATCTGCAGGTAGCGGCTTGAATATCGGCATATTAAGGGGGAAAGTAAATATACCCGGCATTGGAGAAGTAGCTAATTTAGGTTTATTGGCACACGCGCTTGAAACGAACGCCAATGCGAATATTCTTTCCAAACCAAACCTGCTGATGCTTGATAACGAAGAAGCCAAAATCGTTATTGGTCAAAATGTTCCGTTTGTCACTGGGCAATTTGCCCAGACTGGTACAATAGCCTCCGTCATTCCGTTTCAAACCATTGAGCGACAAGACGTCGGTTTGACCTTAAAAGTCAAACCGCAGATTTCAGAGGGTAATACCGTTAAGTTGCAAATACACCAAGAGGTCTCTAGTGTGTTGGATGCTACTGGCAGTGCCGGTATCACGACGAACAAACGTTCTATTGATACCTCCGTACTGGTAGATGATGGCAGTATTATTGTGCTTGGTGGCTTAATAGAAGATCGTATTTCTGATAACGTTGAAAAAGTCCCTTTTCTTGGTGATATCCCAGGCTTAGGTGCATTATTCCGTACTGTAGGTAGAGCCCATAAAAAAACCAATCTAATGGTGTTTTTACGCCCGTATGTTATGCGTAACCCTGAATCTTCCTCCGCAGTGAGTAATGATCGTTATGACTACATCATCCAGCAACAAAAGGCTATTACTCCGTCGAAAATATGGCCCTTGCCTGATACGCCTGAACTAACTTTGCCTGATCGTTTTGAGCGTAAACTCAATATCACACCAGCGATGAAAAAATAAACAATCCAGAACTCTCTAAGTAAAATTATTATTCCACTTATTTTTTCGATTATTAAGTAAAGTCTAAACTAAGCTACAAAATGTTAATGTTGTATTAGCATAAGCTTAAGTTTGAAATAGTTTTATAAACTATTTTGAAATCACATCTGATTTCAAAGGTTGGGTATTAATTAATGAATTTGATTCTAAACTTAATGTCTGCAGATTACCTTCTTCTCCTACTTGAACACCGTTTGGCCCTATGGCTAGCAGGTTAATGCCTGTAGTAATTTCTTGATGTAACAACACTGCACGTTGTTTGCCATTCACTAAATTAAACACTGCGAAACCATGCCTACCGTTCAAAGGTGCATAAATCCCTACTAATTTAAAATTAACAGGTGGCGGCGCTGTCACGACACGGCCACTCGTTGGTGTAAACCAATGTGCGTCAAGCAAGGTGGTTAACTGCATTGTGTTCGCCTGCTCCGTTTTGGGTGGCAATTCGACTGAATCCGGTGCTAAAAAAAGCCAAGTCCAGCGTGCTAACATTAATCCGCCTAATATGAATAAAAGAACATGCAACAGCCCCGCCAATAAATCTGGCCATTTTTTTTCAAATAGTATTTTAGATGGATTAGCATTTAGCTTCATTCAAAAATCACTCCAAAAATTCTTAACTTACTAAATGTGATAAATTGCCACAATCTTTTGTAACCGCATCAAACGTAACTTCACAAAACATAAACTTATACTTGTTTAGTGCTCACAAGGTAAAATAAGCATGCAAAAATTAAACGGCACATCAAACTACTGCATTGATGGTACTCAACTATTAGCAAAATGACATTGCATGTAATGGATGAATCAAAATAAATCCTTACAGCCGACATGGGCAGTACGAGTTAAGTGTTACTAATTAGACAGCCCAGTCATCTATTCTCTTAAAAGCTCAGCTCATAGCGTCCACTACCAGCGTTAGTTTCGTTGCCTAGCACCCGCAGTAGTGCTTGCAAGTTTAATTTGGCAGCCGGCTGAGCTTCAGCTGTACCTTCAAAATGCAGACCTTCGGTTTTTACCCAACGCCCATTGCCATGTATGATGAGCGGGCCCTCACTTAGGGTAATGAGCGCAATACCAATCGAATTACCTTCGCCTGCAATTTTAGCTTGATAGCTACCTAAAGGATTAACTGTACTTAACAGTGAGCTAGCTTGATTCCAATCAATATAGAACTGACCCAAAGTCTCGTTACGCGTTAATGAAAAATTATCACAATTCACGGTTAATTTTCCACCCAGCTGAGCGGCTTTTAAACTGGGCACTAATGCAGAAATTATTTCAGTGGTCATCATAAATTTGGCATGCTCAATATTTAAACGCGACCTATCCAGTGTTACCCAAAAAGGCGTGCCTTGATTCCATGTAATGCTAGTACTTAATTTGCCCACAAGTAACTGAAGCGGCTGTATATTCCAAGATGCATGACCAATGTCAAGTGAATCAGCTTTATTGCCTGCATTACGGAGTATTATATTGGCGCTTCCATGCCAAAAACTGCCCTGTGCGCCTGCTAAGCCCACCCAGTCACTGCTCAGTTTCTTTAGTGCAACGCTCATTAACTGAGCTGGTGCATAGACTAATAGGAATAAGCAATAACTTATAGCACCAATCAAGTAGAGACGTTTCATAGTGACATTTACTCTGGCGTTGTTAAGACCGCGTTGATATTAACTAAGCCACGCGATGCACTGGGCATAATTTGGCAAAATTGCACACGTATATGATATTGACTTTGTAAAGACTCTAGCCACTTAAGCCAGTTGTCAAAATTAACCTGCGTGAGTGTAATCTCTATTTGTTTACCATCATTTGGGGAGGTATTTGTGTAAACTGGTGTCATGGCATTAAGGTTTGCAGAAAAATCTATGATTGCCTTTACGCTAGCAGATGTGCTGCGTACTGATTTAAACTGCCCACGCAAGCGCTCAATATCTTGCGCTTGCAATCGCATTTGTATCAGTTTGGCTTTTTTTTCAGGAATTACTTGTTCTAATCGGGTACGACCTTGCTGCACAGGAAGCCATAGCAGCGCATAAAACACTGTACAGAGCAGTAAAAAAGCAAATACTTTAAGAAAATATTGTTCTTTTTGAGAATAAGCCAGCCAGCGGGCGATTAGCTGATCTTTCATAAGGTACTAGCACTTACTGATAGCTGAAATTCTAAACCTTGTTCTGTTTTGCGCGGTGCCTCAATGGAGGCTGGTATGCCAGCATCTGTTAACCGTTTGCGCATTGCTTCCGCGTATTCCATGTCAGGTGCTAACAGGCTCAATATCAGCTTATTATTTTGATATTTCATACTTTGAAGCCTTTCAGTTGAGACTACGCCAATACTGCCCGTCACCTTGTCCAGCAATGATATGAAATCTGTATCGCCACGCTCACCCAACCCATGTTTCAACTCTTCCAAACTGCGTTGCATTTGCAATGGTGCGTCCACCACTGTATTAGCATTTGGAAAAGTCGCTTTATATTGTGTCAGCATTGCTTGATTTAATAAGCGATTTTCATTGGACTTTAGCGCAAAATCCAATAATGTTAAAGTGAACTGTAATGCAATTAAAGCTGCTAAGGTGATTATAAGAGGTCTAAAAGCACTCAAGCGACGCAGTGTGCCACCTGATGGCTGAAATTCACCCTGCAGCAAATTCCATGTGGGTTTAGCTGAGCTTACGAACCACTCCTGCTGGGCTGGGCGTACTAACAATAAATCTAACGTAGTTTCCCACTCAGCAGTATGAGAAATTAGCTCACCGTAAATTGCAATATTAGTTGGTCGATTCTCAGGCTCACATTGTTCCAAGGCTAATGTCAGTAAAAATGGTGCTGAATAATTGTTAACATCTACATCGACTGGAAATCCTTGCGCTGCACTAGTTCTTATGAAGCTTTCTTGACCTCTACACACCATAGCCCAACCTTTGTCTGGTAAAGGTGGCAATAGCGTTTCTGGAAACATTCTGACTGGAAAAATACCCACACGCGCTAATTTTTCTAATTGTCTTTTTACCCATGACTTTTGAATTATCGCAATCACTGCCAACGCGTTAGATTGCTCTGCAAGAACTGCGTGCGTATCTTCTGGAGCAGTAATCAATCCCTCTTCTACTAAAAATGCCAGTGCACTTAGTATTTTAGTCTGATTGCCAGGTGGTAATGCTGCCCTTAAAAAACTGACCATGGAGGCAGGAACAACGACTTCTACTTCATTGCATTGCGGAAGTGCATCCAGTAAATCTTTTCCTCGACGAATTATTTTAGATTGACGGTCTAAAATCACCCATTCGCAACTGTCTTGGTAAGCTTCCCATGTGCTGAGAATCATAAGGCGCAGGGTCGTCAACGGTATCTTTTCCAAATCAATTGTGGCCATCCATCCTCATCACGCTTAAGGAGGCTTTCTACCCTAATTGTACTCTTTTCGAACTGGGACTGGCTAGTAACTAAAAAATAACGGCTGCCTACTGAAAATTCGTTTTCATTCAAAGTGATTTTTTTTTGTATCAACTGTTGATTGATCTGTGCAAGATTTTCAATAGGACGTAAATTTCTTGCTGCGATAATACTCTGCAGGTCATAATCAGACAGTTCTGGCAACATCAACCCTAACAACTCCAAAGATACTGTATTAATATTGACAGACGTTTGCTCAGGCAGCACAACGCAATATTGTTTAAGCCGCAGAATATTTTCTTTAGAAAACCCCTGCACGCGGGTTAAATTACCAATCTCAGTTAAAGGAAAATTGCCAGTACGATAGGGTATAGGCTGGGTTAAATAGTGCGCATCCTCTGATCCATAGGGATAAGTGACATCAGAATCCGCATCGACCCAATCTATTAATGTATCTAGAGCGCTTGTGCTTATATTTAAAGAAGTGAATAATCGCTTGAAAAATTCACTACCTTCACGATTGCTAGTTACAGCTTGCGTAACGTTGTTTAGGTTACAAAACTGTTGTTCATCCGTAATAAACCCACGAATACTGCCGCCCTCAACTGGCGTGAATGGAAGTCTAATCGCCCAATTTTCTTTTAAGTGGTCAACTGGCCCGCTCTTGGCATCTTCTGCCAAAATGGCGCGCGACCAGTGAATAGAGCCCTCAGCTATCCAACGTGCTTGCGTGGCTGAGAAATGATTATCTAAGCGATTGATGAATCGCTGCTGATCAAAAACGATTGTGGAAGCGATGGAAACGACTAAGGCCGCCA
>JBKJRD010000031.1:0-15450 GCA_046594885.1 Methylotenera sp. | reverse complement strand
TTGGCTCCTCGACCTGGGCTCGAACCAGGGACACACGGATTAACAGTCCGTTGCTCTACCGACTGAGCTATCGAGGAATCGGTTACACTTACGAAGGCGTGATAATACTGGCTTAGTGCTTTTTGGTCAATCGTTACGCTGAATAATTGTTAGGTTAATGATGAAAAATTATAAAAAAATCGTATTTGCTGTGACGCTTATCTTTTTCGCGTTGATAATCATCCCTTTTTTGGTGCCAACACAATCTTACTTGAGGCAAGCAGAGCAAATTGCGAGCGATAAGTTGGGAGTGCCAGTGACGATTTCTGACGGTCACTGGCGCTTTTTACCCAGCCCAAGATTGATTGTTAACGACATTGTAATTGGTGATGATCAAGAGGTGATGGTTGATGAAATAGTGATTGTACCTTTGTTAAATTCACTTTTTTCTGATACTAAGCAGCTAGATTTAAAAGTGATTAAACCTGTTATCAAGCAATCTGTTGTAGCCATTATTTCTGCTTTAACGGCCAAAGATAATGAGCAATCTGATATGTCGATGGTGCATGTAAATCATATTAAGATAAATCACATGCAGTTTATTTCGCCTAAAATGCAGTTGCCAATTTTGAATGCAGAAATAGTGTTAACTAAGCTTAATACACTGGATTTTGCGCAAATACAAAGCTTGGACGGTAATCTCAAAGCAGATATCACACCAAATGCAGATGCGCACTTGGTTAAGTTGTCTGTGAGCAGATGGACTTTGCCAACGACTATGCCATTGTTGATTGATCGTGCAATGTTAGAGATGCACCTTAAGGGTAATCAATTAATTGTGCCCAATATAAACGCTACGTTGTATGGTGGAAAATTGACGGGAAACGCTGAGTTAACTTGGCAAACCCTTAAAAATATAACGCATTGGAAAACAAAGGGTAGTTTGAATTTGACTAATTTATCGGTAAAAGAGCCCAGCAAAATGTTGAACAAGCATATTTACCTAAGTGGCAGATTATTCAGTGATGGCCGTTTTTCAGCGTCAGCTAAAGAGTTAGGCCAACTAGCCAAAAATTTGCAGGCTAATTTTAAATTTAAAATCCACAATGGTGTGTTGCATGGCTTAGATTTGGTGAAAGTGGCCAGTTTATTGGTTAAGCAAAGTCAAAACGGCGGGCAGACGCAGTTTGATGC
Organism: Methylotenera sp.; assembly: GCA_046594885.1. GTDB lineage: Bacteria > Pseudomonadota > Gammaproteobacteria > Burkholderiales > Methylophilaceae > Methylotenera_A. Next base: position 14,277 of record JBKJRD010000031.1, on the reverse strand, counting down.
ATTTTCTGGCTTGCTGAATGTTTCGGGTAAGCAATATCATCTGCGCAATCTTAATATTAGCTCTGGCTTGTTGCTAGCAACAGGGCAGGTAAAGATTAAGCCCAATAAGCAGTTAAATGGTTTAATCGCGGCTGAAATCAAGCATAGCGTGAGTTTGGTCGCCATCCCGTTAGATGTGTCAGGAACAGTGAGCAAACCGGTAATATTGCCTTCAAAAGGGGCGTTAGTTGGTGCTGCTGCAGGCACTGCAATTTTAGGGCCAGGTGTGGGTACCAGTATCGGCATTAAAGCCGCGGGAGCGCTGGATTCTGTTAAAGAATTTTTTGGTGGTGATAAGTAAAACCAGCTTAATCAATTATCCGAAAGAAAGCAGGCAATATGTTTGATATTTCAGTACCTTGGTGGGAATTAATCGTTAGAGGTGTGGTGGTGTACGCTTTTTTGATTTTGTTGTTACGTCTAACGGGCAAGCGACAAATTGGCCAGCTTTTACCGTTTGATTTAGTACTGCTACTGATTTTGTCTAACGCCGTGCAAAATTCCATGAGCGCAGGTGATAACTCGCTTATTGGTGGCTTAATATTGGCGGCTACACTCGTTGCGGTGAATTATTTGGTGGGACTGATTACTTTTAAAAGTAAAAAAATGGAAGCGATGATTGAAGGCAGACCGCAAGTGATCATTCATGAAGGCAAACTGTTTGATGATGTGATGGACGAAGCAAAACTCACACGCGATGAGCTTTATTCTTCTTTGCGGCAATCTGGTTATTTCGAGATTAAAGACATCAAGCTGGCCATACTGGAAAATAACGGTACCATTACTGTGCAAGGCTATCAGAAAAAATGATGGCAATAAATAAGACCTCCTAAAAGGTCTTTTTTGTTTTATCCAGCACCAAACTTAATTCAGTGCTTGTTCAATTCTGTCTAGCGCATGACGCAAATTATCCATGCTGGTGGCAAACGAAATTCGGAAATAGCCTTCTGCGCCGAATGCAGAACCTGGCACAACGGCCACATCAAATTTTTCCAGTAAATACTCTGCAAAAGCCATATCAGTTGCTGCGTTGATTTTTCCCGCTCTCAATAGGTTGGCAATGGCGATGCGGGCATCTGGGAAGGCGTAAAAAGCGCCACCAGCCATTAAACAGCTTAAACCCGGCATGGTGTTAAAGCGCTCTACAACGTATTTGTGACGCTCTTTAAACGCCGCTACCATGGGTTTAATGCAATCTTGCGAACCACTTAATGCCGCTTCAGCCGCATATTGAGAGATAGAAGTCGCATTGCTAGTTGATTGCGACTGTAATATTTCCATCGCTTTAATGATGTAAGCAGGACCAGCTGCGTAACCAATGCGCCAACCTGTCATGGAATAGGCTTTAGAAACACCGTTAAGTACAATGCAACGGTGTTTTAATGCGGGTGTCGCATTTAAGATATTGTAAAATTTGTCGCCCGTTAAATTGACATGTTCGTACATGTCATCCGTGGCAACTAAAACGTGCGGATGTTTTAATAATACCTCACCTAACGCTTTGAGTTCATCCAAGCTATAAACCGCACCTGTTGGGTTAGAGGGTGAGTTGAACATGACCAATTTGGTTTTGGGCGTAATTGCCGCTTCTAATTGCGCAGGCAATAGCTTAAAGCCTTGCTCAATCCCGCATTCGATAATCACTGGAACAGCTTCGGCTACCAAAGCAATATCCGCATAGCTGACCCAATACGGCGCAGGAACAATGACTTCATCGCCTTTATTCAGCACCGCCAAACATAAATTAAAAATCGTTTGCTTGCCACCCACGCCAACAATCACTTCATTGATGGTGTAATCAAAACCGTTTTCAGTTTTAAACTTATTCACAATCGCTTGCTTAAGCGCGGGAATGCCGCTCACTGGCGTGTATTTAGTGTGACCTGCATTTATCGCAGCAATGGCTGCATCTTTAATGTGTTGTGGCGTGTCAAAATCTGGCTCGCCTGCCGCCAAACCAATAATAGGGCGGCCTTCAGCCTTGTATCTACCAGCTTTGGCAGTAATGGCAAGGGTCGGAGATTCTTTAATACTTTGAACGCGCTGCGATAACACGTCGGTTGACAAAGATTGAGAGGGCGAATGGGCCAAAATGCGCTTTCCTTAAAACGGATTGTGATAGTCAATTTAACAGGCGCTATTTTACGCATAAATAGTCGATTAAGGAATCAACATCTAGCAGCTATTTTAAATGAAAAAAGACCGCAAAATGCGGTCTTTTTGAGGGTTAAGTACGACTGTAATAATGACTACAGCTGTCTTGGTTAGCGTTATTTAGCAGTTGTAATCAACATGCATCACCACAACCCATCGCTTCAGCATATTCAACCCCGAGATTCTTATCGATATCATTTAATGCCAATTGAATGCGGTGCATTTCAGCAGCGTCGCCTTTACCTTTTGCAATAATACCAATATGAATAAGTGCCTCAAAATTCGTACTATCTAGCATAACGGCTTGTTGAAAAGCTTGTTCAGCCAACTCTGGCTTGGCTAGGTTTTCATTCGCCAAGCCTAGTGCATACCAAGCTTCGGTATTTTTGGGTTCTGCTTGCGTCCACTTTTCTGATACTTGCGCTAATTTTGGCCAATCTTGGCGCGATTCTGGTACAGCGGCTTGCATGTAAAATGGTTTTTTGTCTTCATCTTCCTCCCACAATGCTTTGCCTGTGACAGGAAACACGGTTATTTCAGGCTCTAATTCTAACTTTTCTAACCATTCAATAGGCAGTGCATAATGAATGCTGCCACCTAAACCCGCGGTTTTGAATGTGTTTATACCCACTAAACGGCCTTGCATATCAAATAAGCCGCTGCCGCTTGCGCCCATCATAAATTTGGCGGTACTGCGGATTATTTTACCTTTGTCAGAATCGAATAAGGCTTTTACGCTGCCACTAGAAGTGAGTGGCGCAGGAACGCCATTAGAATGGCCAATTGCAGCCACTTCTTGGCCGCGTTTTAAATCATTACTTTTGCCCAAAATGACTGGTTTAAATGGCATGGAAAACGTAGAAACCAAACATAAGTCGTGCCAAGCATCTACCTTAACACCAGTGATTGAGTAAGTATCTTCACCGCGGGAAACCCACGGCTGTTTAGTCGCACGCAATACATGGCAATTGGTTAATACTTTATTTTCGCCCACTACAACGCCAGAGCCATAAATCAATCCGCCATTGGTGTTGTAGCCACGCACCATCACCACGCCCCTAAAAGCATCCATCATTTTGGCGGTTTCAAAAGCATATGCAGATGGAACGGCAGCGAATAATGCTGTTATTAACACTAAAACACGCATGAAAATCTCCTTGGCTAAATTGATCATTTTAAAGTTTATGGTTTATCGCTTGAGCTAACGATATTATTATCGTTATTAATGACTTCATTGATTCGATATTAGTTCGTTATATGCATGAATTAATCAATTGCAAGCATGCATCATACTAACTTGTAATCAAACAAAGCGCATTGAGATGCAAAACTGCTAGAATTGAGGTCAAATTTTAGTATAGATATTAGGTAAAAATCGCGTGTTCGTTACATTTCCCAATAGTAAATATCAATTATTTCAACCCTTTGCACCTGCAGGCGACCAGCCACAAGCCATTGATAAACTCACGCAAGGTATTAACGATGGCTTAAAGTTTCAAACTTTGCTGGGCGTTACGGGTTCTGGTAAAACTTACACCATGGCCAATGTCATTGCGCGTGCTGGCAAACCAGCGATTGTGATGGCACCTAACAAAACGCTTGCCGCGCAGTTATATAGCGAGTTTCGCGAGTTTTTCCCTAATAATTCGGTGGAATATTTCGTCAGTTATTACGATTATTATCAGCCAGAAGCCTATGTGCCATCGCGCGATTTATTTATCGAAAAAGATTCCTCGATCAATGAACATATTGAGCAGATGCGGCTTTCAGCCACCAAAGCTTTACTAGAGCGCGAAGACAGTATTATTGTTGCCACCGTTTCAGCGATTTACGGCATTGGCGACCCGAGTGATTACCACGGCATGGTGCTGCACCTTAAGCAGGGCGAAAAACTCAGTCAGCGTGATGCGATTGACCGCTTAATCGGCATGCAATACGACCGCAACGATTTTGATTTTAGTCGTGGCTGTTTCAGGGTGCGTGGCGATGTGATTGATATATTTCCTGCAGAAAATAACGAGACAGCAGTGAGGCTAAGTTTGTTTGATGATGAAATTGAAACCATCACTTTATTTGACCCGTTAACAGGTCAAATTTTCAATAAAATTCAACGCTTTACCATCTATCCTTCAAGTCATTACGTAACTCCGCGCGAAACCACTGTTAAGGCGATGGAGAAGATTAAAAAAGAGCTGGTCGAGCGTGTGGCTTTTTATATTAAAGAAGGCAAGCTAGTCGAAGCGCAGCGTATTGAGCAGCGCACGCGATTTGATTTGGAAATGTTGAACGAAATTGGTTTTTGCAAAGGCATCGAAAACTATTCGCGCCATTTATCAGGCCGTAATCCAGGTGATCCGCCGCCCACATTAATTGATTATCTGCCAGATGATGCGCTGATGATAATTGATGAAAGCCATGTAACCGTGCCGCAAGTCGGTGGCATGTTTCTGGGCGATAGGTCGCGTAAAACCAATTTGGTGGATTATGGCTGGCGGCTACCATCAGCGATGGATAACAGGCCGCTTAAGTTTGAGGAATTTGAGCGCATTATGCGCCAATGCGTATTTGTTTCTGCCACACCTGCCGAATATGAAAAAAACCATCAACAGCAAGTGGTGGAAATGATTGCGCGCCCAACTGGCTTGGTTGACCCAGAAATTATTGTAAAGCCAGCCGATACACAAGTGGATGATTTATTGGGCGAAATTAAATTGCGCGTTGCGGTAGGCGAGCGCGTGCTGGCCACCACCTTAACCAAGCGCATGGCAGAAGATTTAACCGATTATTTGAACGAACATGGCGTAAAGGTGCGTTATTTGCATAGCGATATTGATACGGTTGAGCGCGTGGAGATTATCCGCGATTTGCGTTTGGGCGAATTTGACGTGCTGGTCGGCATTAACTTGCTGCGTGAAGGTTTGGATATTCCAGAAGTATCGCTGGTTGCGGTGCTGGATGCGGATAAAGAAGGTTTTTTGCGCTCAGAACGTAGCCTAATTCAAACTTCTGGCCGAGCGGCGCGTAATCTAAACGGCAAAGTGATTTTTTATGCTAATAAAATCACGCGCAGTATGAAAGCGGCAATGGATGAAACAGAACGTAGGCGCGGCGTACAGATGGCTTTTAATGAAGCGAATGGCATTGTGCCAAAAGGTATTACCAAAAGCATCAAAGATATGATTGACGGCGTTTATGATAAAGATGAAGTACAACGTGAGCGCAAGGCGGCGCAAGATCAAGCTAATTATGAAAGCTTAAGCGAAAAACAATTAGCCAAAGAAATGAAGCGCTTGGAAAAATGCATGCATGATGCAGCTAAAAATTTAGAGTTTGAAAAAGCGGCTGATTTTAGAGATCAGCTGAAAAAACTGAAAATAAAAGTATTTGGTGCAGAAATGCCCGATTTAACTTAAGTATTAAATATAATTAAAAAACAATTATTTATTAGTATATATTAAAGTAATTTATGATGATATTTTCGGATTATTCAAACTTAATTGGCGCATCTGCGGCCTTGCTAACGACCATTGCTTTTTTGCCACAGGCTTATAAATCGTACATAACACGCGATTTATCGGGGATCTCATTACCAATGTATAGTATTTTAACTTTAGGCGTAGCTTTGTGGCTGGTATATGGCGTGTTGATTGGCGACTGGCCTTTAATGGTATCTAACGCCATCACCTTATGTTCATCTATTGTAATTTTGATTTTAAAAATTATGCAGGTTAAAAACTGCGCAACCAATATAACTTAACCAATAATTTAACCCAAAAACTTAACCTAAAAAAATGGTTAACTATTGGCTTAATTGATTGGCAAAATCATGGTTTACATCACGATGCCCAGCCTCATCCGCGCGCACCACAATAATCACATCGCGCAATGTGGCATTTGGCTTTAAATGCCAATAATCAATAGCTAATTGCGGTGCAGGCACGTTTTCATAGTGACCGCTGTCTACGCCCGCTAGATATTCGGTATAGCTAAAAACTGCTTCTTCTTCAAAATATCCAACCACGCGATGCGCGGTTTTGGCTGAAATTAAATACAGCAAAAAGAAGCAGTTATAAAAAACGCCTTGCGCGATCACAATTAACAATCGCTCAAACGCACTGGGTTTGGCGATCTCAATAAAGGTCATCAAATGCATGCGCTCATTTTCGGCTTCATCCAATAGTTTGCGTATCCAGCCATTATCCGATTGCATGCGACGTAATGATTTTAAATGCACCAGCGCGCCAGCCACCATGCCAGGCACAGCCGCCACGGTTTCTAACACCACAGCACGATGGCCATAGCGGCCACTGAAAAAAGTATCCGCAAAAAAACGCATAAACTTAGTAAATGAAAATGCAATTTTGTCAGAAAAATTAACCGGGGCGTGGTGACTTTCAAGTTCAGTTTTAATTAACATGGCATTCGCTTTAAATATTGAGCTAACTTAGGCATTAAGTATGGTTAATTGTTGCATGATTTACTGAAAAAATCTGATTAAAAATGCAGGTTAAGTGTTGGCATAGTTTGACTGCGTTTATGGTTAAGTAAACAATTTAGCCAAAAAGTAGCATGCTTTATTTTGAACTTTTGATTTATTTTTTTTGGTGCATTCGCACTAAATGAGTGCAATTTATTTAATTTCTTAGTCTTTTTAGCATTTGTTATCTCTAAAATAATGATTGTAAATCATTACCTTAACTTATTTTGTATGACTGGCATATGTATTGCTAGCAGATTAAATAACTAAAATATTGACTAGCAACGGCGCTAATCAATCGCATTATAAGACAAAGATGTCTTGCGTGCAGATAGGTATACCTATTTGCCCAAGGCATTTTTTATTGAAAAAAACGCAATTGATATTTTAGTTAAAGCAAATTTTTTGCAAAACCAGCTTGAACATGCATGGCTAAATAATGCATCGCTGTTTGTTGATTAATACTGCATTAATCAATACCGTTATTATCTTAATCGCTTATAGAAAGTAAATTATGTCTTATTTAGTTCCTGCAGAGTTTGTCACGAAATTGGTTGATGCTGGTGAATCTAAAATTTTTATGTCCACTCGAGACACCTTAATTAGAGCATTTATGGCAGGGGCAATACTGGCGCTGGCGGCGGTGTTTGCTGTCACCATCACTGTGCAAACTGGCTCGCCACTGGTGGGCGCATTACTCTTTCCAGTGGGTTTCTGTATGTTGTACTTAATGGGTTTTGATTTGCTAACCGGGGTGTTTATGCTCACACCTTTAGCTTGGATAGATAAACGGCCAGGCGTGACAATAAAAGGCATTTTAAGAAATTGGTGGCTGGTATTTTTGGGTAATTTTGCAGGCGCGCTAACCGTGGCTTTTATCATGGCTTTTGTGTTTACTTACGGTTTTTCAATTGAGCCAAATGAAGTAGGTAAAAAAATCGCCAGCATCGGCGAATCGCGCACGATTGGTTATGCTCAATATGGTATTGCTGGCTGGTTAACTATTTTTATTCGCGGTATGTTGTGTAATTGGATGGTTTCGATGGGCGTGGTTGGCGCGATGATTTCTACCAGCGTAAGCGGCAAAGTAATCGCCATGTGGATGCCAATATTAGTGTTCTTTTTTATGACGTTTGAACACTCTGTGGTGAATATGTTTTTATTTCCATCGGCCATGATTATGGGCGGCAACTTTTCAATTGCAGACTATTTTATCTGGAATGAAATCCCCACGGCACTGGGCAACTTGGTGGGTGGGCTTGCGTTTACTGGCTTAACGCTATACACCACGCATGTAAAAACAGCACCCAAACGTAATCTTTAATCTTAGAGCGGGCTACTGATTGGCTAACTTGATGTTAGCTTCAATCGTAGCTGCTATATGTTTTTGCCGCAGGCGCCCAAACAAAGCAAGGTACAAATTGATGTTTTGTGTAAGTTTGCTGGTATTTACGGCGCTGACGCTAACAGTCAATTTAGCTATAAAACTTGGGCAAAAAAACGTGTTAAGTCCACTGTCTAAGCCCGTTTTAAAGCATAAGCGCTATTTTTTAGCTAAGGCTTTATAATCCATGATGGCAAAAAAACTCAGCGTTTCAATTGGGCAATATTCCGATAAAGGGCATAAAGCGCTGAATCAGGATTTTCATGCTGCCATGGTGCCGGCCGAACCAATGTTAAGCGCAAAAGGTGTCGCCGTTGCGCTGGCTGATGGCATCAGCAGTAGTGATGTCAGCCATATTGCCAGCCAAACAGCAGTTAACAGCTTTTTAAATGACTATTTTTCTACTTCAGAAGCCTGGTCGGTTAAAACATCTGGGCTGCGCGTATTAACAGCAATTAACGCTTGGTTATACGCGCAATTTCAGCATAGCCCAAACCGATTTGATAGCAACAAAGGCTATGTCTGCACATTTAGCGCGCTGGTGATTAAATCGTCCACCGCGCATGTTTTCCATACCGGAGACAGCCGAATTTATCGCTTGCAGGGCAATCAGCTTGAACAGTTGACTCAAGATCACCGCTTTTGGCTATCTGCAGAAAAAAGTTATTTAAGTCGCGCGCTGGGTATCCACGCCCAGCCCGAAATAGATTATCAGACATTCCTGGTTGAGGCGGGCGATATTTTTTTGCTGGCAACCGATGGCGTGTATGAGTACTTAGACGTCATCAGGTTGGCCGAGTGCATACATCAACAAGCAGATGCGCTGGATATGGCTGCCAAAAACATTGTTGAGCAAGCTTTAGACAAAGGCAGCCAGGACAACCTTACCTTGCAAATCTTGCGCGTTGATGCCTTGCCTGACCAAGCTGCGCATGAATTACTCGCACAATTAACCTCGCTACCTTTCCCACCTTTGTTAGAAGCCAGAATGCATTTTGACGGCTACCAGATTATCAGAGAGCTGCATGCCAGCAGCCGCAGCCATGTTTATTTGGCGCTGGATACTGATACAAAAGCGCAAGTGGTGATTAAGATTCCGTCTATCGATCTTAGGGATAACCCAGCTTATATCGAACGTTTTTTAATGGAGGAGTGGATTGCCAAGCGCATCAATCACGCCAACGTATTAAAGCCCTGCGTGCAAACACGCAAGCGCCATTTTATTTACACTGTGAGCGAATGGATTGAGGGGCAAACGCTAAGGCAGTGGATGCTGGATCATCCGCGAGCAGATTTAGCTTTAGTCCGTCCGTTAATCGAGCAGATTGCCAAGGGTTTACGCGCTTTTCATCGGCTAGAGATGCTGCACCAGGATTTGCGTCCTGAGAATGTTATGATTGACCAATTAGGCACAGTTAAAATTATTGATTTTGGCGCAGTGTATGTGACAGGCGTTTCAGAAATGGCTGGTACAGCCGCGCAGCAAACCTTGCTTGGCACTGCTCAATATAGCGCGCCAGAATATTTTTTAGGCGAGGCTGGTACTGCCTGCGCTGATTTATTTTCATTGGGCGTGATTACCTACGAAATGCTAACTGGGCAATTGCCTTATGGCGCAACAATCGCCAGAACAAAAAATAGCGCAGCCCAACAACGTTTGCAATATCAAGCGGCGCGCGAACTCAATCGCGCTGTACCTAATTGGGTGGATGCCGCCATTGCCAAAGCCGTGCACATTAACCCAAGCAAACGTTATCAAGAATTATCTGAATTTATGATGGATTTGCGCCAGCCTAATCAAGCCTATATCAGGCAAAGTAAACCACCGTTGCTCGAGCGTAATCCAGTATTGTTCTGGAAAAGCCTTGCCTTACTATTAACCTTGATTATTATTGTTTTATTAGCACGCTGATCATCAACTTTCACACAGTAAAAGTCTGCTAAAGTAAATTCTAAGACTTAACCCTATTTTTGCGTTAAAAATAGCGCATAAAACAGCCACAATATTGAGGCAATTGATGTGTTAAGTTAGCTAGTTATTCGCATTTGCCAGTCGCGACTCATGATTATCCGCACAAAGCGTTAATTCATTTGATTAATCAAGGTTTTTTAACTATAATCGCGTACTTTTCAACCCTTGCCACACCAACAGCATATTGGGTGGCTGAAACCACAAGGAGATTTCATGCGACATTATGAAGTAGTATTTATCGTCCATCCGGACCAGAGCGAGCAAGTGCCAGCGATGATTGAGCGTTATCGCACGCTGGTTAACAGCAATGGCGGCACTATGCACCGTTTAGAAGACTGGGGTCGTCGTCAATTGGCTTACCCAATTCAAAAAATCCACAAAGCACATTATGTGTTAATGAACATTGAGTGCAATCAAACCGTTTTAGATGAACTTGAGCATGGTTTTAAATTTAACGACGCCGTTTTGCGCCATTTAACCATGGGCACTAAAACCGCTGTTACGGCACCTAGCCCAATGATGAAAGAAGAAAAATCTAAATCAGTGTTAGTGCGTGATGCGGCACCTGCGTCAACACCAGCGCCAGCAGCATCTGAGGCTGCAGCAGCTTAAGTTTGAATACGCTGGTCATTAGCGGTGTTGTGCTTTCAATTGAGCCAATACGCTACACGCCAGCAGGTATGCCCTTGTTGAGTTTTGTATTGCAGCACGTTTCAGAACAAGTTGAAGCGGGATTAAAGCGGAAAATAGAATGTGAAGTGAATGCGGTAGTTCTTGGTGAACTCGCAAAACAGCATATTCAATTAGGGTCTTTAATCAAAGCTAAAGGATTTTTGGCTAAACGCAGTGCAAAAAGTCATCAATTGGTCATGCATATTAATCAATTAGAGGCTGTTAAATAACAGTCTAAATTAAAGCATATTAGGAGTTACATCATGGCAAGAGAAATGTATAAACGCCGCCGCTACTGCCGTTTCAGTGCAGAAGGCATCAAAGAAGTGGATTACAAAGATGTGGATTTGTTAAAAGATTTTGTTTCAGAAAATGCAAAAATTATTCCGGCTCGTATGACGGGCACAAAAGCAAAATACCAACGTCAACTAACCAGCGCAGTTAAACGCGCCCGTTTCTTGGCTTTAATGCCTTACACAGACAAGCACCCAGGTTAATTAAGGGATTAGGAGAACATTATGCAAATTATTTTATTAGAAAAAGTAACAAACCTAGGTGTGCTGGGTGATATCGTTAAAGTGAAAGACGGTTTTGGCCGTAACTTTCTCATTCCACAAGGTAAAGCAAAGCGCGCGACAGAAAGCAATAAAGCAGAATTCGCAGCTAAGCGTGCTGAGCTGGAAAAACAACAGGCAACTATTTTGGCTGCTGCAACTGCGCGCGGTGAAAAGCTTGCTGGTTATGTATTAACGGTGGCACAAAAGGCCGGCGTTGATGGCCGTTTATTTGGTTCTGTAACCAATGGCGATGTAGCTGAAGGCCTTGTAGCTGCTGGTTTCGAAGTAGTGAAATCAGAAGTGCGTATGCCTGCTGGCCCATTAAAAACCATTGGCGATCATGCAGTAACTGTTGCATTACATCACGATGTGGTTGTGGATATTACCGTAACAGTCGTTGGTGAAGCTGCATAAAGCTAAATAATTGTCAGTGCTTTAATCAGCGCAACTTAAGGCCTTAAATATAAGCTATATTTAAGGCCTTTTTATTTTGAATTTAAAAAAATTGAAATTATTAAGCTGCTAAGTTGAAAAGCAAACTTGATTTTTCATGCATATTGAAAGTGCATCTCAAAATAAGTGAATTATAAAAATGAAAACAGGTCATTCCACTAGCTGTAAAAAAACTTGCAATTCAGGATAGTAAGGCTTAATCAATGCTTCAGTCAAAACTCATGCTGGTCGATAAAGATAGTTATACCAGTTTATTATTACTATCCAACTTGACCCAGCGTGGTTTTAAAAATGTAAAAGTTGTAAAAGACGGCGATCAATTACCTAACGCAGTTGCACAATCAAGGCCAGATGTGGTCATTTTTAATTACCGCTTTGATGAGTTTGATAGCTTGATTTTATGTAATACGCTCAAACAAATTTCTCCTCAATCCATCGTTATCATCATCGCTTCTCCAGGACCAGGCTTAAAAATTGTTGAGTCGTGGGCGAAGCAAACCAAAAGTATCGATTTAATTTTTGAAAAACCATTGTCTAATGAGCGATTTTTTTTAGCGCTTGAAGACATGTTAAAACTCAGATTAGACTCTCGTGCTTTAAAAACGAAATCGCAACTGCTTGAACATTTAGTGCCAGAATTTGCTGCAAGCGAAATCCATTCTGAGCATAACAATGTAGCGAAAATGTATGAATCTGCTGTACTTTTCACTGATATTCGCCAATCAACTGAGTTAATTAGAGCAATACCACCGCGTGAATACTTTGAGTATTTGAATCACTTGCTAAGCGCACAATCTTCATTGGTGAAGCAGTTTGAAGGATCTATTATCAAATATACAGGTGATGGTGTGATGGCGATATTCAAAGGAGCAGGTCGATCCTATCTGGCATTAAGCTGTGCTTTTGAGTTGGCTAAATCTGGACATGACTCAAAATTACCTTTTGGCACAGGTGTTGCAGAAGGCTTGGTTTTAGCTGGACTGATTGGAGACTCCAAAAATAGTGGCCAGAGAGTTCAATATGATGTCATTGGCGCTACCGTTAATTTGGCTTCGCGCTTATGCGGCATGGCTAAATCTGGTGAAGTAGTGATTACAAAAAAACTCAATGCGGTGGTGAAGTATAAACAAGAGGCTGCATATGATATTGGTAGCCTGAATATTAAAGGATTTAGTGACCAAATTGACTGTGTAGCATTTAACCCGTTGCAATTAAAAACTCAGGAAAAAACAACATGAAAGAGCAATTTAACGCTGCACAAATTAGTAAGGTGATTGATCAGGCGTTGATTTATCAATGCGCGTGTCCTGCTCAAGTATGTAAGGCCATATTTGATTTGCGTGAACTGTATGATTATCAGATGAACTGTGCCAATAGTAGTGAAAATGATGAATTGGTGCACAAGACCATCGCTGCAGCAGCCGAAGTATCCCATCAAATTATGGAGGAGTGTTTAAAAAAAGTTTTAGAAATTGAGGGTTGGGATCAAACCAATTTTGTGATGCCAGAATTACTCAAACAAAAAACCACTAAATTATTTTAATTGATTATCAATATGGGTTAATTAATGTCCAGTTAAGTACATTAACAAAACAATAGTATCTTTAAATCCTATTAGACGATGTACTTAACCACTTAAATAACGCAATAAAAATGGCTTAGTTTGTATCGCAAGCTTGGGTATAATTAGCGCATGGCTGATGAACAACTGGATTCCCTCAAACTTCCCCCACATTCAATTGAAGCAGAGCAATCTGTGATTGGTGGCTTGCTGCTTGAAAACGAAGCCTTAGATAAAATTGCTGATATTTTAAAGGCAGAAGATTTTTATCAGTTTGATCATAAAACCATCTTCCAACACATTGCCAAGTTAGTCGAACGTAATCGTCCAGCCGATATTGTCACAGTAGCTGAATCGCTGGAAAGTACTGCAGAACTATCCAGCATTGGCGGCATTGCCTATTTAGGCGCATTGGCGCAAAACACGCCAACAGCCGCTAATATTCGCCGTTATGCAGAAATTGTGCGTGAACGCGCGATTATGCGCAAATTGGTCACTGTGGGTAGCGGCATTGCAGAAAGCGCTTACAGCCCCAACGGACGCGACGCACAGCAACTGTTGGATGAGGCAGAAGCCAAAATTTTTCAGATTGCAGAAGGCGGCCAGCGCACCAGTCAAGGCTTTCAGGATATTAAAGAACTATTACCGCAAGTGGCAGAACGTATTGACATGCTGTTCTCACGTGATAATCCAAGCGATGTAACGGGTATTCCAACAGGGTTTTCAGATTTAGACTCCATGACATCAGGCTTTCAGGGCGGTGATTTAATCATCGTTGCTGGTCGGCCATCCATGGGTAAAACCGCATTTTCACTCAATATTGCCGAAAATGTGGCCTTAGACACTGGTTTACCTGTTGCCGTATTTTCCATGGAAATGGCCTCAACGCAACTGGCTATGCGCATGATTGGTTCAGTTGGGCGATTAGATCAGCATCGCATGCGCACAGGCCGCTTGGAAGATGAAGATTGGGAAAAGTTAACCACCGCATTAGGCAAATTAAATGAA
>JBKJRD010000090.1:0-19441 GCA_046594885.1 Methylotenera sp. | reverse complement strand
ATTCAATTAAACTAAGAGACGGTTCGGGTGAGTCCGCATATCCATGGATCAAACATTTTCATCGTGGATATCCAGATAATGTTGTTGATGAATGGAAGTTAGAGGCTAAACTGGCATTAATTAAGAAAAGTATTTAATAAGAGGGGAATAATAATGATTAAACACTGTAAAACAATTGACTTGCCAAGAATAAATGACCCTAGAGGAAATCTTACTTTTATTGAAGGTGGTGGGCGACATGTACTTTTTGATATCAAGCGTGTGTATTACCTTTATGATGTTCCTGGTGGCTCAGCGCGCGGAGGACATGCACACAAAGGGTTGCATCAATTAATTATTGCCATGTCAGGGTCTTTTGATATACATATTGATGATGGGTATGAGAAAAAAAAGATTCATATGAATCGTAGTTATTATGGCCTTTATGTTTGCCCAATGATATGGCGAGAAATTGATAATTTTTCCTCAGGCGCAGTGTGTATGGTTTTGGCATCAAATTATTTTGATGAAGATGATTACTATCGTGATTACCCACAATTTTTATCTGACGTGCATGGAGTTGTTTGATGGTTGTTCCTTTTCTTGATCTTAAGCGACTACATAATGAAATTCGTGAGCCTCTCGAGGTGGCGTTTAAAAGAGTGCTTGATTCTGGCTGGTTTATTACTGGGCCAGAAGTTGAAGCGTTTGAATCTGAATTTTCTACTTATAGTGATGTAAAGCATTGTGTTGGATTAGGAAATGGATTAGACGCAATTCATTTGTTATTAAGGGCTTATGAAATTGGCCCTGGAGATGAAGTTTTAGTCCCATCTAACACGTTTATTGCAACTTGGCTGGCAGTGAGTCAATGCGGTGCCACGCCCGTACCAATTGAGCCTGATATAAATACACACAATATTAATCCAGATGCTCTAGTTGCAGCTATCACTTCCAAAACACGCGCTATCATTCCGGTGCACTTATATGGTCAGTCAGCAGATATGGATCCAATCAATGCGATTGCCAAACAGTATGGCTTGATTGTTATTGAGGATGCCGCGCAAGCACAGGGCGCACGTTATAAAGGCCGTCGAGTAGGCTCTCTTGGACATGCTGCCGCAACGAGTTTTTATCCTGGTAAAAACCTAGGTGCTTTAGGCGATGCAGGTGCAGTTTTAACGAATGATGCAGTAATTGCAGAAAAAGTACGGTTACTTCGCAATTATGGATCACAAATTAAATATAAACATGAGGTGAAAGGTTGCAACACCAGATTAGACGAAATGCAGGCAGCATTTTTAAGGGTAAAGCTGGGTGTGCTTGATAAATGGAATGAAAGTCGGCGTGCAGTGGCTAACAGTTATACAGCACAACTTCAAAATCTAAACTTAAAAAATGTGGGGTTTGAGCTACCTAATGTTCCTGAATGGGCTGAGCCTGTTTGGCATTTATATGTAATTCGCAATAAAAATAGAGATGCTCTACGCGATTATTTAGAAAAGCAGGGCATAACTACTGTTATTCATTATCCAACTCCTCCACATCTGCAAGCTTGTTATTCTGAGTTTTCTAAACATAATTTATCGATAGCAGAAACGTTATCTAAAGAAGTGCTGAGTTTGCCAATGTCCCCATTTTTGGATGCAGGCCAGGTAAGTAGAGTAGTGGATAACTTGTTATTGTTTAAGTAACTTATAGTAATACTACTTAGCAATTAGCTATTGGTTATTGGTTATTGGTAAGTAATTCATTTAAATATTAAAGCATAGTGTATGAGAATAGTAAATTGATAATACCATCTAATAATTTAACCTCGTACCAAGCCTCTTTGACGCGTGAAAGGCGAGAGGAGAAAAATGGACATAAAAGTTTATTGCTATGGTTCACTGGCTTGTCTGGCGCCGGAAAGTCTACTATTGCGCATGCTGTAGAAGAAAAACTATACCAATATGCTTGCCATACTTACGTATTAGATGGAGATAATGTTAGGCAGGGTTTGAATAAAGATTTAGGTTTTTCTGACAAAGATCGAGAAGAAAATATTAGGCGTATTGGTGAGGTAGCCAAACTTTTTCTTGATGCAGGGATTGTTACTCTGACTGCTTTTATTTCTCCTTTTCGTGCTGATCGTAAACTAATAAAAGACTTGGTAGGACACTTAAATTTCATAGAAATTTATTGTCACTGCCCTCTTGAGGTTTGTGAAAAAAGGGATGTAAAGGGTTTATACAAGAAAGCTCGACTTGGATTGATTAGCAATTTTACAGGAATTTCATCTCCCTATGAGGAGCCGCTTGCCCCAGAACTTACTTTGAATACCGCTAGATTTTCAATCGAAGTATGTGCTGGGCAGGTTATAACGCATTTGTTGCGTGTTGGAGTATTGCAGAAATGTACCTGAATTTAACCTATTCAGAAATGATAAATCATGACTAACCTTGCTGTATTTAATAATGTTCTTGTAATCGGTGCGCCGCGTAGCGGTACTACCATATTAGGAGGACTATTATGTGCTGGGAATCAGTCGTTTCCGATGCTGCCAGAATGTACTTACATTACACAGATCGTCCGGCATTTCCATGATTTTTTGCATTACTCTGATCCGCAGCGGTTTGCGGCGTATGCGATTGATGAAGCAAAGTTAACTGGTATGTACGTGCGTATGGTGCAGGATATGTTGGCCACAGTACTTAGCCATTTTCAAGGTATGCCATATAAGTATCTAATCCTGAAAGATCCAGAGCTTAGCTTGCTGGTTGATTTAATTCCACGTTTTTTCGGCGAGCATAGTAAGGTGGTTTGCGTGGTGCGTGATCCGCGTGCAGTAATTTCATCAATGGTTTTGGTGGAGCGATCTAAGCGGTCGGCTATGTGGCGTGAACTTCGCCAATCGCCCAATTGGCATACGTTATCTAAGGTATTGCATCAGCTTATCTGTGCACGTTTAATTACATCTCAAATGTTTAATTATTATTGGAGAGTTCATACATCTGATCTATATAAGCAAGGTTTGGTACATGTAGTACGCTATGAAAATATCGTCGCTCGTGACGACATAGAGTTTCAGCGTCTTGAAGCTTTCTTGGGTTTTCCCATCGGGCGGGAGGGTTTTGGTAAAATGCATTTTGACTTTGACCGTAAAGATGCTACTTATTCGACGAATTACGGGAAGTCGATTTTGGCTTCGACTTCAGACTTTAATCAAGTGTTGAGCCGATGGCAGATTGCAAAAATTGAGCGAATCTTCAATAGTTATAACGCAATATATAAGTGGTGGAACAAGTAGTGGGGGAATTTATTACACTTGCGGTAAATTAACCTGTAATACTTGGAATACTTTCGGCTGAACATGACAGTACTTTAAAAAAAGTGATTGATGCAGGACGAATGTATATAAAAGCTAACCATGCAATTAGGATGGGATAAACCTGATTCTAACGATGATCTGTAGTTTATCCGAATCAATTTAATTTAGTAATGGATTAGATGGTTATGCTTTATAAATCTTCACGCCATCTAAAAGAACGCATTGGTCAATTGATAGAGAGTTTGGCGAATTTGATCGGGAGCTATGGCAAATTCATGTTAGATGAAGTGCAAAGGTAGCGTATGGGCTTAATGCGCTTCACTCCAATTGATTGGAAAGAGCTAGCGCGTTCTAGAGGATAATTGTTTTAAAATAGCCCACAAATATATAAGGTTAAAAATTCAAAAATGGCATTAGCTCATTCAATTGTTCAATTTCAAGATAAGATAAAAGTACATTTATCTGAAGGTAATCTTAACGCGGCTTTAAATTCTATACATCGACTGGTCGATCAGATATTTTGTGAACCGATTAACACCGCTCAAATTTTTGGCTCTAAACTGCTAGATGATTTATGCCAAGAAATCGGTGCATTAAATTTGAATCAACTAATCAAGGATGAAATAACTGACTTATCTGATAAAAACTCAACTCAAGTTTTAGAAAGTCCTGTTGTTTACATTGCTAGTAAGCTTCAAGCATCAGGAGGACACACCGCTGTACTTGCAGATATTATTCGACTTAGTCCTTGCGCTCAGAGTATTATTTTAGTTACTGGTATTAACGGTTCAACTAGTCTTGCAGCTATTCGGCACAAGTTCTGCGATATTAAAAATTTATCTATTGAACTTGCGCCACGCGGTAAGCCAATTGATAAATTAAACTGGTTACAGCGCAGAATTCTTAGACTCAAGCCTTCAGATATTTGGCTTTTCAACCATCATCAAGATAGTGTTGCAATTTCTGCTGTTCAACCCAGTTTGGGTTACCATCTACATTTTTATCATCATGGTGACCATCATCTTTGCTTAGGCGTTAATTTGGAATATGCGGATCATGTAGATATTCATCCAATGGGATATCACTATTGTAGAAATGGGCTTAATATTAAAAACAATCGTTACTTACCAATGACTGTTGATGATATGGGTAGCCGCGATAAGATGTTAAGTTTTAAAAGTGCTAGTGAGTTAGTAACTTGCACAGCTGCTGGTTTTAATAAGGTTGAGGCTCCCTATTTTATTCAATACGTTGATGTTGTGCCAAAATTATTGCAAGCGAGTGGTGGCAGGCATATCCATATTGGACGTTTGACTATATTTGCATTGTGGAAAATTTACAGAACAATGCGTAGACTAGGTGTCGACAAGTCAAAATTTGTTTATGTTCCATTCGTGACTAGTGTATGGAAAGCTTTACAACAATATGAGGTGGATCTATACGTTACATCTTTTCCCTATGGGGGTGCTCGTACTTTAATAGAGGCTATGGGAGCGGGTATACCCTTAGCTATTCACAGTCACTCCACATCTAGGTTGCTGGGAACATTTGATATGGTTCACGAGGAAGCCTTTGCATGGAGAAGCCCAAGTGAGCTATATGATTTTGTTAATAAAGTTGACAATAAAAAGCTGCTAGCCTTAAGTAAATTGGCTCGCAAAAGATACTTAGAATATCACAGTAATACTATTTTAAAGCATGCTTTAGCAAGGCATGCTTTACCTTTACAATCACCGCCTTTACAAGAGGCCTATAAACCAGACACTCTACAAGAGGCTTTAGACATATCAAATCAAGTTTCTTTTAAAGGTGTTATGTGGCGTTTCTTGTACAGAAGTTATCGACATTTAAAATCTAAGTGGACATAACTCATTAAAAGATTTATTAGTTAATTTTAATGTACGATAAAAATAAAATCATTACCTTGTCGGTAATCAGCCATAAACAACAACATTTAGTTAAAGAGTTGCTGAATGATTTAGAAGCTTATGCTTGCCATACTATTCAAGTTGACTTAACCCTTAATTTGCCTGAAGTTTTAACCTTTGAAGTGGCAGATTATTCGTTTCCAATTCATATCATCCGTAATCAGCAGGCAAAAGGGTTTGGCGCAAACCATAATCAGGCCTTTGGCTTATGCGATACGCCTTATTTTTGTGTGATTAATCCAGATATAAGGTTGGTTGAAAATCCTTTCATTAGATTAATTGCAGCGCTCAATGAGTATTCAGCAGCATTAATTGCACCCAAGGTACGAAATCCAGAAGGTGGCGTTGAAGACAGCGTGCGGAAGTTTCCCACACCATTTTCTGTGATAAAAAAAGTGTTAAGTCGTCAGAAAAAATCAGATTATTCAACAGATAATGTGATTATTAATCCTGATTGGGTGGCAGGAATGTTTATGTTGTTTAAATCTAAGCAATATCGATTAATTGGTGGTTTTGATGAGCGTTATTTTTTGTATTACGAAGATGTGGATATTTGTAAAACATTAAAAAAAGCTAAACAAGATATTGTGTTTTGCCCAAACGTAACTGTGATTCACCAAGCCAGAAGAAGTAGCCATAAAAAATTAACTTATTTAGTTTGGCATGTTAAAAGTATGTTGCGATTCTTTTTCGACCGCTAATTGGGTGATATGGATTAGCCAAATATGTATAACTATAAATTAAATATAGCAATCACTGGCGCAAATGGCTTTGTTGGTGCGGCTTTATTCAAAGAGCTGGCCTTGCGAGGCTATTGCGTTAAGGGGTTTACAAGGCGCTTAAATAATCATATTGAACATGTTCAATATGACTTAACCGATGAAATTAACGAAAAAACGAATTGGGATAATAAGTTAAATAATATGGATCTTGTTGTGCATTTGGCTGCGCGTGTGCATATGATGTGCGAGCTTGCAGATGATGCTTTAGCAGCATTTTTAGCAGTTAATATGCATGGTACAGTTCGTTTAGCAAAAGCTGCGGCAAGCGCCGGTGTGAAGCGTTTTGTGTTTGTAAGCACAATCAAGGTAAATGGTGAATATACATCTGTTCAAGCATTTAATGAGGCAGATAAATCCAACCCACAAGATTCTTATGCTATTTCTAAATATGAGGCTGAAAAGGCTTTGAGAACAATTGAAGAAGAAACTGGTATGCAGGTGGTGATTATTCGCCCGCCTTTAGTTTATGGTGCAGGTGTTAAAGCTAACTTTGCATCATTAATTCATTTGGTTAATAAGCAATTGCCTTTGCCGTTGGCAAATATTAAGGCTAGGCGTAGCTTAATATATGTTGGTAATTTGGTTGATGCAATCATCACTTGTGCTACTCATCCCAACGCGGCGGGGAAAACGTATTTAGTGAGTGATGGAGAGGATGTATCAATGCCTCAATTAATAAAAAAAATAGCGTTTGCACTGAACAAATCCAGCTGCCTTATACCTTTTCCAGTTGCGTTGATGCGATTTTTTGCTGGCTTAATGGGCAAGCGTTCCAGTTTTGATCGGCTAACTCTATCTTTAGTCATCGATAGCACAAAAATTCGCCAACAGTTAGATTGGAAGCCGCCTTTTAATATGCAGCAAGGGTTAAAAATTACGGCCCAATGGTATCTAAAATCATTAAAGAATAAGCGTACTTAACATGCAATATCTGTTGATTTCTTTCTTTATTAGCTTATTTGCAATTCTTTTGATATTAAAAACGCCGATTGCAAATTTCGCGCTTGATAAACCCAACCAGCGTTCCTTACATGTCAAGTTGACGCCGCGAACTGGCGGTTTGGCCATCATGATGGGTGTACTGATTTCGTGGCTATTGTTGCCTATTAATTGGCTTTGGGTGTTATTTCCATTTTGCTTAATGCTCATTTCGCTTTTAGATGATATTTATCATTTGTCGGTTAAATGGCGTTTATTGATACAACTTGTACTAAATGCTGCGTTTATTTTAGTGATGTTGCCATATCAAGCTTGGTGGCTAATGGCGTTACTCATGTTGCTGATGACTTGGATGACCAATTTATATAATTTTATGGATGGATCTGACGGTTTGGCGGGCGGTATGGGTTTGTTTGGATTTGCGGCTTATGCGCTTGCAGCTTATTTGAGTGGCAGTATGCAAATAGCACTGATGTGCGCCTGCGTTACGTCCGCATGTTTGGCGTTTCTGCTGTTTAATTTCCATCCCGCTAAAATTTTTATGGGAGATTCTGGCTCTATCCCATTGGGTTTTTTAGCCGGTGCCATCGGCTTATTTGGTTGGCAACGGGCAATCTGGCCAGCATGGTTTCCCTTGTTGGTTTTTTCACCTTTTATAGTAGATGCAACAACAACGCTGCTTAAACGATTGTTAAAAAGAGAAAAAATATGGCTAGCACATAAAAGCCATTATTATCAAAGGCTAGTTCAACTGGGTTGGGGTCATCGAAATACTGCAATAGCTGAATATTTGCTGATGTTTTGCGCTGCAATATCGGCAATTTTATTCACAAAGCAACCTATGCAAATGATTGTATTTGGCATACTTTGTTGGGCGCTAGTTTACTATCAGTTAATGCATCTAATAGATAGACGTTGGCAAGCTTTTAAAAATTGAGCCAGATTTCGTTAACCAACACACTTTATGTACAATTCACTTATATGTTTTATGCATGCACAAAAAGATTCAAACAATAAATGATTAAAAAATTCTTAAATTGGCGCATTTTTTCAGCATTTCTGCATGATTTTACTGCAGCTGTTTTAGCTTGGATTCTGGCTTATTTGCTCAGATTTAATTTTAATATTCCAGCACAATTTATGCCTTCGTTGCTATATATTGCAGCGTGGGCGGTGCCATTACAAGTATTTTGTTTTTTACAGTTTGGCTTGTATAAAGGTGTGTGGCGTTTTGCCAGTTTGCCCGATTTGCAGCGCGTATTGAAGGCTATTTTTGTGGCTGCTTTAATTATTGTTGCGGTTCTTTTCATGTTAAAACCGCAGAATTTTGTACCAAGATCAGTATTAATCTTAAATCCATTGCTGTTGGTTTTAATGGTGGGTGGTAGTAGGCTTTTGTATCGCGCCTGGAAAGATTATGCGCTATATGGGCAGACATATAAAAGTGGAAAGCCAGTATTGTTGCTGGGCGCTGGGGAGGCGGCGATAGCGCTGGTAAAAGACTTGGCAAGAAGCCCTGAGTGGAGAGTGGTGGGCATGTTAGATGATCATCAATCGATGCATGGCCGCCAGTTACATGGTGTAAAAGTGCTAGGTGGATTAAACTTGCTAGGCGATTATGCTGGCCTATTAAGTGTTCAGCATGCAATTGTCGCTATGCCATCTGCTTCGCACCAAATAAGAAGGCGCGCGGTAGAGTTAGCCAATGAGGCAGGCCTTGCGGTGCTAACGGTGCCAGCGTTTGACGACTTAATCAGCGGTAAAGTGAATGTTTCGCAAATTAGAAAAGTGGATGTGGAAGATTTATTAGGACGAGATGCAGTTGAATTAGATAGCACTGGTTTGCAGCATTTAATAAAAAATAATGCGGTGTTAGTGAGTGGGGCAGGCGGCTCAATTGGCTCTGAGCTATGTCGGCAAATTTTAAAATATAAACCTAGCTCTTTGGTGTGCTTAGATATTTCTGAATTTGCACTCTACAATTTAGAACAAGAATTTAGCCATTTAAAATGTGCGATCAAATGCATTTACATGACGGGAGATGTGAAAAATAGCCAGCGTGTAAAAGATTTGCTCACACAATATCAGCCAGCAATTGTCTTCCATGCAGCGGCGTACAAACATGTACCATTAATGGAAAACGGCAATGTTTGGGAAGCTTTGGCGAATAATGTATTAGGCACTTACACATTAGCACAAGCTTGCAAAGAAGTTGGCGTTGCAAAATTTGTGTTAATTTCAACCGATAAAGCCGTTAACCCTACCAATGTAATGGGGGCGAGCAAGCGATTGGCCGAAATGGTTTGTCAAGGCTTGCAAGATGTTCAATTGGGCACTCAAAACAAGACGCGCTTTGTGATTGTGCGCTTTGGCAACGTGCTAGGTAGCAGTGGTAGTGTCATTCCAAAATTTAGAGAGCAAATCGCCAAAGGTGGCCCAATTACCATTACGCATCCCGACATCACCCGCTATTTTATGTCGATTCCTGAGGCGGCACAGCTAGTCATGCAAGCCGGTCTAATGGGTAATGGTGGTGAAATTTTTGTGTTAGACATGGGTGAGCCTGTTAAAATCGCGACTTTAGCGGCGGATATGATTCGATTATCTGGCTTACAATTGGAAGATATTAATATTCAATACGTTGGCTTGCGCCCTGGCGAAAAACTTTATGAAGAGCTACTTGCAGATGACGAGCAGACAATACCGACGCCACACGAAAAATTACGCATTGCTTTAGCACGACCAGTCAATAAAACTTGGGTAAAAAAAGTGTTAAGTTGGATTAATCAAGCCCAAGGCGCAGATGAAGTTAACATTAAAAATGCGTTAAAATTATGGGTAGAAGAATACAATCCACAACAACAAGCTAGTTTTATTCTGCGTGCTAACGCAACCGATGAACAAAGTACTTTGCATTAAATAATCATGAAACCAAGAGAGTAAAATGAAAACGATTCACAAAGCTGTTTTTCCGGTTGCTGGTTTAGGCACACGCTTTTTGCCTGCAACCAAAGCAAGCCCTAAAGAAATGTTACCGATTGTCGATAAGCCATTGATTCAATATGCGGCGGAAGAAGCAATTGCAGCAGGTGCTACGGAACTTATCTTTATTACAGGGCGCAATAAACGTTCGATTGAAGATCATTTTGATAATGCCAGCGAATTAGAAGCCTCGCTTGAAGCCAGTGGCAAAACAGAATTGCTGGAAACACTGAAAGCGATTTTGCCTTCACATGTTTCTTGTATTTTTATTCGTCAACCTAAGGCACTAGGTTTGGGACACGCAGTATTGTGTGCTAAACCGGTGGTCGGAGAACATCCATTTAGTGTGATTTTGGCCGACGATTTGATTGATGCTGAGCCTGGCGCAACAGCACAAATGGCGGCTATTTATGCCAGTAAAGGCTGTTCTGTTTTAGGGGTAGAAGATGTGTTGCCCGCAGAAACAGCGAGTTACGGCATTGTGGATGCATTTAATGTGGGTGAGAATTTACTGCAGCTTAAAAGCATTGTTGAAAAACCAAAACCTGCTGATGCACCATCTAACTTGGCGGTCGTAGGACGCTATATTTTAACGGCCAAAATTTTTGATTGCTTAGAAAAAGTGAAGCCTGGAAAAGGCGGAGAAATTCAATTAACAGATGGCATTGCTGACTTAATGCAGCTAGAAACCATTTATGCTTATCGCTTTAAAGGCAAACGCTTTGATTGTGGCAGTAAGTTGGGTTTTATGAAAGCAAACGTCGAGCTAGCACTTAAACATCCAGAAATTGCGGATGATTTTTTGGCTTATTTAACATCAGTTAGCCTATAACTATTGGCGATGGACCAACTTAACCCTCAAAATTACTTAAAAAAAGCACGTTTAATTCATAGCGAACAAGCGGTTAATCAAGCAATTTCAACCATCGCTGATCAGTTAAATATCGATTATGCCTCGCAATCACCAACATTGTTATGTGTAATGAGCGGTGGCGTTTTTTTTGCTGGGCAGTTACTACCCAAATTAAAATTTTTATTAAGTTTTGATTACATTCATGCTACTCGTTACCATGCGCTGCAAGGCAAAAGTCTAGACTGGTTAGTTCAACCTAAAAGCAATATTCTGGGCAAAGATGTCATCATTTTAGATGACATTCTTGATGAAGGCATTACGCTGAAAGCGATTGTTGATGCGTGTGAAAGTTTAGGCGCAAAAAGTATTAAAACAGCCGTTTTATTAGAAAAACAATTGGCAATTAAAAAGCCGATTTATGCGGACTATGTTGGGCTGGTTGTGCCAAATCAATATGTGTTTGGCTGCGGTATGGATGTAGATGGGTGGTGGCGTAATTTACCTGCAGTTTACGCTTTATAATTAATAAAAGTTTCATTCAATCATGCTTATATAACAGCACTCCATTATTTTTAAGTGTTGAATACATGACATCAATGATGATGATTTATCATTAAATGTGCGTTTTATGCTAGTTAAAAACTCATAACTTATTGATTTATATAAATAATAAAATGAATATAAAAGTTGGTATTATTCATGCAACTGTACTCTCATCTAATCGATATGAATCGTGAGAGGCCTGCAGTGATGAACAATACGACAAACCAAAATTGGGAACAAGTTTTTAAAGTGATTCAAAAATCATTTTCTGTTCAAAAGCACGTTGACTTTTTTAACTGGATGCAAGGCAGTGTAAATGAAGTGCTTCCACATGATATTTTAGTGGCGGCTTGGGGTGATTTTACTGCGGGCGATTTAAACTTTGATGTTTCTTCTAATATTGATGATATTCGCACGCAAAAATTGATTGATGCGCCAGGTGTGTTTGCTTATTTAATGTCCAATTTACATCAACGCTGGTTAGATAATGGCGAAAGATGGTTTCGTATCAACTTTTTTGATGCAGCTGGCATTAATGCACAATCGCCCACAGCTTTTACGCGTAAATTGGTAGGCATGAACTCTTTATTGGTTTATGGTGTGCGTGATACACGTGGTAAAAATGATTGTATTTATGTGTTTTTTGATAAAGCACGTGAGTTTCAAGTGCAGCTTTCAGTGCTAGGGTTATTGATGCCGCACGTTGATTCAGCATTACGCCGTGTTGAGTATATGGAATCACCGATAACAGAAGAAGATATTATTGAAGAACTCAATCTTGGTGGATTAAGCGAGCGTGAGCACGAAATTTTACATTGGGTAAAAACGGGCAAAACCAATTTTGAAATTGGAATGATATTAACGATTAGCCCCAATACGGTTAAAAATCACTTGAAACGTATTTTTCAAAAACTAGATGTGTCATGCAGAGCGCAAGCTGTTGCTAAGTATGCACCGCAAAGACTAACTTAGATAAACATCAATTTATGGTAATTCGATCAAAATCTCGATCTGTGTTGCAGCGTAGACGCAGCCTTATCAATGTATTACAACCTTTATTAGATGGCCTTGCGATATTAAGTGTTGCCTGGTTTTTTGTGCAGTTAAATGTTGGCTTTCTCACACAAGATTACGTGATTTTAATGCTGGTATTATTAGGGCTGGTATCAGTGATGTACGATCGTTTTGCTATCTATCGCACCAGTTCCAGCTTTGTTGCAAAATTATTCAGTTTGTTTAATGCGTGGTCAATCAGTTTTCTCGGTTTATTTGTGCTGGGCTTTTTAACCAAACAAAGTGATGTCTATTCCCGTATTTTTATTGCTGAGTTGTTTTTGGTGGGTTTTGTTGTACAAAGCTTGATTCATTTTGCCGTGAGAATGATCAACCGTCGCATTAATAAACATTCTCATGTCACCGATAATGTGATTATTGTCGGTGAAGGCCAACTCGCAAACTATCTTGAGCATAAAATATCGTCGAACCCATGGTTAAACGAACGCGTCATTGGCAATGTTTCAATTGAAGAAGAAGTTAACCTGCAGCGCAAAACGCAAAAATCCGAATTAAATGATTATCCAACCAGCCGCACCATTCATCTGGGCAAAGTCGCCGAGTTATCTGATTTAATTGATGAGCATGATATTAATACGATTTATATCGTCACACCATTGGAGTCTTCGCGGGTATTGGAAGAGCTATATTTTGTATTACTGGATAAGCACGTCTCGATTCACTGGATTCCCGATATATTTTCGTTGAGACTCATCAATCATAGCGTTAAAGAAATTGCTGGTATTCCTGTGTTAACTTTATCTGAAACACCGTTAACTGGCATGAGCAAACTCGGCAAGGCGATAGAAGACAAAGTGTTATCTTTTTTAATCTTATTGTGCATTATCCCTGTGTTAGTTGTCGTTGCGATTGCTGTCAAAATTGATAGTCCTGGACCCATATTTTTCAGACAAAATAGAACTGGATGGAACGGTAAAACTTTCAGCATTTGGAAATTTCGTAGCATGCGTATTGATCAACAACTTGAAAAAGGCCAAGTACTTAAACAAGCAGAAAAAAATGACCCCCGTATTACAAAAGTGGGTGCGTTTATTCGCAAAACGAGTTTGGATGAGCTGCCTCAAGTTTTCAATGTACTTACAGGTGACATGTCTTTGGTAGGACCCAGGCCCCACGCTGTGCAGCATGACGAAGTGTACTCACATCGTATCAGTGATTATTATGCCCGTCACAATATTAAGCCAGGCATTACTGGCTTGGCGCAAGTGCGCGGCTATAGAGGTGAAACGAAACAAATAGATCAAATGACAAAGCGTATCGAATCCGATATTGAATATATCAACAATTGGTCAATATGGTTAGATTTGTCGATTTTAATACGCACAGCAGCAGTGTTTACAGGTAAAGATGCTTATTGAGCGCATTGAACTGATTGCTTTAACTTAACGCCCAATAGGACTATTGAGTATTTACATCAAAATATTATAATCAGGGCTTGAAATCTGCTTATCTTTACAATATATTTTTGTATTAAATGATACATTTAGCAAAAATATGATATAAATCACTTTAATTATCTGCTTTTTATATTGAAAAGGGCGACAAGCCCTTTTTTTTATATTATTGTTTTAATAGGAGGAACATATGAACATCAATAATTATTTTTCAGTTTTCTTAGCTGGCTTTTTGTTTTCCAACATTGCTATTGGTGCAGAGTCTAAAGACATGTACAAATTGAACGAGGGCGATATTCTGGAGGTTTCCGTTTGGGGTGAGGAAACATTGAATAAAGAAGTAAGAGTTTTGCCAGATGGTAGCATTACATTCCCACTTGCAGGTCGAGTAGAAGTGGGAAATGCAACTACCACTGAGGCAGAAGCACGCATTACAGAGAAATTAAAGACTTATTTGCCTGACCCTCAAGTAACGGTAGTGATTACCAATATTGAAGGTAATCGTGTTTATGTGATTGGTAAAGTGTTAAAGCCAGGCCCTATCTTGCTGGGAACGCCTTTAACGGTTTTACAGGCACTTAGCCAATCGGGCGGACTTGATCGCTTTGCGGATGCAGATGAAATTAAGGTATTGCGTAATGTTGATAATAAACCTACTTTAATATCAGTTAATTATGAAGATTTGATTGAAGGTAAGCACTTAGAATCGAATATTCTACTTATAAATGGAGATACTCTTTTAGTACCTTAATGTTGGGTAACGCCATACAGCGTTGTGAATTTTTAGCCACAATGGCTTTAATCACATTTACACCATAACAATTATTGTTAAGAATATAAAATTGATCTCTAAAGTAAATTTTAAACTCCTGTTCGCGTGCACAGCACTTTTTTCTATGCCTGCAGAAGCCTTAATTTTGTTGCAACAAGCTTCAGCACCCATTAATGTTGATTACGATACGAATTTAAATTTAAGACAACAAAAAGAGGGTGTTTGGCGATATACAACAATACCAACTTACTCGTTAGCGGTGCTTAATGAGAAAAACCGGTGGTTTACAAACTTGAGCATGACCTTGCAAAGGTCTTCTGATAAAAATATCAGTAATGATCGCGAAGATCCTTCTTTAAGAGTTGGCTGGGAAAGAGAGCTTGAAAGAGGCAACTTTTCTTTAAGTGCGGGGTATGTTAAAAGTAGCTCACGTTTTACCCAATTTAACACCAATGCGTTAACCGATGTAGATGGCACCTCTGTGAATAAATCGTTGGCGGCAAATTATAGTTATGCATTAACCCAGAGATTAAACCTAGCGCTTGGGGCAGGCTATTCTACAACTACTTTTACCGATTCATCATTTGTTAATTCAACAACCAAAAGCTATAACGGATCAATCAGTTATGAATTGAATGAAAAAGTTAGTCCATTTATACGGTTAAGTTTCACTGATTTTCAGCCTGAGAGTTCATCCTCTCAGCCCAATATTTTGACTCCGTTTACTCAATTTAATCAGTTTAATGGATTTAGCCAATCGAGCAAGTCTAAAAATATACTTGTCGGCAGTACCATATTACTCAGCCCAAATTGGACTTTTGCGCCAAGTGTCGGTGTTAATAGTATAAGCAGCTCTGGAAATCAATCAACTGCGGGTAATAATGCATCCACCTCAGGTTCGGGATTTATTGCAGATGCGAGTTTAAGTCATGTTGGTTTAAAAAGTAATTTTCAGGCAAATCTCGCTCGGTCGGTATCGCCAGGTGGTCTTGGATCTTTTCAAGAAACAGACACTTTTGGCTTAACTTACAGTTACAATTTAACTGATAAAAGCTCTTGGGGAACGAATTTTAACATGAGCAAAAGCCAGCAGAATTTGTT
The DNA here is from genome assembly GCA_046594885.1 of Methylotenera sp. Taxonomy (GTDB): domain Bacteria; phylum Pseudomonadota; class Gammaproteobacteria; order Burkholderiales; family Methylophilaceae; genus Methylotenera_A. The sequence continues at coordinate 3,784 of JBKJRD010000090.1, read as the reverse complement.
TGATTCAGAAACAACACAGATCAATGGATTTTATACGGAAGAATTAACGTCTAATTGGCAAATGCGTTTCGTGGCAGGTCACAGAACTATTAAACAAAATAATTTCTCAGCAAATAACACTAACCTAGGTTTGTCACTCATTTATAATATCCCTGAGTTTTAACATTTAAGAAATAATATTTAAATATGGCAATAGAATACGAATTAACAATTGGTGATTACCTCTCAATTTTCAAACGCAGATGGTTGCAGATGCTGAGTGTGTTTGTTGTCATCTTATTGGTCGCGGTAGCCGCCGCTGTATTTTTGCCGCCTACTTATCAATCTACCGGAACTATTTTAATTGAGTCTCAGCAAATTCCAGATGATGTTGTAAAAGCGACGGTGACAAGTTACGCGGATGAACGTATTGAGGTGATTAAGCAAAGAGTGATGACCCGAGATAACCTTTATCGCATTATTCAAAAATACAATTTGTATCCCAAAGATATTGATTCTGAAACAACATCAACCTTAATTGACAATATGCGCCAGAGTATTTCTGTGATTATTTTAAACGCAGATATTGAAGGCGGTCGCAAAGCGGCAATTGCGTTTAAAGTAGGATTTGAATATGAAAAACCAGATCTTGCACACAAAGTCGCCAACGAAATTGTCACTTTGTTTTTAGATGAAAATGTAAAAGCGAGAACAGAGCGCGCTACAGAGACAACTGAATTTTTAACGCAAGAGGTTGAATCGCTCAGAAAAGAGCTGGAGAATGTTGAGAATAAAGTAGCCACCTTTAAGCAAGAACACTCAAACTCACTGCCAGAACACATAGAAATGCACATGAGCTTGTTGCAACGCTCTGAGTCCGATATCAAAGAAGTTGATCGCGATTATAAATCGACACAAGAGGAATTAAGGTATTTAGATGTCGAGCTGGCAGCGTCAAAGGCCAATGTTCGTACCAATGCCAGTGGGGAAGTAATAGGCTCTGTGTCGGAGTTGGAAAAAGCAAAAGCCGAGCTTGAGCGTGCACTCATTTTGTATAAAGATACGCATCCAACTGTACGGGCTTTAAAAAGACAAGTTGAAACACTAGAGAAAACACCAGAAATAAAAACGAACAAACCAATTAAAAAAGACCTGGCAACTGAACTTGTTACCGCAAAAGTTGAAGCGCAAATTGAGGCGGCTAAAGCGCGACTAAACTCCTTAGCTCAACAAAGAAAGTCGTTAGAATCAAGAGTTAATCAGATGCAAGCACAGGTGATGCAAACTCCGCAAATTGAAAGAGGTCTTTTTACATTAATGCGTGATTACGAGAACGCAAAATCTAAATATGAAGAAGTTAAATCTAAACAAATCAACGCAAAAATAGCTGAGAATTTAGAGCAAGAAAACAAAGCGGAACGCTTTTCTATGTTAGAGCCGCCCATTTTCCCAGACAAACCTATCAAGCCGAACAGAAAAAAAGTCATTGCTTTAGGTTTATTTGGCGGTATCGCTGCTGCTTTTGCTTTGGTAATGTTGTTAGAAATGCTGGATAAAAGGGTAAGAGGTGTGGAGTCACTTACTGCATTAATCAACATGAGACCACTGGTTATCATTCCCTATATATCCACAAAAGCAGAGATAAAACGCAATAAAAACTTTCACCTATACCTGCTTTTATCCATATTAAGTATTACTGTCATTTTATTATTAATAATTCATTTTGCCATTATGCCGTTAGATTTATTGATGGTTAAACTGATGGCTAGATTTGCATAGAGACTGAATATGGAAAAAATTAAAGATGCATTAGCAAGAGCAAAAGTAGAAAATGCTGAGGTTAAAGTTAGCGGTAAAACTTCACAGCCTGTTACTGTTACACAAAACATAGTGAAGGAGTTTCCGAACACAGAAAACGAACTGGGGATGATTACTTATTTAAATACACCAGTCATTAAGTTAGACAGCGCACATCTAGAAAAAAATAGAATTGTTGCGCACTCAAAAAGTGATTTAAATAGTTATAGTTTCGATTCGTTACGAACGCAGATTATTCAGAAAATGGAGGAAAACAATTGGAGGACGATAGCAGTTGTTTCGCCTACGCCACAGTCTGGTAAAACCTTGATATCAATCAACTTGGCAATTAGTATTGCACATCAACCACAGAAAACTGCTATTTTGGTGGATTTTGATTTTCGTCGCCCAAAGGTTGCCACATATTTAGGCATTCATACCGAAAAATCTATGAATGACTATTTGCAAGATAAAGCACCACTTAAAGACGTAATGATTAACCCTGGGATTGACCGCCTGATTATTGTGCCAACAATGAAGCCTGTTTCAAAGTCAGCTGAAACCCTTTCGTCTAAAAAAGTCACAACTTTGATTACAGAGCTGAGGAATCGGTATGATTCTAGAATCGTTATTTTTGATTGTCCGCCCGTATTAAATTCTGATGATGCAATGGTATTGTTGCCTCAAGTGGACTGTATATTGTTGGTTGTAGCCAATGGCATGTCTACCCAATCAGAAATTGAAGAAACGCTGCATCACTTGCCTAAAAATAATTTGCTGGGAGTGGTTTTTAATAAAGCCGAGGTCGAATCAAAAACTTATTACTACTAGTATTTTAGTACTCATTTTCAATAGGCATTCTTGAGTACGCCACCCCAATCCCAAGCAAAGACCAATATATAATTGCTACAGTGCCAATTGAGCTAACAGTAGCTATGGTTACCATGATTGATATGACGACAGCGATTAAACTTCTACCCAAAATGTGTTGTTGTTGAGTATAGTCTTTAATACTTTTTAGCTTTTTACGCATGCTTAAAAGCACAGATATAAAAGCGCCAACAAATAATAAAAGTCCTACTAGACCTGCATTCAGCGCGACAGACAAGTAAGTATTGACAACATCAACTATACCTTGCCCCTGTTTCATCGCTTGCATTTCAGGCGTTTGCAGGTAATTAGATGAGCCAAAAAACATATTTCTTTTAATTACTATTAAAGCGTTCTCAAAAAGTCGCTCTCTGTAATCAATATTGTGCTTTTCTGTTTGTCCGACAAACGGGATTAAATTCATTATTTTATTACCACCCGGCAATGCGATTAAAATTGATAAACAAAAAATGCTAGAAATGAAAAAAATACCTATTTTTTTGATGGGGCTTGGCCCAAGTGCAAGATAAATTGTCAGCATAATTAATGCACCAACCCAGGGGCCGCGAGAGAGAGGTGCAAACAAACCTAAAGCTAAAATAGCTAAGCCCATTTTTTTTGTGGATTTGTTTTGTACTGTACTACTTGTAAATAGGAAAAACCCTACGGCAATAGTTATAAAATAACCCAAAATAATGGGATGGCTTAATGATGCAATGGCACGAATCTCACCTGACCGCCCTAAATAGTCTCCCATTGAGTTTGCAGAACCTAGGGCAGATCCTAGTGGATTGTATAATAGCCATTGTTTACCACTTTCAAATACCGCGATAAGGCTGATTACAATGGCGGAAGTGGCATAAGCATAAAGTACAGTCCTCATTTGTGCTAAGTCTTTAATACTGCGACTTGCAACATAGTAGAGCAAAAATATATCAGTGTAGCCATAAAACAACTGTCTTAATGTGTCAGTAATAGTTGTATCTCTAAGATTTAAGCCTACGATCAACAAAATATAAAGTAAGATAAATTTATCTGTCCATACAGATGTAAATTTGAAATTGTTTTTTTGTGAAATGGCAAAAGCTGCAGGTAGCAATAGCATCAGCACAATAAATCTGGGGTGGTTTAACTCGAA
>JBKJRD010000051.1:0-20666 GCA_046594885.1 Methylotenera sp. | reverse complement strand
CTTGACAGCTTGCAGCACAATTACAGAGATGCGTTCAAGCTTATCGGAAAAAATATTTGCTGGTTCACGCCCAAATATTTTTTCCGATAAGCTTGAACGCATCTCTGTAATTGTGCTGCAAGCTGTCAAGATTGTTAAGCTAGCCACTAAGCACCATTTGTACCACTGCATCTGCATATTTAACTTCAAAATTTAAGCACCTGAAGACTTAGAGCCTGCTGCTACCGAACCTAATGATTCCAGCTTTTGCCTTGTGTATAGCTGCATTCTGCCTTGTGCATCAAGATTGTTTAAAGCGGTTTCGTAAGCTTTTTTGGCTGCCGATTTTTTACCTTGCGCTAAATAAATATCACCTTTTAAATCTTCTTTGAGGCCAATAAAACCTTGATCGTCATCGTTTGCTAACAATTGCAAAGCGGCATCATAGCTTTTTTCTTCAAATAAAATAGCGGCTAATTGCAAACTGGCAATTGCTTTAACGGCACTTTCTTTAGCATTTTTTGACGCCCACTCTAATTGCGTTTTAGCGGCTTTTTTATCGTTAACTTTCGCGCTCGCTTTTGCTGCAAGAACGGCTGCGCGCCCTGCATAAGGTGTTCCAGCGTAATCTTGAGTTAATTTTGTGGCTTGAGATTGAATCTCGGCTACTTTGCTGATATCGGTCACAACCAAGTTTTGATAGAGCGTTGAGGCTTCAATGGCTTTTTTATGTTGAAAATAGTTGTAGCCTTGCCAAGCTGCATAGGCGACTAAAATGATTAGCACCAAATTAGTGGCTAGCTTGCCATTTTTTTTCCACCAAGCTTTAAATTCATCTAACTGTTCTTGCTCTTCTAAATCGTATGCCATTACTTTTCTCTCTAAATTAACTTTTAGCCGCAATCGGCATTTAAATAACTAATAACTAAGCCGCTTTACGCCCTGGAATTGCACTTAATAACTGCTGTGTATAAAGCTGCTGTGGCGAATTATAAATTTCCGCTACGTTACCTTGTTCTACTATTTTACCTTTATGCATGACGACCATTTCATCGGCGATGTGGCGTACCACACGCAAATCATGGCTAATAAACACATAACTTAACTGCATTTCTTGCTGCAATTCTTTTAACAATAGCAAAATCTGCGCTTGCACAGAGACATCTAGTGCAGATACTGGCTCATCGCACACCACTACTTTTGGTTGCAATACCAGTGCACGCGCAATGCCAATGCGTTGACGTTGGCCGCCTGAAAATTGATGCGGGTATTTCAACGCATCATTTGCATTTAAACCAACACGCACCAAAATTTCGTGTACTCTATTTTTTTGCTCAAGAGCGCTACCTAATTGATGAATCAACAAGCCTTCACCGACAATCTCGCCCACACGCATGCGCGGGTTTAAAGAGGCAAACGGATCTTGAAACACCATTTGCAAATTTTTACGCATCGCTCTGAGTGATTGTGCGTCTAATTTAGCTAAATCTTGCCCTTGAAACAGTACTTGACCACTATCGAAAGGGTGCAATTGTAACAGACAACGCGCCAGGGTGGATTTGCCCGAACCAGATTCACCAACTACCGCAAGAGTAGAACCTGCCTTGAGTGTCAAACTCACATCATCTAGCGCTTTAATTTGTGTGCGACCAAACCCAAAACGTCCACTACTTTGTGAATAGGTTTTAACCAAATGATTGGCCTGCAAAATAACATCATTTATCTGATGATTGATATTCATGCCGTAACCTTGCTATCGTTTAACCATGCATAGTCAATTGGCTTGAGTTGTTTTTTGCCCTCATAATCGGGCACACAGGCTAGCAAAGCTTTGGTGTAAGGATGTTGCGGCTTTTCTAACACTTGTTTTTTGGTGCCGGTTTCAACAATCTCGCCTCTAAACATGACAATGACATCATCCGCAATATCGGCAACCACGCCAAAATCATGGGTGATAAATAGCATCGCCATGTTCATGCGTGTTTTAAGCGCATCTAACAATTGCAAAATTTGTGCTTGTACCGTCATATCTAACGCTGTGGTGGGCTCATCTGCAATTAATAGCGCGGGTTCACAAGCAATACTCATTGCAATCATCACGCGTTGGCGTTGTCCGCCAGACAATTCATCTGGATAACTATTGGCACGCTCAATGGGAATGCCCACTTGCTGCAATAAGCTTTCAACGCGTAATTTTAAAGCTAAGCCTTTAAGACCCAAGTGCGCTGTTAGTGCCTCACCGATTTGATAACCGACGCTTAAAACTGGATTAAGTGAAGTCATGGGCTCTTGAAAAATCATCCCGATTTTAGCACCGCGTATTTTTTGTAAGGCTTTATCATGCAGTACCGAAATATCTTGTCCTTTAAATACAACTTGGCCTGAGGCTTGTAATTGCTTAGACAGCAAACCCATAATACTCAGCGCCGTTAAACTTTTGCCACTACCTGATTCACCCACGATACAAGTGGTTTTGCCAGCAGACAAAGTTAACCTTGCATTTTTAACCAAAAAACGATTCGGCTCGTTTTTGGGTGTGACTGACAGATTGTTGATATTTAAAATTTCAGACATGTTTTACTCAATATTGTAAACAATCGTGACGACAACGCGCGCAGTTTTATCCACTGTGGATTTATCATAAACACCATCATAGCTATCGTCGCTGGCGTAGCCGCCAACTGGCAGTATATAAAATGCGCCTTGGCTTGCCGATTTCATCACGCCGACTTTTACACCATCTTGCTTGACAAATTCTGTCGCGCGATTGCGCGCATTTTTTGTGGCTTCTGCAATTAATGACATTTTTACAGCCTCTAGATTACTCACTAAATAATTGGGTGCTTGCGCTGAAACGGGGTGGTTCTCTGCGCGTAACTGCAAAAAAGCTTTATTGGCAGCCGTAATTTTGCCCAAATCTTGCGTGTTAACTCGAATATTTTGGTAAGCATCAAAACCATTTTGCACTTGCCTAGGCATATCTTTAACAAAAATCTCTTCATAATGCGGGCCTATTGTTTCAACATCGGCAGACCATGACGCTGGTGTAAAACCTTGCTTGGCCAAAAATGTTTCCACTACTTGGCGCTCTTGTGCCAAATTCTCTAATGCGCCAGCTTGCGTGGCGTTGCTTACGCCAACCGTCATTGTCCACTCTGCGCTATCTGCTTTAATGGGCTTTTCGGCTAAACCTTTAACGGTAATGGATTGCTGCCCTGAGACTGCACGTTTTGCTTGTACGCCTAGTATAAACGCGGCACTTGCCATGCCAATGGCTAACAATAAACCCAGCACAATAATGGCAGTTGAAAACTGTTTACTGTCTGCTAAATTATTTTCAGCCATGGTGCTTCTTTATCCATTCATTAATAGATGAACAACTTCACTTAGTTTACAACGTTTTTGTTCGCCTGCCTGCAATAAGGGTTTCAGCGAAATTTCATTTGCTGCGGCTTCATCATCGCCAATTATGGCAGCAAAGCGTGCGCCGCTTTTATCGGCTTTTTTCATTTGCGATTTAAAACTACCGCCGCCAGCATGCAGCACTACACTTAAACCTAAACTACGTAGCGATTCTGCAATAATAAACGCTTGCTTTTCTGCTAATTGACCCACATTAACCAAGTAAATATCGGGTGAATTTGCGGCGGTTACGCCATATTCTTGCATCAATAAAAACACGCGCTCTAAGCCAATGCCAAAACCGCATGCAGGCGTTGGATTACCGCCTAAACGTTCAACCAGCGCATCATAACGTCCGCCACCTGCAATCGTGCCTTGCGCGCCCAGCTTGGTCGTCACCCATTCAAACACCGTGCGATTGTAATAATCCAAACCACGCACTAAGCGATGGTTAATGACAAAGGCAACGCCTGCATCGTTCAATAAACCACACAACTTTTCAAAATGGGTTCTAGATGCCTCACCTAAACAATCCATCAATTTTGGCGCGGCTTCACACATCGTTTGCATACGCGGATTTTTAGTATCCAATATGCGCATTGGGTTGGTATGCAAACGGCGTTTTGCGTCTTCATCTAGCACATCTAAATGTTGCTCAAAATAAGTGATTAAGTGTCGACGATATTCAGCGCGCTCAGCCGCATCGCCAATGCTGTTAATCTGCAATGCAACGTCGGCAATGCCAAGCTCGCGCCACAATCTTGCCAGCAAAACAATTTGCTCAGCATCGACATCTGGGCCTTCAAAGCCAAAGGCTTCTACACCAATTTGATGAAACTGGCGTTGACGGCCTTTTTGCACGTTCTCGTGCCGAAACATTGCACCGCTGTACCACAAACGCTGCGGGCCGTTATAAGTTAAATTATGTTCAATGACTGCTCGCACACAGCCTGCTGTGCCCTCAGGACGCAAAGTCAGCTTGTCGCCATTGAGTTTATCTTCCCACGCATACATCTCTTTTTCAACAATATCAGTATGCTCGCCTACTGAGCGCACAAACAAATCAGTTGGCTCAACTAAAGGCATACGAATATTATTGTAGCCGTATTGGCTTAATATATGTCTGGCGGTGTCTTCAAGCTTAAACCAAAGTGGTGTTGCCTCCGGCAAAATGTCGTAGAAACCCTTAATGCTTTGAAATTGTGTATGGGTAGATTTGATATGAGACAATTGAGCAGGGACTAATTAATTAAGTGATTGAATAGAAATGGTTTTTTTGTTAACCGCAACACGCAGTTTGCCGCCTTGGGCATAATTTTTCTGTACGTAATCTTCTACAATCGCCTGAAACTCTTCGGCGATATGCGCACCTTTTAAAGTCACGGTTTTTTCTCCATCCACAAACACAGGCGCGACTGGCGTTTCGCCAGTGCCAGGTAAGCTGATGCCAATATTGGCGAGTTTAGATTCGCCTGGTCCATTCACCACACAACCCATGACTGCAACGCTCATATCTTCTACACCAGGATATGCAGTACGCCAAACAGGCATTTGCACGCGTAAGTAGCGTTGGATTTGCATAGCTAATTCTTGAAAGTAAGTTGACGTGGTACGCCCGCAACCTGGACAAGCGGTGACTAAAGGGGTGAATGAGCGTATGCCCATGGTTTGCAGAATTTCTTGCGCTACCACCACTTCTTTGGTGCGTGATTCATTCGGCTCTGGGGTTAAGCTCACGCGAATGGTATCGCCAATACCTTGTTGCAATAACAAAGATAATGCGGCAGTTGAAGCGACGATGCCTTTGGAACCCATGCCAGCTTCGGTTAAGCCCAAATGTAAGGGATATTCGCAACGATTTGCCAAATCAACATAGACTTTTACCAAATCTTGCACATTGCTTACCTTGCAAGAGATAATAATTTGATTAGGATTTAAACCAATATCAACCGCTTGCTGTGCACTTTCTAAAGCAGATTGAATCAACGCCTCACGCATTAACGCGTCTGAGGATAATGGCTCAGCGAGTTTGGCATTTGCGTCCATCATCTGCGCCATTTTGGCTTGATCTAAACTGCCCCAGTTAACCCCTATTCGTACCGATTTTTTATATGCAATCGCAGCTTCAATCATCGCCGCAAACTGTTCATCACGCTTAGTACCTTTACCCACGTTGCCCGGATTAATACGGTATTTGGCTAACCCTTTTGCGCAATCAGGATAAGCCGCTAATAATTTATGTCCATTGTAATGAAAGTCACCCACCAGCGGCACATTGCAACCAAGCTTGTCTAGGCCGTCGCGGATATTGCCCACTTGCGCAGCAGCTTCGGGCGAGTTAACCGTAATGCGCACAATTTCGCTACCTGCTTGCCACAATTCATATACTTGTTTGATGGTCGCTTCGGCATCGGCAGTATCTGTGTTAGTCATGCTCTGCACGACGACAGCAGCAGGCAAAGTGCCATGCAAACCGCCGCCCACGCGAATATCGCCCACCATCACTTGTAAAGATTTACGCCGCATGCTGGCGTTATTCAAACTGGCTCAAATCTGACTGATCTAACTGAATGCGCGCAACATTACTACGCGTATGAGGTGCTAGATTCACTGATTGATTATCGATAGTCATTGTCGCCCCACCCGCGTTACCCACAATGACGCTAACTGGCAACTTAACCGCTAAAGACTCTCTATTTCCAGCAAAAATTATTTTGTTATAGATTTCCTTGCCCGCTGCATCAACGACACTAAACCATGTTTCTTGATTTGCATTGATCGCCAATTTTGCGGTTTTAGCGTTTAACTCAGCCGAGTTGATAACAGGTGAAACGGGGCTAGCTAAGGTATTAACAGTGGTTTGTGCATCGCTGGGTTCAGTGGTGGTATTAGTGACAGGGTCATCCTGCATAACATTGCCTGTTGTGGCGGCTGGCAAATTAATATTCACTGATTGTTCAGCGCGTTGGGCAGCAGGCAAAGCAATTTCTGGCAATGCCTCAATATTCTCAACACCAGTACTGAGGGCAATTGTACTGGGCTTATCGATATAGTTTTGGTAAAAATACCAAATGCCTAGCGCCAACAATAAGAGTAAAGCAACACCAAAATGATGGCTAGTTTTTGGTTTGTTATAGCTACTTACCTTCATGGTAGAGCTTGGTTTGACTGTAAATGCTAATGGTTGCTTACTTGGTACCAGTACGTTATATGCATCCAACAAAGGCTCAACCTCAATTTTAAGCAATTTAGCGTAATTGCGAATAAAGCCTCTTACAATTGTTGATTCTGGCAATGCTGCGAAATCGTCAGCTTCGATAGCTTCAATCTGCTTATTACTTATTTTTAATTTACTGGACACTTCATGCACTGACAAGCCTAGTTTTTCTCGACCAGTTTTCAGCGCCCCGCCACAACGAGAACGAGTGTAGGTCATATATTCATCGGCTACAGCATCTACTGGCGCTTGATTTTCGTTGTTCATGTTTTGATTGCTATCGCTATGCTTAGCATTTTGCGCTGTTTGTTTATCTTCAACCGTTTTGATGGATTTACGTGCCATATCTGCCTTAACTTATATGATTATTTATTGACCACTCAACAATAAATTCGTCTGTTCAGAATTTGGAAACTGCCGACGCAATTGCAAGGCATAACTTGCCTCATCATCACGGTCGCCTAACACACGCTCAATTTTAATGGCAAGCCACAGAGCTTGAGGGCTGGGAGAAGCGATTAATACATTTTGTAAGCTTGCTTTTGCCGCATTTGCATCATTACGCTTAAACTGAATCTCAGCTAATTGATAAGCTGCAGAATGGGTTAGCGGTTGAATTTGTAACGCTTTGTTTAAATATAATTCGGCGCTTTTGATATCATTTTTGCGTGCTGAACAAACCCCAGCATTCGCGTATGCAAGATTAGGCGTTGGATACAGCGGATTTTTAACAGCCTGTAAAAAATGTGTAATAGACTCATCGTAACGCTTTCTATCACACAAAAAGTTGCCGTAATTGTTGTGCGCTTCTGAACTATTCGGTTCAAGCTGCAGCGCTTTTTTGAAGTTAGCATCTGCTTTAGCGTCTTGCCCCAGTGTTGCATGCACCAGGCCTAACCCGTTGTAGGCAGGCGAATAATTCGCATCAATTTCTGTGGCAATTGTAAACTCTGCCAAAGCTATTTCAAGCTTATTTTGCTGCAAATAGGCCGCGCCTAAGTCACTATGCGCGCGCGCGCGTTCTGTAACGGCCGTTTCGCTGTAAATATCGCCCGTATTGGTTTGAGTTGTTGTGGTGGCGCATGCGGCAATTAGAGCAAGCAAACCACTTATTAAAACCATTTCAATCGATCTAATGCTCATATAATTGCCTGTATTGAAATCATCTGCTGCGCAGTCGAACTTAGCTGACTGCGTTTGGTTTTATCCATTACCTTGCCCGCCAATTGTCCACAAGCGGCATCAATATCATCACCACGCGTTTTGCGCACGGTTACAATGTAACCTGCTTGCATTAAAATATCACGGAATACGCGAATATGGCTAGGTTTTGATGTTTGGTAACCGCTATTAGGAAACGGATTAAACGGAATTAAATTGAGCTTACAGGGCACATTTTTAATCACTTCCAGTAACTGATGCGCATGCTCAACCGTATCATTCACATTATCTAACATCACATATTCAAACGTGACAAAATCGCGCGGCGCTTTTTCTAAATAACGGTTACAAGCGGCCATTAAGTCTTTAATCGGATATTTTTTATTGATTGGCACCAACTCATCACGTAGCGCATCGTTTGGTGCATGCAACGAAACCGCCAACGCCACTGGGCAATCTTCTTTTAACTTATCCATCGCAGGCACAATGCCGCTGGTTGAAAGCGTTACGCGGCGGCGACTCAAACCATACGCGCTATCATCCAACATAATCTGCATGGCAGTGACCACATTATCGTAATTGGTCAGTGGTTCGCCCATACCCATCATGACCACGTTTGAAATAATGCGATCATTAGCGGAAAGCAATTCGTAACCAGATTCGCTACGTAATGATTTGTTGGCAATCGCCAATTGGCCAATGATTTCTGACACACTTAAATTTCGGTTAAACCCTTGTGCGCCCGTGCTGCAAAACGTGCATGCCAGCGCACAACCCACTTGGCTAGAGATACACAAAGTGCCTCTGTCATCTTCAGGAATAAACACGGTTTCAATACTATTAGCAACACCGTTTTTGTCGTCCGTACCAATTAACCATTTGCGCGTACCATCGTTAGAAACTTGTTCTAACTGCACATTTGGCAAGGTAATTTCGGTGCTCAGCGCTAGTTTTTCACGTAAATTTTTGGCAATATCGCTCATTTGCGCAAAGTCGTGTACGCCAAAATGATGCATCCAGCGCATCAATTGCTTGGCGCGAAAAGGCTTTTCGCCGATACTATCAAAGTAATCGGCAAGTTGTGGTTGATTATAATTGAGTAGATTAATCAAACATTTAACCTTCATATGCTCCAATAATTCAAGCTTCTAAATTAGGCAAGACGTGAATAAAAAATAATGACGAGGCATACATTAAGTATGTGAGGAAATTATTTTTTATTCGCAACGCAGCATAATGACGAAGATTGAATTATTTAACCGAAGAAATATTTAATTTCAATCGCTGCGTTTTCTGCAGAATCTGAACCATGTACTGCATTTGCATCAATGCTTTCAGCAAAATCAGCGCGAATCGTGCCAGCAGCAGCATCTTTAGGGTTTGTTGCTCCCATTAAATCACGGTTTTTTAGTACAGCGCCTTCGCCTTCTAAGGCTTGAATCATCACCGGGCCAGAAATCATGAATTTAACTAAATCGTTAAAAAATGGGCGCGCGGCGTGTACCGCATAAAAGCCTTCTGCTTCAGCTTGCGTTAATTGTGTCATTTTGGCTGCAACGACTTTTAAACCAGCGTTTTCAAAACGGCTGTAAATTTGACCAATCACGTTTTTTGCTACTGCGTCTGGTTTGATAATGCTAAGGGTGCGCTCTACTGCCATTTGAAACTCCAAGAGATTTTAAAATATTTAATAATTAAATGAACAACTTACCAAAAAACGGATTTTAACATTTTTGCCGGGTTTGATAAACCTTAAAACCAGAAATATTAACGGCGATAGCAAAACTAAATAGCCTTTAAAAAAGTAAATGAAACTGATTTCATCTTACTTAAAATTATTCACCTGCAGGTTCATTCACCTGTCACTACATGCATTCCTACAAAAAAATCCGCATTTATCCTATACGTTTAAACTGGCAAAACTAACTAAAATCTGCTTACGCTTTATTTCACACAATTAATAGCTAATTAAACTAATTAATAGTTATTGAAACTAAGGAGAAAAATATGCACATAGCCAACACTCAATTTTCATTAAAATCGGGCTTATTGATTGCCGCTAGCTGCTTTGCACTTAGCATCCCAGCATTTGCCGATGAAGAGTTCTACGGCACTGTTGAAAGCCGTCCAACCGAAAATCCTGGCATGTGGGTGGTAAGTGGCCAGCAGGTAGAAGTGACTGATAAAACTGAGATTGATAACGATCATGGCCCATTAGTCGTTGGCTCTTGTGTTGAAGTGGAACACAACAAAGGTGTGGTAGAAGAACTTGAATCGGCCAAACCTGCAAAATGTGGCAAAAAATAATGTGCATAATGTCAATATTTTGCTAACCAAACAATATTTTGCTAACCAAAAAAGGGGCATTGCCCCTTTTTTAACGTTTAAGTTTTATTTTTTTTAATTCAAAAATATGCACTGATAAGAATATTTCACGCAAGAAACAGCCTAAACCGATTATTAAGCTAGCCATTGACACAATAAACAAAAAAGACACAATGCGCGATGGATTAACGCCAATGACTGCGCCCACAAACAGCGCGCCAATCACCAGCGAAACAAATAAAGCAGATACGGTACAAAGCGTGATTGACCAATGCACCCAAACTGCACGCACAGACAATATCGCTAATTCAGTGGATTTCTTTTGTGGGAGGGTGATTTCGGTCTCTGTTAACACTCTAAAACGGTCGACTAATCTGCCTAGCCTGCCCGTCAATACACTTAAAATTGCGCCAATGCCTGTGAGTAAAAACACAGGCGCGACAGCCAATTGAATCACATGTGCGACGTTGCTTAAGTTTTCGGCGATGATTTGCATTTTTGTGCTTTTTAAATGGTTAAGTTATTCTAACCGCATCATTCAAAAGTTAAAAGCAACAAAATCAACAGCCTGATTGGCTAAATTGTGGCAAAATCCCAACATGCAAAATTCGGCAATCAACCTGCAAGATAACAAAATAACTGTTGCGACTTGCCCAGCTTGCGGCTTGTTATGCGACGATATCCTCATCGAAAATAAGCAGTCAGGCAACAAAGTGTTGAATACTGATTGTGCCCAAAGTATCGGTTTTTTTGAGCAGTCTTTGCGTGTTAAGTCGCCCCAAATTAATGGCAAAACGGCGTCTTTAGCGCAAGCATTTGCACACGCGGCGCAATTATTAAAAGCCAGCAGCAAGCCTTTATTTGCAGGCTTAAGCACCGGTGTACAAGGTTTTCGGGCGATCTACCACCTGGCGCAAAAAACCAATGGTCATTTAAGCCATATCAATGCGCAAAGCATGGCGCGCAATATGGCCGTTTTACAAAGCACTGGCTGGCAAACCACCACGCTAACAGAGGTGAAAAATCGTGCCGATGTGTTGGTATGTATTGGCACCGATATTGTTTCGCACAATCCACGTTTTTTTGAGCGGTTTATATGGTTAAGTCGTCCACAATCAGACGCAATGTTTACCGACGCTGGTAAACGTGAGGTGATTTATATTGGCGAAAATCTAAATACAAATGCTGGTGTTTCGCCAGATGGCAGGCCGCCGTTATCCATTCATTGTGGTAATGCTGACTTGCCCGAAATATTAGCGGTTTTGCGCGCCTTAATTGCTGGCAAAACCTTAAAAGCGCAAAGTATTGCTGGCATTCAAGTGACTGATTTAATCGTCATAGCCGACAAATTAAAACAAGCTAAATATGCCGTGCTGGCTTGGATTGCAAAAGATTTAGACTTTGCGCATGCCGAATTAACGATTCAAAGCATCACTGAAACAGTGGCATTATTAAATAATCAAAATAGCCGCGCGGCTGGCTTGTCATTGGGCGGTAGTGATGGTGATACCTCCGCTAATAACGCCAATACTTGGCTCAGTGGATTAAGCTTAAATAACCTTAAGATTGACCATGACTCGATTGTTTGGGTGAATAGTTTTAACCCAGAAAAACCACCGCCAAAAACAGATTGTCCTTTAATTATGTTAGGCAATGCCAGTACAAAATTTGAACAAACGCCTGATGTATTTATTCCAGTAGCCACACCAGGTTTAGATTGCAGCGGTACTTTATTTAGAGTGGATTCTGCTGTGATTCTGCCATTAAAAAAAGTTGGTGCTTATTCTGCGCAAACGCTAGATTTGCCGACATTAACTGAAGTTGTGCAGCAGATTGAGGTTTTACTGCGGTGATTACGTGTTTAAAAAATGGTAAAGTTTACTGCCCCGTTATCGGCGCAGATGGCGTTGTGCAAGATATCTATTTACGTGATGGCAAGATTATTGCCAAGCCAACGAGCACTGAAAAAATAAGTCAAACCTATGATTTAAAAGGAAAAATAGTGATGGCTGGCGCGATTGATATGCACAGCCATATCGGCGGCGGTAAAGTGAATATCGCGCGTATGATGCTGCCAGAATTTCAACAGACAAAATTTCAAGAAACAAAAAACTATTCCGAGCCTGAAGCACATATTTGCACGCCCAATTGCAGTCACTCTACAATCAACCATGCTACACCTAATACAGCCGACACTGGTTTTAGATATATTGAAATGGGCTACACCGCGGCTTTTGAGCCAGCAATTTTGCCCATTAACGCCCGCCAAGCGCATCTTGAAATGGCCGATACGCCGATGATAGATAAAGGCGGCTACGCCATGTTGGGCAATGACGATTACTTTTTGCGGCTGTTGAGTAGGAATGCTGACCAAAAAGTCATTAACGACTACGTTGCTTGGACGCTACACGCGACACAGGCGATTGGTATTAAAGTGGTGAACCCGGGCGGTATTTCGGCTTTTAAATTCAACCAACGCCGATTAAATTTAGACGAAAATCACCCTTATTATCAAGTTTCGCCGCGCGCAATTTTGAAAAGCTTAAGCCGCGCTGTGCATGATTTAGGCATTGCCAAACCGCTGCATGTACATTGCAATAATTTAGGCGCTGCAGGTAACTTTGAAACCACATTAAACACCATGGGCGCGTCCGATGGTGTACCCATGCATCTAACGCATATTCAGTTTCACAGTTACGGCGCTGAGGGTGACAAGAAATTCTCATCTGCTGCCGCGCAAATAGCTGAAGCATTGAATAAAAATAAACATATCACCGCCGATGTGGGGCAGATTCTATTTGGCCAAACCGTCACCGCCTCAGGCGATAGCATGATGCAGCATTTAAATAGCCAATATGCCAACCCTAAAAAGTCGGTGATTATGGATATTGAATGTGATGCAGGTTGTGGCGTGGTGCCGTTTAAATATCGCGATCAAAATTATGTAAACGCGCTGCAATGGGCGATTGGATTGGAAATTTTTCTATCAGTTGAAGATCCTTGGCGCGTTTTCTTAACCACCGACCACCCTAACGGCGCGCCGTTTACCAGTTACCCACATTTAATTCGCTTGTTGATGGATAAAAGCTTTAGGAATGATGCTTTTGCCAAACTAAACCTAGACGCCCAAGCCATGAGCAACTTAACCAGTTTAAATCGCGAATATTCGTTATATGAAATTGCCATTATGACGCGCGCGGGTGCAGCTAAATTAATCGGCTTGAATGACCGCGGCTCTTTAGGTGTTGGCGCCGCGGCAGACATTACCATTTACACCGACCAACCCAACCGTGAAGCCATGTTTGCAAAACCTGATTATGTGTTTAAAGATGGCAACTTGGTGGTTAAAGACGGAAAAGTAATCAAAGTGGTTTGGGGTAAAACGCACACCGCGAAACCTGCATTTGATATTGGAGTAGAAAAAGATTTAAAAGACTATTTTAATAAATATCATACGATTCAATTAGATAACTTTAAAATATCCAGCGATGAAATTGCGGAAGATGGTCGTGGTGGCATCATTAGCCATACAAAAAATCCGCATTTAACATGATTATAAACGCCATACAAATTGATGACACCTTTGCCGAAGCGTTTAATATGCGCGGCACAAGAGTGCTGATTACCGCGCTAAACTTAAAATGGGCTTATCACGCCGCCAATGCGATGTCCGGCTTTGCCACTAGCGTGATTGGCTGTGGGGTTGAAGCTGGCATTGAGCGTGAATTATCGACCGATGAAACGCCTGACGGCAGACCCGGGGTAA
The DNA here is from genome assembly GCA_046594885.1 of Methylotenera sp. GTDB lineage: Bacteria > Pseudomonadota > Gammaproteobacteria > Burkholderiales > Methylophilaceae > Methylotenera_A. The sequence goes on along the minus strand of JBKJRD010000051.1, from coordinate 6,816 downwards.
GCATCTTGATGTTTGCGATGGGCAGCAAAGTGCTGATGCAACAACTGGAAACGCGTATGGGGCAATGCATACTCACCTGCCCGACTGCGGCGGCTTTTGCGGGTATTGCGCCTAAGCAAGGATTGGAAGTTGACCAGATAAACTTAGGCAAAAATTTACGTTATTTTGGCGATGGTTATCAAACTTCCAAATTAATCGATGATAAACGATATTGGCGCATTCCTGTCATGGATGGCGAGTTTGTGGTGCAAGAAACTACTGGCATGCTACGCGCGATTGGTGGCGGTAACTTTTTGATTTTAGCCACCTCGCAATCGGCGGCTTTACACGCAGCAGAAACGGCGATTGAAGCCATGAAAAAAGTGCCGAATGTGATTATGCCGTTTCCAGGTGGGGTGGTTCGCTCTGGTTCTAAAGTCGGTAGTAAATACCCAAAAATGTTCGCCTCAACCAACGATGCGTTTTGCCCAACATTAAAAGGTTTAGTCAACAGTGAATTAAATGACGATATTGAAAGTGTGCTAGAAATCGTGATTGATGGGCTGACATTTGAAGATATTGCCACAGCGATGCGCGTTGGCATTCAAGCCATTTGCGATTTAAATATAAACGGTCAAACCAGCGGCGTTAAACGCATTTCTGCTGGTAATTATGGCGGAAAATTAGGCCCACATCATTTTAAATTGCATGCCATTATGGGCAAAAATTAACATGAATGCGCTTACATTCACGCTTAAGGCTAATCTCACGCATGCGATTGATTGTCGCCGTTTAACACCGAACAGTCTGGCTGATTTGAGCATTTATGAGATAGAAAACTTAAACTTACTTAACACTCAAAATTCACCCAAAATTGGTGACTATTTTGCTGTTTCTGGCACTGACGTTAATCATCTGATATTTAAAAATACCAGTCAGCACATGAATTACATTGGTCATCAGATGCTGCGCGGGCAAATTAGCATTGAAGGCGACTGTGGCGATTTTTTAGGTTGCAAGATGCGTGGCGGCCACATTGTTTGCCAAGGCAGCGCTAAAGACCGCGTTGGCGACCAGATGCGGCGCGGCTTGATTTTAATTGATGGCAATGTTGGCGATTATTGCGGTAGCCGCATGATTGCAGGCACAATTGGCGTTTATGGAAATGTGGGTCATTATGTGGGTTTTGCCATGAAACGCGGCACGATAATGCTAACGCAAACACCGCAGTTACACGCCACAATGCAACATTGCGGCACGCATACTTTGCCATTTTTAGCCTTACTTTTTAGCGCTTTTAAAGGGTTAAGTACACGTTTTAACCATATTAAAAGCTTGCGCGCAAGCCGTTACGCGGGCGATTTAGCTTGCAACGGCAATGGTGAAATCCTGATTTGTGATACCACTATTTCTGCTTAATTGTGCGCGGTGTTAAAATAATGCTTTTAGTCATTATTAAGTAACAGCATGTCTGAAATAAAATCCAACATCGCACCGCGATATCTCACCGCTGCTCTGTATAAATTCGTCAGCCTGCCCAATTACGCTGCCTTGCAGGCGCCTATTCTTGCAGCTTGTGAATTGCATGCTATTAAAGGCACGATTTTATTGGCTTCAGAGGGCATCAACGGCACTATTGCGGGCGTGCCAGAAGATATTATTGCTGTGCTACATTTTTTGCGCACTGATGCAATGTTTGAAAACAGATTCGCAGACTTAGAACATAAAGAATCGTTTGCCAATGAGCATCCGTTTTATCGCATGAAGGTAAAACTGAAAAAAGAAATTGTCACGCTGGGCGTTGCAGGCGTGAGCCCAACCAAACAAGTGGGCAATTATGTGAAAGCAGAAGATTGGAACGCGTTAATTAGCGACCCCGATGTGATTTTGATTGATACCCGTAACGATTACGAAGTGGATATTGGCACATTTAAAGGTGCGATTGACCCAAAAACCACCACGTTTCGAGAGTTTCCAGCCTATGTTGCAAACCACTTGGATAAAACCAAACACAAAAAAGTGGCCATGTTTTGCACGGGCGGCATTCGCTGTGAAAAAGCCAGCAGTTATATGCTGGAACAAGGCTTTGAGGAAGTTTATCATTTGCAAGGCGGCATTTTAAAATACTTAGAAACCGTGCCCGAGCAGACCAGTTTATGGCAAGGCGAGTGCTTTGTGTTCGACCAACGCGTGGCGGTTAAACATAATTTAGAAGTCGGCGAATTTGATCAATGCTACGCTTGCCGTCATCCACTTTCGCCCGCCGAAATGGCCAGCGCGCAATATACACCTGGCATTTCTTGTCCGTATTGCTACAACACCATTAGCGAGGAAAAACGCGCCAGTTTAACTGAAAGACAAAAGCAAGTGATATTAGCCAAACAACGTGGCGAAACGCATATTGGTGAAAAACAGAAAAATTAAGCTAATCTATTGGTTAAGTTAACTTATTTGTTTACTTAACCCTTTTATTTGGCGCATTTTTTGATTAAAAATAATGGTTAAGTCTATAAAAGTAATTGTTATAAAACCCAATTTGGCGATGCTTTTCAGCCGGTCACCCAATCGAGCAATTGATCGGCAGGCATTGGCTTACTGATAAAATAGCCCTGCCCGTAATCGCAGTCCAAGGCTTTTAAAATATCCCACACTTGTTGGTTTTCAATGCCTTCTGCCACTACTTTCAACCCTAAGTTGTGCCCTAATTCAATGGTCGATTTCACAATCGTCACATCACTTTGATCGAGTTCAATATTCATGACAAACGAGCGATCAATTTTAAGCTCATTCACAGGCAGGCGTTTTAAATAAGCCAGCGAAGAATAACCTGTGCCAAAATCGTCAATTGAAAGCTCAATACCCATTTGAGCGATGCGTTTAACCGTGTCTAGCGCGCGCTCTGGGTCATCCATAATACTGCTTTCGGTAATTTCTAATGTGATCGAGTTAGCCTGCAAATGATGTGCATCTAGTATTTTTTGTAATTTATTGGGCAACTCTATATCGATTAAATCTCTGGCAGAAAGATTAACCGCCAGTGCAATATCTAAGCCCTGATTTTTCCAGATTGCGGCGTATCTTGCAGCTTCTGACAACATCCAAAAACTGATTTTATCAATATGCCCAGTTTGCTCTGCATACGGAATAAACATATCAGGGAAAACCAATCCGCGTTCTGGATGATTCCAGCGCACTAAGGCTTCCGCGGCCAGCACTTGGCCACTAGCAAAATCAATTTTGGGTTGCACATATAAACAAAATTGGTTTTGCTCAACCGCTACTTTAATTTCGCTAATCAGCGATAAGTTTTCCTCATTCGCCACATCTAAACCGTTGTGGTACAAACAAACACTGCCAGACGTATTTTTAGCCGCATACATGGCAATTTCTGCACGGCTTAACAGCATTTCTATATCGGTAGCGTGCTCAGGAAAGTTAGCAACGCCCACGCCTGCACTTAAATCCACAAAAGAGTTATTCAGCGCGATTGGCGTTTCCAGCGCGTTTTGTAAACGCTTTACAATCTCTAACGCAGTGCTTGATTGCGTGTCGGCTAATATCACGCCAAACTCATCACCACCCAAGCGCGCTACCACGTCCATCTCACTTTTGCAGCTTTGCAATAAGCGTTGTGCAACGCCTGCTAATAGTTGATCTGCAGCCGAATGGCCTAGCACATCATTCACATGTTTAAATCGATCTAAACCAATCATTAATACTGAAAAAGTTTGATTGGTTTGTTGAAAGTTTTCACTAAATTTAAGCAGTTGATCGGTGAAAAAAGCGCGATTAGGCAATTGCGTCAACTCATCCCAATACGCTAATTTGCTAATTTTCTGCTCACGCTCTGCCACTGCTTGGCGCATACGATCAAAGGTGCGGCTTAAATGGCCAATTTCATCTTTGCTGTTAGATTGAATCGCTTGACTGTAATCGCCTTTTTCTAGCGATTCAGCCGTTTCTACTAAAGCGGTTAAAGGTTGTGTGATGCGCTTGGCAGTAAATATGCTGCCGGCAATAAAAACCAATGCACCCAAAATAGATAACACTAACAAATTAAGCTGCAAACTATAATAAGGCGCTAACGCTTCTGTAATTGAGCGCTGCAACACGGCAACCAATAATTGGTCGTCATGATGTAATAACTCAATATAGCGCGTACTGTAATCCAAGCCTTTAATCGATACTTCGCCGTTTAAAGTTTGATTATTTTTTACGCTAGCTTGCCTGACACTTGATGATTGTGGCCAATCAGCAGGAATGCCTGTAATGGTATCTTGCGCTAAAAGCTTACTCATGGTGCTGGAAGATAAATTCCAATTGAATTGCTTTACTGACGTGCTTTTAGCTATTTTTTTAGTAATAAAACTCACTTCTAAGCGAGAAACGTCTTTAATTCGTGCCGCCCAGCTATCGTCAATTTCAAATCCCATCACAATCCAAGCGATAGTCAACGGCGCTTTTACTGGCACCGCAACCAACAAATAGGGAATGTTATTTAAAACGGCAATATTGTAAGCTTCTGCCCCAGCTTGCGTTGATTCAATCAGTTCAAGAATAGGATTGTCAGTAATGTTGGCGGGCAAATGATTGGAAACTACTTTCCGCAAACCTTCTGCGCCATACAACATATTGATGTCCGACTCAATTCTTGCAGCGCTATTTTCTAACGCAGATTGAATCGTTTCATGATCATTGCTGGCAATTGCCTGCCGAAAGCCATAATCGGTGGCTAAGATTCGCGCACTTAATACGAGGTTTTCACCGCGCCTATTAATAACCGTACGCAGCACTTCTTCACCAATGTCTAATTGCTCGGAAATAGCAACACGCGCATTTTTGTTAATACCAATCCAAATAGCCACAAATCCAGAAAACTGCACCACCAGAATTAAGGTCAGGAATAAAAAGATGATGCGGCTTTGTAAGCGCTTAAAAGATAACTGCATTCAATTCAATTATTTTTATTAAAAATCAAGCGATTGTAAAATGACTATTTTCTAGCAGGTATATTAAAAGGTTTAAGCGAAAGCTGCATGACAACATTTTGTGGTGCTTTCAGCGCAAGCGTTTGCTCAACTACTACATTCTCGTTAGCTAAGGCATAGTGCCAAGCTTTAAGCGTGTAATTACCATTAGGCAAATCGCGCAATACGGCTTTGCCCATTTTGTCGGTCTTTGCAAAATAAGGCGTATCCACCACATGAATAAAGGCCACCATCGTGTCATGAATATTGCAGCCCAGCACTACGGTGCCTGCTTTATCAAACTTAACTGGATTAGCCGGAACGCCAGAATACAGCTTAAGCTCAAACGTTTTTGCTGGCGAAAACGAGTACACATGATGCCGAACACTGTCGAAATTTGGAAAGGTAATATCGCCACCGGTTTGCACCACACTTACCAAAGGATTAAATTGTTTACCACGTTGTTCAATCACTGCGTTAGATTGTGTGGCTGTGACTGTGCTATCCGATTGTGCATACACCACCGCGTTTTCAATTGGCGTGCCCGCCGCATCTAACACCTCAATCGAAACTGCCGCGGCTTGTACCGATAAACTCAACAGGCTTAAAAGCATCATGTTGATTATTAAATAAATTTTCATCTGCACACTCCAAACAAAACAATCGTTATTATGCTTTTTACTGTTTAAAATTACTGTTTAAAATTACTGTTTAAAACGCCTGTTTTACAATTAGCATGTTTAACTTAGCAGTACTTAACCCTATTTTTAGATCAAAAATTAAGCCACTATTCACTTTTCGCCACAATATCACGCTTCATTGGCGCTAAAATTTTCAGTAGTTCGTTTTTTTCGCGTGTATCTAAATGTTTGTTTAAGGTGTCTCTAAACATACCAACAAAAGCGTCAAATTCCGCCTCGGTTATTTTAGCATCACGATGAGAGTTCGCCATGGTTTCACCCTCATATTTGCAAGGGCCATCGGTTAACTCACACAAATGCGCCACTACGCTTTGTTTTAATGTCTTTAACTTAATGCCATCAAAAGAGCGTTTGGTTTTGGGCGAAGTGGCGACATCATCAATAAATTCATCCACAATTTGGGTTAACACTGGCAATCCGCCAATGCGATGATAAAGGCTATTTTGTTGATTTTTTGCGACGTTAGATGTGTGGTTATCTTTAAACATGGCACAAGCAGCCAAGCTGCATACTAAGACAAAAATAATTAGCTTGATAACAAACTGCTGCATATTGACATTCCGATGGTGTGATGAATTATGCAAAAAAGACCTTTTTAAAACTTTGGTGCATTTTTTGCTTAATAGTAAATGTTAAGTGGTAGAGGCTGTTAATCAATCAAGACTTAGCATTACGACAAATCTTTTTATCATATATTCAACCAAATGCTAAATAAAATATTATTATCAATCTTCACATTGCTATTAACAGCAACCGTGTCTACTTCAATCTTTGCGGGCGAGCGCTTATTAGCGACGGGTGGCGTGATGCAGATTGAAGGTTCTGCTGGCGGCGGATTAACGCCTTGGGCGTTAATCGCAGGTTACGGCACACAAGACGAAGTAGGCGGCTCGGCTTTTTACACGCACGCCAGAACCAATGGCGGCTTTGAAATGAATCTAGCTGGTGTTGCAGTTGGTTTCGACAATCGTGTCGAAATTTCATTTAGTCATCAACGATTTGGATTAAGCGACGTGGTGCCAAACGAACATTTACGCTTGCATACTTTAGGTGCCAAAGTGCGTTTGTTTGGCGATGCGGTTTACGATCAAGATACATGGGTTCCGCAAGTTTCTGCCGGCGTGCAAGTAAAACACAATGTCGATTTTGACAAAGTACCTAAAGCACTT
>JBKJRD010000038.1:0-9062 GCA_046594885.1 Methylotenera sp. | reverse complement strand
TGGGTAGTACTAAATTCTGGAATGAACTCGCGTTCGTAGACCAGAAGAAAAAAAATGCTGAAGGGCATTGGTGAGTCATAGGCGCTGCTGGTCCGTGGGGGACTGGTCCGTTTATTCTTAAAGAAGGCACTTCAGAGCTTGATAAACGCTCACCAACTGTTTTAATGGAGCCTAATCCAAATTATTGGAATCCAGCCCGTAAACCTAAGGTAAGCATCAAGTTTGACAATATTATTTCTAAAGCTGAAGCGCTCGAAGAAGTGGCTAAAGGTGGAAAAGTGGATATTGTCACTGAGTTGACACCTACTGAAGCAGTTGCATTAAAAAGTAGCAAAAATGCACGTCTTGTTGAAAGCAAAGCAAAGACTGTACTTGTTGGCGTATTTAACCAGAATAAACCTGGCTCTAAATGGACTGACAAAGTTCTACGCAAAGCAATCAACAATGCTGTCGATAAACAATTAGTTATTAAAGAAGGTTCTTTGGGCTTCGGCACACAGATGCCATCAATGATTACTAAGGGTTCGTATGCTTATGATAACAGCTTAAAAGCGTATGCATACACACCAGCTAAAGCTAAACCAATTTTAGCCAAGCATGGCGTATCTAGCTTAGTGATTGCCTCAGATGATGGTCATAAAGCCATTGCTGATGCGATTGTTAAAAGCTTAGCAGCGTCAGGTGTCAATGCTACCGTTGATACATCAGGCAAAGGCGATGATTGGGATATTAAACTAGTTGAGCATTTTGACTGGTCACCTGATTATCCTTATGGTGTTGTGTTCCGTGAGTTCTTCGGCAAAGATGGTGGTTTCCGTAACATGCCAGAAGATGCTGGTTTTGAAGCGATTGCACAAAAGATTGTTAACAATCCTACTAAGCAAGAAGCTTTAACAAAACAAATGGATCGTTATGTGCATGATCAAGCTAATGTCTTATTCTTGTATGCGCCATCTAAATTGTATGCGGTAAGCAATCGCGTGAACTTTACGCCATATCGCACGACAGTATTGGAGCTTGCAGAAACATCTATTAAAAAGTAATTTTTATAGATATCAGTTTGACTTTAGCCTTTCCGCAGTTATGCGGGAAGGCTTTTTTAAAAAGCATTTAAAACTGAATGCTCTGAATTCAACTTTGAATGCTTTTTAAAAAAATAATTAACTTAATCCGTGGGGGAATAAGCGTGATCATAGGTACTGCCGGCCATATTGACCATGGCAAATCTGCGTTAGTCTACGCATTAACTCAAGTTAATCCCGATCGTTTGCAAGAAGAAAAGCTGCGTGGCATTACCATTGATTTAGGCTTTGCTTATAAACCTCTAGATAACGGCGATATTTTAGGTTTCGTAGATGTGCCTGGGCATGAGCGCTTTATTCATAACATGCTTGCTGGAGCTACTGGTATAGATTACGTAATGCTTGCGATTGCGGCTGATGATGGCGTAATGCCCCAAACACTGGAGCATTTAGCGATTATTGATCAGTTAGGGCTTAAGCACGGCATTGTGGCACTCACTAAATCAGATTTGGTGAATGCGCAGCGCATTGATGAAGTGACAAAACAAATACAAACCCTTTTGTCGGATACTACTCTAGCAAACGCGCCAATTATGCCCGTTTCAACGCTTTCTGGCCAAGGTGTTGATTCCCTAAATAAGCATTTAGTTGATATAGCAACAACAACACCTAAGCGCGCACAAAATGGTCATTTTAGATTAAGTGTAGATCGCTGTTTTACGCTTTCTGGTATTGGCACAGTTGTGACCGGTACTGTGTTTGCAGGGCAAGTGAATATCGGCGACAAGTTGCTAGTTTCACCAGCGGGAATTGAAGTGCGTGTACGTGCTATCCACGCGCAAAATCAAATAGTAGATACAGGTTATACAGGCCAACGTTGTGCGCTTAACTTAACTGCGCCTGGCTTAGAAAAAAAAGACATTAGCCGTGGTGATTGGATCATTGCACCGAACATACATGCTCCAAGTCATCGTTTAGATGCCAAACTTACCTTACTCAGCAGTGAAACTAAGCAGTTTCGCCATTGGCAATCTGTGCATTTGCATTTAGGTGCAATCGATGTACTTGCGCGCGTTGCTACTTTAGAAAATGAATCTATTGCGCCAGGACATAATGGTTTGGTGCAATTAGTCCTTGATACACCCATTGCTGCATTAGCTGGAGATCGTTTTATTATTCGAGATCCTTCTGCTACACGCACCATAGGCGGCGGTATTATATTAGACACTTTTGCAAACGAACGTGGAAGACGTAAGCCAAAACGTATCAATTTGCTCAACGCTTTGGCTTTGCCTACTCATCTAGAGGTGCTCAATAAATTATTAGAAATCAATACAGATGGCGTTGACTTAGACTGGTATACAAAACTTTTTAACCTAGATCCGCTAGAAGTAAAAGAAACTATATCTGCGAGTGGTTTAATTCAAATAGTGGCTGATAAACATACCATTGGGTTCAGTCAGGCACACTGGAAAAATCTACAACAGCAGGCATTAAACTTACTGCAAGCACACCATGCAAGTAAACCTGATAGCCCTGGTTTAACGCTAGATGAGTTACGTAATAAAATCGATAAAAGTATGGCCAAGCCAGTGATGGTGATATTGGTAGAACATTTGTTAAGTAGTAATCAGGTCATTCGTGCTGGCGTTAGGTTGGCGTGCCCTGAACATGAAGTTAAATTAACCGCTAAAGAGCAAACCAGCTGGGAGCAACTTTACGCCATTTTACTAGCCGCTCCTTTATCGCCGCCAACTCTGACTGAAATACTGCCTAATATAGCATTGAATGAACTACAACTGACCAGCTTAGTGAATCGTTTGGTGACCATGGGAAAAATTTATAAAGTACGTAATCAACAATATTTTTTGGCAGAAACAATTGCTAGTTTAGGCGTGAACGTTGAGCAACTGGCTATTAGTCAAGCACCAGAGCGCTTTACAATGGCACAATTTAGAGTAGCCACTAATGTAGGCCGCGGTGTTGCCATTCCATTGTTAGAACTTTATGACCGTATCGGCCTTACTGTCAGATATAATAATGGCAGAAGATTAAGGCGAGATTGGCATAGCATCTTTGGGGTAGTAAAAGATGCCTAAAACAATTCTAAATATTATTTTCTGGAAGAGATTCGCTCCCCGGTGGGACGTCCGGACTTCAAATCCGGGAGGGGCTGCTTGGCAGTCCTTGGTAGGTTCGACTCCTATTCTCTTCCGCCATCTTTTTAATTTTAAGGCAATGCAATGAGTGCGACACTTGCTGCACTACCTTCTGTTGATAGCCTTTTAATCTCATCGGCGATGCAAGACTTGGTTACTGCGTTTGGTCGCCAAGTCGTCGTTGATAATTTACGCGATGTACTGACTAAAACACGTCAAAAGCTACGCGAAAATTCAAACATAGTTATAGATGAACTTACCATAGTATTGGCTTGTGAAAAGCAGATAAATATCACTCAGCGTTCTAGCATTTACAAAATATTCAATCTTACAGGCACAGTGTTGCATACTAATTTAGGGCGCGCTTTATTACCAGATGAAGCGATTAACGCGATAGTCGCTGCCATGCGTTTTCCTTGCAATTTGGAATACGATCTTGAAACAGGCGGCCGTGGCGACCGTGATGATTTAGTGGTTGATATTTTAAGAGAGCTTACTGGCGCGGAAGATGCAACTGTCGTTAATAACAACGCTGCTGGGGTATTACTCACCTTAAATAGCCTAGCATTGCGTAAAGAGGTGATTGTATCACGTGGCGAACTAGTTGAAATTGGAGGCGCTTTTCGAGTGCCAGATATTATGTCTCGTGCTGGTGCAAAACTTATAGAAGTTGGCACAACAAATAGAACCCACCTAAAAGATTTTGCTGAAGCAATTTCACCTAAAACCAGTATGCTCATGAAAATTCATTGGAGTAACTATGCAATTTCGGGCTTTACTGCTGTTGTGCCAGAAACTGAACTAGCTAATTTAGCACATCAACATCAGCTCCCTTACGTGGTTGATCTGGGGAGTGGCACACTCACGGATTTATCAAAATTTGGTTTGCCACATGAAACCACTGTACAAGAAACCATGGCCAATGGCGCAGATCTAGTGCTATTTAGTGGTGATAAATTACTAGGTGGACCGCAAGCAGGCATTATCGTAGGGCGGCATGATCTCATTCAAAAAATTAAAAAAAATCCGCTTAAGCGTTGTTTACGTGTCGGTAAAATTACCATGGCTGCACTTGAGTCTGTGCTAAGGATTTATCGTGATCCTGATAGACTAGCCAATCGTATCACCACTTTACGTTTACTCACTAGACCGCAAACTGAAATAAAAGCCCAAGCTACGCGCTTACAACCGCTAATATTAGGCATTTTAAAAGATAAATTTTATGTTAATGTCGCCTTAATGCAGGGCCAAATTGGCAGTGGCGCTCTTCCTATAGACTTATTGCCCAGTGCAGGTTTAGCTATTAAACCGTTAGTCACTAAGGGCGCAGGTAATGCTATCAAAACTTTGCAAATAATGTTGCGCAATTTGCCTATGCCAGTGATTGGCTATGTGCGAGATGGCGCATTAAATTTGGATTTTCGCTGTTTAGAGGACGAACTTGCATTTACAGAGCAATTAAGTGCGTGGATTATTTAATGAGCAAGATAGATTATTTGCTAAATCAAGTTTCCGTTAACCTCAATTCAGACACTAACAAATTAGTGCTGAAAGATATTTCAATTGAAATAAAGCAAGGTGAACAAATCGCTGTGATTGGGAAATCAGGTGCGGGTAAAACTACTTTTTTAGAAACGCTAGCGCTTGCAAATAAACCAATTGCAGGGCAATTAAAATTAAAAGGAGATATTCCTTGGTGTTTATCAGACGCTGCTAGACACAAACTGAGGTCAAGTTTGTTTTTAACACCTCAGCATCCTCCATTACCACCTAGGCAGCGAGTCATCACCTCGGTGCTTGCTGGTTGCCTGCCACAGTGGTCATTTTGGAAAGCGCTTTGCTCACTATTTCACCCAAAAGATAGCGCTCTTGCCTATGCTGCCTTACAGCCATTTGTAATAGAAGATAAAATTTTTACTAGAGTAGATCGACTTTCTGGTGGTGAGCGTCAACGTGTATCCCTTGCACGAATGTTTGCCTCTAACGCCAATATATTATTAGTTGATGAACCATTGTCCGCGTTAGATCCTGCACTTTCTAGTACCGTACTCACTGCAATAATACATGAGGCAAAAAAAAGAAATGCCACCCTAATTTGTAGCTTGCATCAAACGGTGTTGGCTTGTAGCCACTTTCCGCGCATTATTGGCTTAAGTGACGGCATGCTATTATTTGACTTGCCTAGGTCTGAAGTCACTCAAGATTTAATTGCATTGCTGTACCAACAAACGCCAGCCCAAGGTTCTGATGTGCATGATGACTTTAATATGACCCAGCCTAAACTGCCACATTTAGATGGAAATGTTTGTTAATGCGGGCTTAACCATGACAAAGGCATATCAAAACGTAAGGCCTATAAATTTACATCGCGACCCAGTCTGGCGGCAGCGCGTAACTATTTCATTACTATTAATTGTGATGATTTATTCTTTATTCAATGTCACGCAATTCAAGCCATGGGATTTACTAAACCATCAAAGTGCAACTGCTACTTGGCAATTTTTAGCCTCATTTATCCCACCTAAATTAGGACTCGATTTTTTATGGGAACTAGCAAAAGCGGCATGGCTAACCATTGCAATTGCAACGTGCGGCATGGTGATGGCCTTAATATTGGCGATTCCATTAGCTTTAATTATTACCAATCATTTTTCTGTTTCAGCTTTGGGTAAATCAAGCATGGCGTATCTGCCTTTTTGGTTACGTCAATTTTTGAGGTGGCTACTGGTTACACTACGCAGTATTCCAGAGTTGGTCTTTGCTTTACTTTTAGTGCGTGTTGTTGGCTTAGGCCCAACAGCAGGTGTACTTGCCATTATGCTGGCCTACACAGGCATGTTAGCCAAAGTTTATGCTGAAATTTTAGAATCTTCTGATAGACGGTGTTCAACTATATTACTGAAAAATGGCGTTGGTCGATTGCAGACATTTTTATACGGTGCTCTGCCGCAATGTGGTCATGAACTTGTTTCATACACAATCTATCGCTGGGAATGTGCTATTCGCAGCGCATCAGTAATGGGTATAGTGGGCGCAGGTGGGTTGGGGCAATATTTAGATAGCTCAATTAAAATGATGGCAGGCGGCGCGATATCGACTGGGAACGAGGTTTCAACCATATTACTGGTGTTTATTTTATTGGTGGCCGGTGCTGATTATGTATCAAGTTGGCTCAGAAAAACACTAGAATGAATCAGCTTAGCTTAGCGCAACTCGAACAAACACAGCCTAAAATCAAGCTCAGCCTGGTCATGTTTTATTCAGGCGTTATTTTGTTGATAATATTAAGCTTTATTACTTTAAAGCTTAATATAGCGGCTTTGTTTTCAGTAGAAAATTGGCACTCGGGCGTAGATTTTTTAGCTGGCTTTGCCCATCCGATCTACAACACTCAGTTTATTTTGAAATTAATCCATGCAAGTTTTGAGACGCTTGCAATGTCAATCATTGGCACATTAATCGCTGCAATATTGGGTTTATTCATGGCACTTGCTGCTACATCAAATTCGAGTGCATGGTGTTACACCAGCGTCAGGCTAATTTTAAATGCACTACGCTCTATACCAGAATTGGTGTGGGCAGCCATACTTTTGGTGGCGCTTGGTTTAGGTCCATTCCCAGGCACCGTTGCATTGGCGCTGCATACCACTGGTGTATTAGGTAGATTATTGACAGAATCAATTGAAAATTTGCCAATAGAATCTGCCCGTGCGCTGCGGCTCAATGGCGCTTCGCAAAGTGCAATTTTGATGTACGCAACGCTTCCGCTACTGTTACCTCAATTAACGAGTTATTCCTTATACCGTTGGGAAAACAACATCCGTGCGGCCGCTGTTCTAGGGGTGGTTGGAGCGGGTGGTTTAGGGCAAATGCTTTATTTTCATTTAAGCTTATTCCAAACCAGTCAAGCATGTAGTGTGATGATTGCCATGATTATTCTGGTGGCTATGGTAGACGCAATAAGCTATAAAATAAGACACTACTTAAGTTAATTTAAATCAATTAACTTAAGCTAGGCATATGCGCTTAAAGCCAGTTTAGAGTAAGTTCGCGCTTTTAGCCGCTGACTCTATGGCTTTGTAATTGTCGATTTTTGTTGGTATAAATTTAGTGGCTCGCTGCAAATCTAATATCACCTTATCTTTAGGTTTTTTAATATCTAACTTTAGAAAAGCATCACGGATTTTACTTTGTAAGTTTAAACCTAAGTCATTACGCACCGTCCAGTTATAGTCAAAGTACGGCGGTGTGGTATAGAAAACTCTGACTACTGAGGTATCCACTTTTTTATCTTGCACAAATTTGTTCCAAACTGAGGCATTAAGTACGCCTGCCTGTACCTTACCACCAACCACAGCGGCTATTGTAGCGTCATGCGCCCCAGAAAAACTGATTTGTTTTAGATCGGTATCTGGGTCTATTTTTGCAGCTAATAATGATGAGCGCGGCATTAAATGACCCGAAGTAGATGAAGGTGAGCCAAATGAAAATGTTTTTCCTTTTAGATCTGACCGTAGGTTAATGCCGGAATCAACTCTGGTAATAAACACAGAAGTAAATTTTTGATCTTCCTCACGCTGCACCAAAGGCCTGACGTTTTTATTTGAGCGAATGTAGGCCTGCACGAAGGTAAATCCCCCAAACCAGACTAAATCTACTTTTTTTGCCACAAGCGCCTCAACTGAAGCTGGATAATCTGATATAGGAATGAACTCTACTTTCATACCAATTTCTTTTTCCAAGTATTCGCCTAAGGGCTTAAATTTTCGTTGTAATTCAGTTGGCGTTTCATCGGGAATAGCGGTTACACGCAAAGTGCCTTCAGCAAATGCGATTGACTGAGCCGAAAAAGTCGACAATAACATTAAACATACACTGATAATTTTTTTACACATCGCTAAATTTCCTAAACCACTTCTACCAAGTGTTGATGCGTTGAAAAATCGTTTATGACCTCTTGCTCGATGACTTCTCCTATGTCACAAGCATCGCTAAAGCCACTACTATGCAATATATCGAGGACAAGATTTACGCTTTCTACAGTGCAAGAAATCATTAGGCCGCCTGCTGTTTGTGGGTCAGTTAATAGCGCTTGCATTAAACTTGTGTCACCTGACTTAAAGCTTATTTGATTGCCATAACCAGCCCAATTTCTTGCAGATGCCCCTGTTATACAACCTTGAATTAACAAATCTTTCACTCCAGCAATTAAAGGAATGTGACGTGCATTTAAGCGTATCTTTAATGTTGAGCCACGCGCTATTTCTAATGCATGGCCTAATAAGCCAAAACCGGTTACATCCGTCATAGCATGCACACCTTCTAACTCGGCCAATTTTATACCAGGCTTATTAAGCATGGTGGTATAGCGCAGCATGTCAGCGTATCCAGTAGCATTCAACTTTCCCTTTTTCAGGGCGGCAGACATAATACCGACGCCAATTGGCTTGCTTAAAATCAATCGGTCACCCGCTTTTGCATCTGAATTACGCTTTACATTTTTGGGGTGAATTAAGCCTAAAGCTACTAACCCATAAATTGGCTCTACTGAATCTATAGTGTGACCACCTGCAATGGGAATACCTGCTTCTGAACATATACTCTCTCCGCCTTGGATGATTTTACCGATGGTTTCCACGGGCAATTTATCAATTGGCATTGCTAAAATAGCCAACGCCATGATTGGTGTGCCGCCCATGGCATACACATCAGAAATCGCATTGGTCGCAGCAATTCGACCAAAGTCATAAGGGTCATCGACGATGGGCATAAAAAAATCTGTTGTTGCAATCAGTGCTTGATGTTCACTTAATTGGTAAACAGCTGCATCATCACTCGTCTCAATGCCTACCATCAGCTCTTTTGGTATGGGCAGCCCGCG
>JBKJRD010000083.1:0-14745 GCA_046594885.1 Methylotenera sp. | reverse complement strand
ATCGCCATACGCCGTAATCAAATTGTTATTTTCAGCCGTAGTTAAGTGTAGTTTCATCCCACTATTTTAACGTGGCTTTGGTTGAAGAAAAACCTTTTTCTAAGGTAAACTTACGCGCTGGACTTAACACTTTTTTTAGTCTAACTTTTAACCAGAATCACTTATTGATTAGCCATTTTATGCAACCTCTACTCAAATCTAACAAGCTCGCTAACGTTTGCTACGATATTCGTGGTCCGGTGTTGCAACGCGCGCGCCAAATGGAAGAAGAAGGCCAGCGCATCATTAAGCTCAATATTGGTAATCCTGCTGCTTTCGGCTTTGAAGTGCCAGAGGAAATTCAGCTAGATGTAATTCGCAATATGGGTGATGCGGGTGGTTATACCGATTCAAAAGGCCTGTTTGCGCCGCGCAAAGCCATTATGCATTACACGCAAAGCAAGCACATTCCCAATGTGACAGTCGATGACATCATCATTGGTAACGGTGTTTCTGAGCTGATTGTGATGGCGATGCAAGCGCTGGTGAATAATGGCGACCAAGTATTAGTACCCATGCCAGATTACCCATTATGGACAGCCGCAGTAACTTTGGCTGGCGGTAGCGCACGCCATTATCTGTGTGACGAAGCCACTGGCTGGTTGCCCGATTTAAAAGATATGGAAGCCAAAATCACCGCCAATACGCGCGGCATTGTGGTGATTAATCCGAATAATCCAACAGGCGCGCTATACCCCAAAGAAACGCTACAGGGCATTATTGAAATTGCGCGTCATCATGGTTTAGTGATATATGCCGATGAAATTTACGATAAAGTTTTGTACGATAAAGCCGAACATATTTCGATGGCATCTTTGGCTGAAGATGTGCTATTTGTGACGTTTAATGGCCTATCAAAAAACTACCGCACATGTGGTTATCGTGCTGGCTGGCTGGTGGTCTCAGGGAATAAAAAAGCGGCAACCGATTATGTCGAAGGCTTGAATATGCTGGCTTCTATGCGCTTATGCGCTAACGTGCCAGGGCAATTGGCCATACAAACGGCATTAGGCGGTTATCAAAGTATTGATGATTTGGTAGCGCCTGCTGGCAGGCTTTGTAAACAGCGCGATTTGGCTTATGACTTAATTACGGCGATTCCTGGAGTCACCTGCGTCAAACCAAAAGCCGCTATGTATTTGTTCCCTAAACTTGACCCTAAAATGTATCCGATTAAAGACGATCAACAATTTATTTTGGATTTATTGCTAGAAGAAAAAGTATTGCTGGTACAAGGCACAGGCTTTAATTGGAACGCGCCCGATCATTTCCGCGTGGTATTTTTACCCAATGTGGACGACTTAACCGAAGCAATTAAACGCATCGCTAGTTTCTTGGCGCGGTATAGAAAAAAACACAGTAAAAAATTAGTATAGTAAAAAAATAAATGGAGCAACAGTTTGAAGCAATCTGACTTAAAACAATTACGTGTAGGCCTTTTAGGCATCGGCACAGTTGGCGGCGGTACTTATAATGTATTAACGCGCAACGCTGCTGAAATTACGCGCCGCACTGGTGTAGCGATTAATGTGCTGCAGGTAGCCGATAAAAATATTGACCATGCAAAACAAATAACCGGTGGCAATACACTGTTAAGTACCGATGCGTTTGCCATTGTGAATAATCCCGAAATTGACGTGGTGGTAGAGTTAATCGGCGGCTATACACTTAGCCGCGAATTGGTACTAAAAGCCATCGCCAATGGCAAACATGTTGTCACGGCCAATAAAGCGCTAATCGCTTTGCATGGCAATGAGATTTTCGCCGCTGCGCAACAAGCAGGCGTGATTGTTGCATTTGAGGCGGCAGTGGCAGGCGGCATTCCCA
This sequence comes from Methylotenera sp., assembly GCA_046594885.1. Taxonomy (GTDB): domain Bacteria; phylum Pseudomonadota; class Gammaproteobacteria; order Burkholderiales; family Methylophilaceae; genus Methylotenera_A. The sequence continues at coordinate 12,879 of JBKJRD010000083.1, read as the reverse complement.
TTATTAAAGCCTTGCGTGAGGGCTTGGGTGCTAATCGCATTGAATGGGTGGCTGGCATCATTAATGGCACGACTAATTTTATTCTCACCGAAATGCGCGAAAAAGGCTTAGCGTTTGCCGATGTATTGGGTGAAGCGCAGCGCTTGGGTTATGCCGAGGCTGATCCTACGTTTGATGTGGAAGGCATTGATGCGGCACATAAGCTGACGATTATGGCGGCGATTGCTTTTGGCATGCCGATGAAATTTGACCAAGCTTACACTGAAGGCATCACCCAGTTACAGCAAACCGATATTCAATACGCTGAAGAGCTGGGTTATCGCGTGAAGCTGTTAGGCATTACCAAACAATCTGAGGGCGGAATAGAATTACGCGTGCATCCAACTCTGATTCCAGAAAAACGCTTAGTCGCCAATGTGAATGGCGCAATGAATGCGGTGGTTGTGAAAGGCGATGCAGTAGGCCCAACCTTATATTACGGCGCGGGCGCGGGCGCGGAACCTACGGCCAGTGCGGTGGTCGCCGATTTGATGGATGTGGCGCGGTTAAGCAGCGCGACAGCAGAACAGCGCGTACCTTATTTAGGTTTCCAAGCCAATCAATTAAACGACTTGCCCATTTTGCCGATTGGCGAAATTAGCAGTGCTTATTATTTGCGTCTGCGTGTTTCTGATAAGCCAGGTGTGTTAGCAGACGTGACTAAGATATTAGCACAGCGCAATATTTCAATTGATGCCATGCTGCAAAAAGAGCCTGCTGACAATGAGGCTGAGGCAGATATTGTGATTCTGACACATGTCACCATTGAGGCCAATATGGATGCAGGTATTGCTGAAATCGAAGCGCTGGCAGCAATAGTTGGAAAATTAGTTAAAATTCGCATGGAGTCGCTGGCACGCTAAACTGAGCCAAGCAGTTTGATAGTTGCTCAGTTAGTTTTAAATAACACAACCAATCTATCTTACACTGTCACCATAATCGTATTCATATTTAACCATCGATATGCAGAATAAAAATTTACTCGCGCCTATTCGCCACTTAATCAAGCTTGAACGCAAAGATTTATTGATTATCTTATTGCTGATTGTGGCAATCGGTATATTGAATTTAGCCACTCCGCTGGCTGTGCAAACATTGGTCAATATTGTCACCATGGGCGGGGTGGTCAAACCGCTGGTTGTGGTAGGGCTGATATTATTTGTTTTGTTGATGCTCTCAGGGCTGATTTATGTGGTTGAGCTGATTATTGTAGAGCATATTCAGCGACGGGTATTTTCTGACAATGTAGCTGAAGTGACCAAGCAAATCCTTAAAATTGATTTGCGTGTGAGTGATGAATATTATCCAGCAGAATTAATGAATCGCTATTTTGAGTTAAGTATTGTACAAAAAACCTTGTATAACTTAATTACTGTTGGCTTAACAGCTGCTTTGCATATGATTATTGGCAGTATCGTACTCATTATCTACAGCTTTTATTTTATTAGTATTGTACTGTTGTTGCTGGTTGTTATTTGGTTTGTGGTGGGCGTATTGGGCCGCTCGGCAATCAAAACAGCGGTTGCAGAATCTTATGCTAAATATGACATGGGCGCATGGCTAGAGAATATCGCTAATAACTCTAATTTATTTAAGTTCTCGGGGGGCGAAAATTACGCAATTAACGGGTCAGATAACTTAACCGTTAAATACCTTGAACATCGTCATTCACATTTTGCAATTCTGCTTAGGCAAAACATCATCGCTGTCATTATGTACGCGCTGGCTGGAACCTTTATGTTGGGCATTGGTGGATGGTTAGTGATGCAAGCACAAATTAATTTAGGGCAATTTGTGGCAGCAGAATTGATTATTTTTACCGTGTTGGGTTCTTTTTCAAATTTTATCAGACAACTATCTAGCTACTATGAGTTAGTGGCTGGTTTGGATAAATTAGAAGTAGTCAAAACCATGCAAACAGAACTGGAAGCTAAGCATATTTTTGAAAAAAACAGCCCGCTTAATATACAACTAAACAATATTAGTTATCAGTTTGATAGCAATAACCAACCCATCAGTCATTTATCGCTGGATATCGCTGCGGGTGAAAAGGTGGCAATCTTAGCAAATGCTGGAGTAGGTAAGACCACGCTAGTAGAGCTAATAACAGGACTGCGTCACCCTACAGAAGGCCAAGTCATGATGAATGGCGTGGATTTACGTTTATGTCATTTACCCAGCCTGCGCTATAAAATTAATTTATTACGCCGCATTGAAATTCAACAAACCAGCATACTCGATAATCTGCAATTAAATAATCCCGATATTCATTTGGATCAAGTCAGTGTGCTGCTTAAGCAGTTGGGTTTACTCGACGGCATTTTGGATCTTCCAGACGGGCTAGATACCGTTTTAACGGTGATGGGCACACCGCTTTCTACCGTTCAAGTGAAGCTGTTAATGATTGCGCGCGGTGTCTTGCAAGATCCTAAGCTATTGATTTTAGATGGATTGCTAGATGAAATAGATGCCGCGTCTTTACAATTAGTTAACCGTGTTTTATTAAATCTAGATGGCACTACGGTGATTGTGATGACGCGAACACAGAGCATAGCAGAAAATTTTCCACGCATGATTAAGTGGAGTGACGCTAAGGATGACAGTAAACAATTGCACAATACGCTCATCACCGATTCACGTAATAACGATAGTAATAAGTGATGCGCATGACAAATTCTGATCAAGCACATGTAAAACTAAAGCTAGTGAAAACACCTGATTATGTGTGGCGTTTAACGCGTATTCTTGCTTGGTCAGTTGTGATTTTGCCATTATGCATGTTGTTTTTACCTTGGCTGCAAAACATACAAGGCATTGGTACTTTAACCGCTTTTCAGCCGACAGATCGTATACAAACCATTAATGCACCGATTGATGGCCTGATTTCGAAATGGCACATTGTAGAGGGTTCAGCAGTAAAAGCAGGCGATTTGCTACTTGAAATTCGAGATGTAGACCCTAATTTTAGCAAGCGTTTACAAGAGCAGCTAGACAACAATCGTTTAAAGTCGCAAGCCAAGCAAGATGAGCTAGCCTCTTACGAAGCGCAAGTGCAAAACTTTCAAACGGTGCGCGACAGCCGAATTGCAGCCGCTAATTTTAAGCGTGATATGGCGCGGCAAAATGTGGTATCGGCCATGCAAAGTATTGCGGCAGCAGAGGCGACTTTTGAGGCGACTAAATTTCAACTAGAGCGTATGCAACGTCTATTAAAAGACGGATTAGTTTCGCAACGTGATGAAGAAATTGCAGAACGTGATAACACCATTGCTAATCGTAATTTGACCAGCAGCAAGGCCATGCTTAATGCTGCTAAAGCAGAAGAAAACTCGGCGCTTGCCGAAGTTTCACAATATGGTGCCGATGCACAAGGAGCGATTCAAGCCGCTAAAGCACAGATTAATAAACTAAAAAGCGAATATGCCGATATTTCTAATACGATTAACGACGCCCAAGTGAATGTTGCGCGACAAAACGCACAAAAAGTGTATGCGCCAAACGATGGTATTGTATTTCGCGTTCCAGTCAATTCGCCATCGCAACTGGTCACTAGAGGTCAGGCGCTGATGACCATCGTGCCAGAAAATAATTCGCGCGCGGTCATACTGCAAGTAGAAGGCTTAAATGCGCCACTGATTGTGCCTGGTAGTCCAGTGCGTTTGCAGTTTGAAGGCTGGCCTGTGGTGCAAGTGACTGGTTGGCCAAAAGTTTCTTACGGTACTTTTGCGGGTAAGGTTAGTTTTGTTGACCCTGCAGATTCGGGCGATGGACGCTTTAGGGTGATGGTTGTACCCGATGAAACCGAGCAAAAATGGCCAAGTGAGCGTTTTTTAAGACAGGGTAGCGCGGTTAATGGCTGGATTCTACTCAATGAAGTGTCTATTGGCTATGAAATCTGGCGTATTCTAAATGGCTTTCCGCCTAATTTAGTCGCGGCTGAAACCGCAGCACCAATCCCTACTGATGAGACGAAAAATGCAGCGCCTTAAGTTGGCAAGCAGGTTTAATATCGTCCATTTGCAATGTTGTACAAGTAACTCTGATTTACTTAACACATTAAAACTACTGATACTTTTGCTGATACTCAACACATCGGCGGCCTATGCCGATGTGGCTAAAACCACCAACAATGAAAACGCCAATCCAAGAGATTTGGACAATAAAATGCCCACAGGCATGGGTGGCAAAGTCAATCAAAGGCTCAAGCAAGATGAGTTTTTAAATTTGGATGATTCCGCGCAATCAAAAGGTGTCGACATTGAGCAGGCGACCAAACAACTTAACGCTAAGCGCAAAGCACTGGACTTAACACTCGATTCAGCGTTAATTTTAAACAGTTTAAGCGGTATTGATAAGCAACTTTCTGAAGAGCGTTTGTCTCAACAACCATTAACACAAGATAAAACGCAGGGCGTTAGACAAACATTGGCGGAGATACGCGCTAAAGCTTTAACGCATAATCTGTCGCTCAAAATTGCCAATGTTGATCCACTGATTGCGCGTACGCAGGTGGATGAAGAGCGTGCAAAATTTGATCAGATTATTTTTGCAAATTTAAAATATGCTGATAAAGACCTGCCATCGATTAGTAGTGATAACGTGAAATTCACATCAAATAATCCTGCTTTAGATGATGCTTTAGTTAAACTGACCAAAACACCCACCCAAACCAAATCTGTAGCAGGGGATATTGGTATTGCGATTCCGTTACGCACTGGCGGCACTATTACACTTGCGGCGCCATTTGAAAATCTGGATAAAACAGGGGATTTTGATTCGGATGAATATCGGGCAGGGCTTAGGTTTTCAATCAGCCAACCTTTGCTGCGTGACGCAGGCACTGCAGTTAACCAGGCTTCCATTCAAATTGCTGCTGTCAACGAGCAGGCCACGTTGGCGAGCACGCGCCTACAATCTATTCGTATTATTGCCATGATTGATAAAGCCTATTGGGCGCTTAATCAAGCATGGACAGCGTTGGAAATTCGCCAGCAACAATATGAATATGCGACACAAAATTTAATCATGGTGCGAAAACGTGTGCAAGAAGGCTTAACGGCAGCAATTGAAATTAATCGTTCCGAAATTGGCGTGAATGACAGGTTGGAGCAATTAATTATTGCCAAAACCAATTTGAGTTTAGCGCAAAGACAATTAAAGTTTTATCTGAATGACCCACAATATCCATTAACCAACGAGACGAATTTCATTACCACTACAAAGCCTGATTTATTCAATTACCAATTTAATCGCGATAATCTGGTTAAAAATGCACAGACCAATCGCCTCGATTTACTAGAAACTGAACTGAGATTAAGCGAGGATTTATTGAGGATTGCCGTATTAGAAAACCAGACGCTACCTTTATTTTCGCTAGATTATGCTTACGGTGCGTTATCAGATTCTGAATCGTCATTTGGCCGCGCCTACAATAGCTTGAATCGGCTAGATTACAACGAATGGTATGTGGGCTTGCGGTTTGAGATGCCAGTGAGCAACGATGCGCGGCGTGCAAGGCTTTCGCGTGCGGTGCAACAACGCTTACAGCGCTTGTCGACTAAAGAGTTGCAAGCGCTGACGATTCAGCGCGAAATCCATGATGTGTTGGATACCCTAGAGCAGAATTGGCAGCGCATCGTGACGACCAAGCAACAAGTCGTCATCGCTGGTATCAATTACGAGGCAGAATTAAAGCAGTTTAAGGAAGGTTTGCGTACCATGACAGAAGTGCTGGAAGCGTTGACTAGGCTAGGTGACGCGCAAGTACGCGAAATTAATGCCATCACAGATTATCAAGCCTCTCAAATTGATTTAGCTTTTTCAACGGGTACTTTACTGGGTTATAGCCGCGTTAATTTTGACGGTCTTAATTCTCCACCGCATTGAACATTCAATTTATAATACGCATTCAATTTTAATCAAATTTTGGCAATGAAATACATATCTACACGTGGGCAATCGCCTGCTTTAAGCTTTAGCGAAATCTTACTGGGCGGCTTGGCGCCTGACGGCGGCTTGTATCTACCAGAAATTTACCCACAATTTAGTCATGCCGATTTAAGCGCGATGCGTGGCATGAATTACGCCGATTTAGCCTTTGCCATTTTAAATCGCTTAATTGATGATATTCCAGCTGATGATTTAAAAGCGATCATCGATAAAACTTACACGGCAGATGTTTACAGTTTTACGCGCGCAGAGCAAAACGCTGCTGATATTACGCCAACTGTGAAATTACAAGATAATTTGTATCTACTAAGCCTTTCAAACGGGCCAACTTTGGCCTTTAAAGACATCGCGATGCAGTTATTAGGTAATTTATTCGAATATGTGCTGGCAAAAAAAGCTGAAACCACCAATATTTTAGGCGCTACTTCAGGCGATACTGGTTCTGCGGCAGAATATGCGATGCGCGGAAAAAAGGGCGTGCGCATCTTTATGTTGTCACCCCACAATAAAATGAGCCGCTTTCAAACCGCGCAAATGTTTAGCTTAACGGATAAAAATATTTTTAATATCGCCGTCAGTGGTGTATTTGACGATTGCCAAGATATGGTCAAAGCGGTTTCTAATGATGCTGCATTTAAGTCACAATACAAAATTGGTGCGGTTAACAGTATTAACTGGGGACGCATTGTTGCGCAGGTGGTGTATTACTTTAAAGGCTATTTTGCGGTGACAACAAACAATGCACAAAAGGTAGATTTTGCAGTGCCAAGCGGTAATTTTGGTAATGTTTGCGCAGGGCATATTGCGCGTATGATGGGTTTGCCGATTGATAAACTAGTGGTTGCCACTAACGAAAATGATGTCTTGGATGAATTTTTTAAAACAGGCGTTTATCGGCCGCGTGGGTCAATGAATACTTATCACACTAGCAGTCCGTCGATGGATATCAGCAAAGCCTCAAATTTTGAGCGTTTTGTATTTGATTTAGTGGACAGAGATAGCGCTAAAGTGCGTGAGTTGTGGGCAAATATCGATAAAGGTGGTGCGTTTGATATCAAGCACTTAATGCCAGAGCTAGCCAATTATGGTTTTGTGTCTGGTAGCAGCAGCCACGAAAATAGAATGATAACCATACGCGAAACAAAAGCTAAATATGATGTAGTAATTGACACCCATACAGCAGATGGCCTTAAGGTGGCATTTGAATACATGCAAGAAAATACACCTATGGTGGTGCTAGAAACGGCGTTGCCAGCTAAGTTTGAAGATGCGTTAGTGGAAGCCTTAGGTGAAGTGCCGCCAAGACCAGATTGCCTAAAAGGGATTGAGCAACTACCGCAAAAATTTATCGTGATGGATGCAGATGTGACAGCGATTAAAGATTTTATTGCCAACAATACTTAAACGCTTATGAAACAATATACAGATCTTTTACAGCATGTATTGAGCCACGGCAACGCTAAAACCGATCGCACTGGTACTGGCACAACCTCGGTATTTGGTTACCAAATGCGTTTTGACTTAAGCGCAGGCTTCCCCTTACTCACCACCAAAAAAGTCCATCTAAAATCCATTATTCATGAGCTGCTTTGGTTTTTGCAGGGCAGTACCAATATTGCCTATTTAAAAGAAAATGGCGTGCGCATTTGGGATGAGTGGGCAGATGAGAATGGTGATTTAGGACCGGTGTATGGTTATCAATGGCGCAACTGGCCAAAGCCCGACGGCACGCATATTGACCAAATTACACAAGTGATTGATGCGATTAAAAAAACGCCTGATTCACGCCGTTTGATTGTATCTGCTTGGAATGTGGCCGATGTGGACCAGATGAAATTGCCGCCTTGCCATGCGTTTTTTCAGTTTTATGTAGCGCCCGCATCGCCAGACGATGCAGATCAAAGGTCGAAATTATCTTGTCAGCTTTATCAGCGCAGCGCGGATATATTTTTGGGTGTGCCATTTAATATTGCTTCATATGCATTATTAACCATGATGGTAGCGCAAGTTTGTGGGTTAAAGTTAGGTGATTTTGTGCACACTTTAGGCGATGCGCATATATATAGCAATCATATGCAACAAGTGCATGAGCAGCTATCGCGTGCACCAAAATCGCTCCCAAAGATGGTGATTAACCCTAAAGTTAACGATATATTTTCATTCAAATTTGAAGATTTCACGCTAGAAAACTACGATCCGCATCCTGCCATTCAAGCAAAAGTAGCTGTTTAGTTGCGTTAACATGCGTATTTGGTTTTATGCAACCATTGATTGGTTATATAAAGCCGTAAATGTAACATTTTTGTAATTAATCAATCACCTACAAATTTTTTGGTACAATTCTTGCACAGTATAATATGTATTTTTGAAGATATTTTAACCACTCATTTTTATAATTGGAGACAACCATGTTACGTTTAACGATGGGCGCTAGTTTAATCGCAGCAGTATTTTTTGCAAATACAGCTATTGCAGGCCATGACAGCATTAAGCCACACCAGGCGGATAGTTTAGGTAAATGCGTAAAAGCAGCTTTGACTGCGCATGAAGGCAAAATTGTCAAGTTGGAAATGAAGTCGGAAGCTAAAAAACCCATGTATGAGTTTGATATTGAATCTGCAGATGGCACGGCTTGGGATATTGAATGTGATGTTAAAACCGGCAAGATTGCTGAAATTGAAGAGGAAGTTAAGGCCGCTGATGCTAGGTTTAAGGCGCTTGCAAAAGTATCAGAAGCCGCAGCTAAAGCCACTGCATTGGCGGCACATCTTGGCACAGTTGTAGAGACAGAGTATGAACTTGAGCCAGACGGTAAAGCATCTTATGAGTTTGATATTTTAGAAGCAGATAAAGAAGAAGTGAAAGTAGAAGTGGATGCGACAACTGGTAAAATTGTTGAAGTGAGTTATGAAGTGTATCAAATTGGTGAAGAGTAGTTTGCTTTGCTAACCAAAATAAGAGGCGCATCATGCGCCTTTTTTATTTTATAAATTGAATCATTTATATTGTTAAGTCCACGCTTTACTTTGATGTGAGGTGTTTTTATTTTGTGCAAAATATTGATGAAGAAGCAACAGTGAATATCGATTCAGTATAATGGGCAATATGACAAACTTATCTATTATCGTTGCAGTTGCAAACAACAATGTGATTGGCGTAAATAACACCTTGCCTTGGCACCTGCCAGAAGATTTGAAGCGCTTTAGAGCGTTAACAATAGGGCATCATATTGTAATGGGGCGCAAAACCTATGAATCACTTGGCCGCTTATTGCCGAATAGAACAACCGTAATTGTCACACGCAATCAACACTTTCAAGTTGAGGGCGCATTAATAGCGCACTCTTTACAGGCTGCCATTGATTTATGCAAAGATGATAACGAGCCATTTTTGATTGGCGGCGCAGCGTTATATAAAGATGGTATTACGCTAGCGAATAAATTGTACTTAACCCAAGTCAATACTACGGTTGCAGGCGATGCTTTTTTTGCCGATATCGACCTAAATAATTGGCAGTTAAATGAAAAAAAAGACCACATCTCAGCGAGTGGTCTTGAATACAGTGATTTAATTTATATGAGAAAGTAGCGCAAAAAACTTAACACTTAAAAAGCATTGAAAAGTGATTTATTGCGCTACACAATCGACAAAATAAACTGCCTTTCCGTCGATGACCTGTTTGACTAAGCCGTGATTATCCGTCTCAAATCCTGGGAATTTTTCATTAAACTCTCGGGCAAATTTTAAGTAATTTACAATCACTTTATTAAACTTTTCACCTGGAATTAACAATGGAATGCCAGGTGGATAGGGCGTTAATAGCACGGCTGTCACGCGGCCTTCTAAGTCATCAATCGCGACACGGTCAATTTTACGGTGCGCCATTTTGGCAAATGCATCGGTTGGTTTCATGGCAGGAATCATGTCGGATAGGTACATTTCGGTGGTCAGTTTCGCCACATCATTCGCCTTGTAAACCGCATGAATTCTTTCGCATAAATCGCGCAAACCCACTTTTTCGTATCTGGGTTGTTTTTGCACAAATTCAGGCAACACTTTCCATAGTGGCTGGTTCTTATCGTAATCATCTTTAAATTGCTGCAGAGCAGCTACCATGGTGTTCCAACGGCCTTTGGTAATGCCGATGGTGAACATGATAAAGAAAGAGTACAAGCCAGTTTTTTCCACAATCACGCCATGTTCAGCCAAATACTTAGTAACAATTGCCGCAGGGATGCCAAATTTGTCGGAGAAGTTACCTTTGATATCCAAGCCTGGTGTAATAATGGTCGCTTTAATCGGGTCTAGCATATTAAAACCTTCGGCCAGATTACCGAAATCATGCCAAGCGTCGTTGGCCTTTAGCATCCAAGCATCGCGCTCTTCAATACCTTCTTCACTTAGGTCATCTGGGCCCCATACTTTAAACCACCAATCAGTTCCCCAATCTTCATCTACTTTGCGCATGGCACGGCGGAAATCTAAAGCTTCTTTCAGGCTTTCTTCAACCAATGCCGTGCCGCCAGGCGCTTCCATCATGGCGGCGGCCACATCAATACTGGCCACAATAGAATATTGCGGGCTGGTCGAGGTATGCATCAAGTAGGCTTCATTGAAAATATCACGGTCTAGCTTATTATTTTCGGCATCTTGCACCAAAATTTGGCTGGCTTGACTTAAGCCTGCTAACAACTTATGCGTCGATTGCGTTGAAAACACCATGCTTTCCTTACAGCGCGGACGACCTTCACCAATGGCGTGATAATCCCCGTAAAAATCGTGGAAAGTGGCATGTGGCAACCAAGCCTCATCAAAATGCAGCGTATCAATTTTGCCATCCAACATGTCTTTGATTTCTTCAACGTTATACAACACGCCGTCGTAAGTCGATTGCGTGATGGTTAACACGCGCGGCTTTGCCGTTTTATCTAAGATAAATGGGTTGCGGTCGATTTTCTTTTGAATGTTTTCCCATTCAAATTCACTTTTAGGAATTGGCCCGATAATGCCAAAATGGTTGCGGGTAGGCATCAAAAATACCGGCACAGCACCCGTCATAATAATCGCGTGCAAAATCGATTTATGGCAGTTGCGATCCACCACTACCACGTCCCCAGGCGCAACGGTGCTGTTCCACACCATTTTGTTGCTGGTCGATGTGCCGTTGGTGACAAAATATAAATGATCACAATTGTAAATACGTGCCGCATTACGTTCTGATGCCGCAACAGGCCCAGTATGGTCGAGTAACTGACCCAGTTCATCTACCGCGTTGCACACATCGGCACGCAGCATATTCTCACCAAAAAATTGGTGAAACATTTGCCCGACGGGTGATTTTAAAAATGCAACACCACCAGAGTGGCCCGGACAATGCCAAGAGTAAGAGCCGTCTGCTGCGTATTCGGTTAAGGCTTTAAAAAATGGCGGCGCTAGGCTATCTAAATAGGTGCGCGCTTCGCGCAGAATATAGCGCGCCACAAATTCTGGTGTATCTTCATACATATGAATAAAGCCATTCAACTCGCGTAGAATTTCATTCGGTATGTGGCGCGAAGTACGCGTTTCACCATGCAAAAAAATGGGAATTTCTTCATTGCGGTAACGAATTTCATCCACAAATTTGCGCAAATTTTCTAGCGCTTCTTGATTGCCTTCAATAAACTCATTATCATCAATCGACAAAATAAAAGCTGAAGCACGGCTTTGCTGTTGTGCAAATGAGGTGAGGTCGCCATAACTGGTGACGCCCAGCACTTCAAAACCTTCTGCTTCAATGGCTTTAGCTAGCACGCGAATGCCTAAACCAGAAGAGTTTTCAGAACGGAAATCCTCATCAATGATGACAACCGGGAAACGAAATTTCATTCAAATTCCTTAATTAACTGGTAGCGGAGAAGCTTTTTAACACTATAAAAACGCAAAAAAATGCTTACTTAACCATTATTTTTCGTTAAATTTTAGGTAAAGTTACACCAACTTGGCCTTGATATTTACCGCCACGATCTTTGTAACTGGTTTCGCACACATCATCTGCATCAGCTTCAAAAAACAATACTTGTGCACAACCTTCGTTGGCATAAATTTTGGCTGGCAGCGGCGTTGTGTTGCTAAACTCTAGCGTCACATAGCCTTCCCACTCTGGTTCAAACGGCGTGACGTTCACAATAATACCGCAACGCGCATAGGTCGATTTGCCTAAACAAATGGTCAATACGTTACGTGGAATACGGAAATATTCCACCGTGCGCGCAAGCGCAAACGAGTTTGGTGGAATGATGCAGTAATCGGCATTCACTTCTACAAATGAATTTGAGTCGAAATTTTTCGGGTCTACAATGGTGCTATTTAAGTTGGTAAACAGCTTAAATTCTTTACTGCAGCGAATATCATAACCGTAACTAGAGGTGCCGTACGACACCATGCGTTGACCATCAGCATTCATCTTGACTTGGTTTGGCTCAAACGGCTCTATCATGCCGTGTTGCTCAGCCATTTTGCGTATCCATTTATCCGATTTTATACTCATATTGGTACTTTAAGCTTTCTAGTCTTGATGCAAAAAATAATGCACCTTACTAATGCTAATCTAACTAAGATTGCGCATTATAAAGTGCATTGCAAGATTGTGTGATAAAAGTTTTTGCTAACAATTAGCCTGTATTTAGTGAGGTTTATCGCCACCCAATTCTATGCTGTAACGCCAAAACTGGTCTGCAGCTTCAAAAATTACTTTAGAGGCTTCTGGGTCACTAGAGCCAGCGGGATATTGATGCACAGGTGTTTTATCGGCTGCCCAAGCTTTTACTACAGGGTCAACCAAACGCCATTGTGCTTCGGCTTCACTGATATGCAGGTAATTTGAATTGTCGCCTTGCATTAAGTTAAGCA
>JBKJRD010000042.1:0-3519 GCA_046594885.1 Methylotenera sp. | reverse complement strand
ACATCGGCAGCACCTAACTTTTGCACCACCAAATGTATATCAGCAAGTGCTAACAACATAGGTAACTCTTGATAAGGCTGTAAAGGCTCGAAACGAACATTTGTAAGCTTTTTAGCTTGTGATATAGCTTGTAAGTCTGTACACGCTGCGCCCTGACCCACCATTAAAAACAAGATGTCTGTTTGATCTTGAAAATATTCTGCCGCCTCTAAAACCAATTCTAGACCTTGTTTTTTGCCCATATTTCCTGAATACAAAACGACTCGAGTGCTCTCAGCAATTTGCCACTTATGCCGAAAAAACAAACGATCAGCAGCAGGTGTAATAAAGTTGGTATCAACCCAATTAGGAAAGAAAATAACTTTTTGAGCATCCACCCCCTTTTGTTGAGCGAGAGCCATCATACTATGTGAAATTGTTGACACTCTGTCGAATCTACGCATTATCCAAGCTTCAATTTTTTTTGCAACACGCGACAATAAGCCATTTGACATTAAGCCAAGACCAAACATCGCATCTATTTCATAGTCTTGAATATGTAAAATAGCTTTAGCTCCTGTTAAACGCGCATAGAGTAAAGCCATTGGTGCACAAAACAAAGTTGGTTCAACAACAAAAACGACATTGGGTCGCCAAAATAATAGTCTGATTAGTATTAAAAAAGATGAAAGTGCAAAAGAAAGTAAATGCAATAATCTCTTTAAGGTGTTTGGCTGAGACGGCACATAGAGAGGACAACGATAAACAGTCGTATTTTTATTTGTTTCAGATGAAAACCAATTCTTATACCCATCACCAACACTCCACTCTGGATAATAGGGAGGTGCAGTTATGACCTTGACTTCAAATCCATTTTTACTTAGCCAGTCTGACATTTCACCAGAGTATTTGCCAATTCCTGTTAGTTCGGGTTTAAAATTAATCCCATAAAGCAAAAACTTCATACGCGACAAAACCCTTTCATTTATAAATTAACTATTTTAAAACAATCAAATAGTTCGAGCATTAAAACATCTTCTCTATAAAAAACAGATATAAATCATTGGCGTTTGTCAACGCCCACATCGATTAATTGATTTTCTCTCAACAAATAATCAATTACGCCACCATCAACTCTTATACCAAAATCTGCATGTTCAATCTCATTTGCCTCTACAAGAACATCACTGACAGCTGGATAACGATTATTACACCCTCGTAGTATAATTGACGCATTTCCTAAAAGTCGATTTTGTCTTAAAACTGATGCGTTATTCAAAACACCCCTAGCTTTAAACTTTTGCTGGCCAATAATCATTATAGATGTAGAAACTATAGTTGAGGCAGAGCCGCTCAGTTCAGGCCGAAACTCATACTACGGATAACCATAAAGTCTTGTAGCAAAAGTATTTACGCGCTACATGAACTATGACTTAAGTACAAATAACAACCTAAAATCAATGAACTGAACGACGCTGACACATAGCCTAAACGTACCTTAACCAGATGGACTTTGCTCTGATAAACCTCTCGCTTTAACAACGCTCACTACTTTGTCCAGATCCTTAGGCACATCTACCGATAAAGAACCAGATGACTTAACTCTGATCATTTTCAATTTCACGCCACCTTCAACAAATCGAAGCTCATTCACATCCTCTACTTTTTCGTTACCACCTTTAGGTGTCGAACTAAAGAATTGTAATGCCGCTCTGTTATATGCTAAAACACCCACATGCTTGTAATATTTATAATCCAAAGATGATTTTGGATATGGAATAGGGCTACGTGAGAAAAATAAAGCATAGTCCTGCTTGTCAACAACAACCTTAATATTCGTTGGATCAATCAATTCGACAGGATCATTAATTTCCGCCATAAGATTAGAGACATAAATCTCATTATTAATCGAAGATGTGGGAATAATTGCGTCTATATGAGCCACATCAATTAAAGGCTCATCTCCATTAATACAGACATAGATATCTGCCGCAATAGTGTCAGCAACTTCTAATAATCTTTCTGTACTAGTTCCATGCAATTTCGATGTCATTACAACAGGGATAGCAAAGCTTTCACAGACCTGTTGAATTCTATCATCATCTGTCGCCACACATACGGCTGTCAGCTTTTTCGATTTTTTTGCTTGCTGATAAACCCACCAAATCATTGGTTTACCACAAATATCTGCAAGTGGTTTGCCTGGAAACCTTGTTGATTCATAGCGAGCAGGTATTACACCTAAAATATTCATTGGCATGCCTCTTTATTACTTCCTGTATTTATGATGCTCACTCGCATTCACTTTTTTCTCTGAGTCACCAACAATCATTTCTGTTTCACGAATATTGTCAACATACTCTTTGAATGCAGGGGTAGTCAAATCAACTGCAACGGCATCAAAATGCGCCCACTCAGTATTACCTAATTTAACATGTTTCTCTAACATTTTAGCACCAGACGCAACTGCCAACGCAGATGCCTTCCAACCAAAATCGTGACTTGAATATCCTGGTACAATCCGACTTTCTTTTAAGGACAACTCATGATAATGACGGACAACGCCAATATTACAATCATGTAAAGGAGTGGGATAGGCTGAATTACATTGAAGCAAATATAACTTACTACACTTTGAGAAGTTATTAATGACAAAGCTTTCGTATTCACTATCTGTCATACCCGTCGATAAAACAACAGCCCCCGTATAATTATCCGCAACGTACTTCAAAAAGTCTGTATGCTCTGAAATAGTAGATGGCAGTTTCACCATTTCTATCTGAAGATCCTGCATAAACTCAAAAGAAGGCTGATCTAGAACCGATGCAAACCAACCAATTCCAACTTCTTTACACAGCTGATCAACAAACAAAAAGTCCTCTTTAGATAACTCTAATTGAAATCGATAATCTGCAAAAGTTTTACCGAATGGCGAGACATATGGTGATGTTAATTGCTCAGGGGTATAAAAACCTGCCACATCTCTTTTTTGTAATTTAATAAAGTCCGCACCAGCAGCTCTACTAGCACGAATCATACGCTCTAAACGCGTCCGATCACCAAAATGATTCGTTGTTAATTCAGCTACAATAGCAACACGGTTTGGATTATCAGGTTGTGAAGCGGTAAATGGCAATGATGCGTTTAGCTCGGTGGCAGTTAATGCACTAAAATTACGATTACCCACATGCTTCAAATTTATCATTGAATCACGAAGGAAATACAGGGTATTAATAAAGTAAAATTCCTGAACAGAAATGCGTAGAGCCGTCTCTTCGATTGCTTTAGGTGCAAAATCTCTACCCAGTCGCTGACTCAAACCTACATCTGGATTAAAGTCAAACCCGACCATATAGACCGTTTGAATACGGCCTTTCAATTCGGCCACTTTACGAGCAATCTTTAGTGCTGTTAAAAATAATATATCTTCAATAACCAATTCATCACTCATGAAGCGCTGCATAATCAAATCTGAGGACGATTGTGTTAATGGGACATAAGGCGCAACAAAAACCGCCTTACCCTTAGCATCAAACTTAT
>JBKJRD010000040.1:0-38143 GCA_046594885.1 Methylotenera sp. | reverse complement strand
TGAATGCAATATGTGACTTTAATATGATAATGCCGTCACCGCTGACGGCATTATCATATTAAAGTCACATATTGCATTCAATTGGCCACCGCTACCACCTGTTAAGCCCACTGTTGTTGCGCCAATTTCTTTGGCGGCTTGCATTGCGCGCACTACATTTGCACTATTGCCTGAGGTGGTGATACCAATCACTAAGTCTTCTGGCCGACAAAGTGCCTCAATCTGACGCGCAAAAATATAATCGTAACCATAATCATTGCCGACTGAAGTAATGATGGAAGTATGCGTGGTGAGTGCAATGGCGGGCATGCCTTTGCGTTCTTTTTTAAAACGGCCGACTATTTCAGCGGCAATATGCTGGCTGTCAGCCGCGCTACCACCGTTGCCCATAATTAAAATTTTGCCACCATTTTTAATGCAGTTTTGCATCTCAATGCCAACAAGGCTGATGATTGGGAAAAGTGGTTCAAGCGCATTGAACATCGCCATATGCGCGGTGTGTTCGCCTTTTAAATAATCGATGTAATCCATTAGCAGTATTTGTCCTCATTTAACAAATAATTTTGCACATAATCTTTCACGCCATCTTCAAGGCTAGTGAAAGGCGCGGTATAGCCAGCAGCGCGCAACTTAACTACATTGGCTTGGGTAAAATATTGGTATTTTCCTTGTAAATCTTCGGGCATATCAATGTAATCAATCTGTGGCGTTTTGCCCATACTTTGCATCACGGCGTTAGCTAAATCTTTAAAGCTGCGCGCTTTGCCTGTGCCAATATTATAAATGTCGTTTGGCGCGGGCTTCTTATCAACCGCTTTAGTTAAGAAATACGCGATGATGCTAGCGCAATCTTTTACATAAACAAAGTCCCGCATTTGCATGCCGTCATCAACGCATGATTTGTTACTTTTAAATAATTTCATACCACCCGTTTTGGCTACTTGCTTAAACGTATGAAAAGCAACGCTGGCCATACGTTCCTTATGATATTCATTTGGTCCGTACACATTAAAAAACTTAAAGCCAGCCCATGCTGGTGGTTGTGGCGCGTTTTCGGCTACTTGACTTAACGCCCATTGATCAAAGAAATACTTTGAATAACCATAAGCATTAAGCGGGCGCAGTTTATCCAAATTGGCATCATCATAACCAGCGCTGCCATCGCCATACGTTGCGGCAGAGCTGGCATAGAAAAATGGCACTGCGTATTCTGCGCACCAACTCCATAAATCTTGGCTATAGTGAATATTGGCTGCAACCAGTTTATTAAAATCGCGCTCGGTGGTAGCGCTAATCGCGCCCATATGGATCACTGCATCAACATCGTTATTACGGTCTAAAAAATCAAATAACTGGTCTTTATCTAAGTATTCTGCATAGTGGCGGTGTACAAGGTTTTGCCATTGATTTTCGTGCGTGATATGGTCAACAATCACTAAATCATTGCGGCCTAGTTTTTGGTTCAAATGCCAGGCAATGATAGAGCCTATCATGCCTGCGCCGCCCGTAATCACTATCATAGATGCATTTGCTCGCTAAAATTGAGAGTATAACGCTTATTGTTTACCTCGCCTATTGCTTAGCGCGCCTACTATTTATTGCTCAAGGCCTGCGCACGCAATTTGGTCATTTCATTATCTTTTTTCGCTTGGCTAGCGTCCCAATCACTGCTCACCCAACCTTGTAGATTTTCTAGCGCAATCTCTGTCATGGCATGAATCCAAGCGTCATTTTCGTTTAAAGCTGGAATATAGTGATATTCGCCTCCGCCCGCGTGCGTGAATATTTCTTTACCTTCCATGGCAATTTCTTCTAAAGTTTCTAAACAATCACTGCTAAAGCCTGGGCAAATGACATCAACACGCTTGGTTTTTGCTTTACCTAAGGCCTCTAGCGTAGATGCCAAATAAGGTTTTAGCCATTCTTGTTTACCAAAGCGCGATTGAAACGCGATAACGTAATCATCTTTGCTTAAGCCCAGCGACTCTGCTAATAAACGGCCAGTTTTATGGCAGGCGCAGTGGTATGGATCGCCTTGGCTTAAATGCGCTTTTGGTACACCATGAAAACTCATGACCAATTTGCCAGCGCCATTTGAATAGTCCTTACCGTTTAATTGCCAATAGGCCTGCACACTTTTTGTTAATGCGGCAATGTAAGCAGGGTGATCGTGATAGCTGCGAATAGTGCGAATGCCAGGCATATTGCGCATGTTAAGTAGTACGCGCCAAACCGCATCAAAAGCAGAAGCGCTACTACTGGCTGCATATTGCGGATAAAGTGGAAATACCAAAATACGATCACAATGCTGGGCCTTTAATTTTGCGATTGCGCTTTCCATGCTCGGGTTGCCATAACTCATGCCAAGCTCAACCGCAAATGGGGATTTTATTTTTTGCGTCAAAAAACCGCGCAATAATTGCGTTTGTTTATGTGCATGCACCAATAGCGGTGAGCCTTCACTTGTCCACACTTGAGCATATTTAGCGGCCGATTTTTTAGGGCGAATCACTAAAATAATGCCATTTAAAATAAACCACCAAATTGCGCGCGGAATTTCAACCACGCGCGTATCACTTAAAAATTGGCGTAAATACGGACGCAATGCTTTTGCAGTGGGCGCATCTGGTGTGCCGAGGTTTGCAATTAAAATGCCAACTTTTAGTTGGTCGCCATGATTAAAAGGCGGTTCGGGTTTGTAGTAAGTCATAGCCGAATTTTAGAGTAAACACGTGCCAATAGCTATTCAGAAACGATTATTCAGCGTTAAAAATAGGCTGCTTTAATCAAAATCCAATTTAATCAAAATTCAGCTAATGAATGGGTTAACTTAACACTAAAAAAGGCGCAATTTGCGCCTTTTTGGTCACACCCTAGCTTGCTTTATTTACGACGACCTGAAACCAGCAAAACGCCACCAACCACAATGGCAGCAACGCTGCCCCATAGTGGAATATTGACTTGTTCTTTTTCTTTCACTTTTAATTCAATCGGGCCAACTTTTGCTTTGGTGCTGTCTTTGGTGTAACTAAATCCGCCATATGCCAAGCCTAAACAGCCAAGCACCAGCAAAATAATGCCAATTGTCTTTGTTGTATCCATTGTATTCTCCCCTTAATTAATCAAACAGTTTTAATTGAAGCTGCAAACGCGCGATTTAATGTAATTATTTGCTTGTTTACACACAAAGTATACTGCTAACAATAGTGTAATGGTTAGGCTAACGGAAAATAAAAAGCTAAGTGCTAGATAGCGCATTAGACAGCAATTTTGCGGTCACATCTACAATCGGAATCACCCGCTCATAAGCCATTCTGGTTGGGCCAATCACACCTAGCGTGCCCACCACTTGGCCGTCGGCTTCATAGGGCGCTGTCACCATTGAGCATTCATCGAGCGGCAAATAGCCACTTTCATTACCAATAAAAATTTGAATGCCGGCTGCGCGTTGGCTGTTATCTAACAATTGCATGAGGCTGGTACGGCGCTCAAATATTTCAAACAATTTGCGCAAGCTGTTCACATTGGTTGAAAGCTCATCCACTTGCAAAAGATTACGCTCACCTGCAATCACCACGCCATCATTATTAGCGGCTTTGATGCTGGCTTCTAGCGCGGCAGACATCAGCTTGTTCATATCCGTTTGCATTTGCTGCAATTCGGCATGCAATTTTAAGTGTGCTTCATCAAAAGTTTGGCCAGCAAAATGCACATTAAAATAATTGCTGGCTTGGGTTAACTCACTGGCTGAATAGGGCTTATCAGACAAAATAATACGGTTTTGCACATTGCCATCGCTAGTGACAATAATCACCAAAATACGCTTTTCAGTGAGCGGCAAAAATTCTAAATGCTTAAATGCCACGCGCTGGCGTTTTGGAATCATCACCACACCTGCAAATTGCGTGAGCTGCGACAGCATATCCGCAGCGCTATTAATCAAATCGTGTTGATTGGGCGAATTTAAACCGCTTTTTAATTGTGCAATCGCCTGATTTTCCAACGGCTGCACGGTTAATAATGAATCGACAAACAAGCGATAGCCTTTTTGGGTGGGAATTCTACCTGACGACGTATGTGGGCTGGCGATAAAGCCTAAATGTTCAAGGTCGCTCATCACATTGCGAATGGTGGCCGCGCTTACGTCCAGCCCGCTGTGCTGTAACAAGGTGCGTGAGCCAATCGGCTGACCATCGCTAATGTAATGTTCTACTAGCGTTTTTAATAAGATTTGCGCGCGTTTATCCAAAATAATTGAGTCAAAAAAGTGGTTAAGTGAGTGATTACTTTAGTCGATATTTTGCCCTATTTTAATGGTTAACTGTGCAGATTTAAGCTGCTAGATATTGTTTCAGATAAATGAAATCACGTAAAAACCTCTTTTTTGCGCACCTTGAATAGCCCATTCGGGTTAACGCAGACTATTTTTGTCATAAAACTGCATCTATTTTCATTTAATTTACGTACACCAGTATGGATTCACTAAAATCCATATGGATTATTTTATTAATTTTTTTGGAGTTTTAAAATGAAGATTACACCATCAAAAATTGCACTGGCTTTAGGTTTTATTGCCAGTATGTCTGTATTCAATGTAGCAAATGCTGCAAGCTTAGTGGGCATTAATTCTGCTAATCAAATTGGCGTGTTCGATTCTGCCAATGTTGGCGCTGCCACCTTTACCAATATTTCAGGATTAGCGTCAGGTGATTCATTAATTGGTATTGATTTAAGACCGACTAATAATACAATTTACGGTGTTAGTTCGCTCAACAATATCTACACTTTAAATGCAACAAGTGGTGCTGCAACACTGGTTGCAAGTTTATCTGGCTATTCAATTGACTCTACGCTTGGTTACGGTATCGATTTTAATCCTGTGGCCGATTTCGGGGGTGGGGCATCGTTACGTTTGGTAAGTTCAGCCGGTGACAATTTAGCGGTTAACGTAAATACGGGTGTGGTAGGCAATAACGTTGCAGCAGGCCGAATCGCTGAGGGCTTCTCAGCAGTTGCCTATGCTAACTCGACCCCTGGTCAAGCACCTGGTGCAGCAGGCACTCGTCTTTACTATTTAAATAGCAATACAGATACATTGCATTTGGCGCCAGGCAATTTTAATATGCCTACCATTGGGCAAGTTGGAAGCGGCTTAGGCTTTGATATTATCAGCGCAAATGGTTTTGATTTGTTCAGCGATAGCTTTGCATTTGCAGCGGTGAATATTCTTGGCAGTGCAACTGGTAAAACACAATTTTTGGGTATTGATTTAATATCTGGCGCAGGTACATTGTTAGGTGAATTCAACGGTACATTAAACGGCTTAACAGCCGCGCCTTCAGCAGTGCCAGTGCCAGCAGCGGCATGGTTATTTGGTTCTGCTTTATTGGGCCTAGCTGGTATTCGCCGCAAATCAGTGTAGTTATGCACTGTAAGATTGCTTAACTTAACCCTCAAATTTAAGCAATAATCGTCAAGCTGGGCTTGTGTTTTGTCGCATGCTCAGCTTTTTTATATTTATTTTCTAAGCTTATATTTTCTAGCCTTGCTTTTTCAAATAGCCTATCTATGATTTAATGCTGGAATGTCTCAGCCATTTCATTCTATTGCCATTATTGGCAAATATATGAATCAAGCTGCTTTGCAGCAAATGCAAGCAGATTTGGCCGATTTAGCACGTTATTTAAGTGCCAGAAAAATTGAAGTATGGATTGAAGAAAATACGGCGTTACACGCTGAACTATCTGGCTTTAAAACTGCGCCCTTAGCCAAAATCGGCAGTAAAGTCGATTTAGCCATCGTCATGGGTGGCGATGGCACTATGTTGAGTGTGGCCAGAAGTCTGATTCAACATAATATTCCGCTGGTGGGCATTAACCGCGGGCGTTTTGGTTTTTTAACCGATTTACGTGCAGAAGATATGTTTGCTGCCGTGAATAAAATTTTATCAAACCGCTACCAAATAGAATCGCGCATGTTATTAAGCGCTAAAGTATTGCGCGCTGGTAAAACCGTTCATCAAGGTTTAGCGCTTAACGATGTGGTGATTAAAGGCGGCCTGCGTTTAATTGAGATTGCGGTTGAAATTAACGGCCAATTTGTACACAAGCAACGCGCCGATGGCTTAATTTTAAGCACACCAACGGGCACAACGGCTTATGCATTAAGCGCTGGCGGCCCCATTTTGCATCCTAGTTTAGAAGCGATAGCCATTGTACCGATTAGCCCGCACACCCTAAGTAATCGACCAATTGCAGTGAATAGCGCGAGCATTATTCAAATTACCTTAATCCAAACCGAAGATGGACAGTTGAGTTATGACGGGCAATTTCAATTGCCATTGGAGTGTGGCGATAGAGTGCTGGTGCAGCGCGCAGAAAAAGAAGTGAAATTGCTGCACCCCAGTGAATATTGTTATTTTGATATGCTGCGCAACAAGCTCAATTGGGGCTAAAATTCAATGCAAAAAATTAAACTGGCGGCGTTGTCTTCGTTTTGCCGTACTAATCGTACTGTCTGCAACTCGACGCCTTGCCATTTTAACTTTTAGCATTGAATTAAATTTGCTACAACATAAGACGAAATAAAATGTTACAAGCACTTTCCATTCGCGATTTTATCATTGTAGACAAGCTTGATTTAGAGTTTGAACAAGGGTTTACCACGCTAACGGGTGAAACGGGCGCAGGAAAATCGATTTTAATTGATGCCTTATCACTGGCTTTGGGCGCGCGTAACGATGGCTTAGTGGCGCGCGCTGGCTGTGACAAAGCCGATATTAGCGCGACTTTTTTAATCGGCCAAAATATTGTCGCAAAAAACTGGTTAAGTGACAATGAAATTGAGGTCGATGACCAATTAATACTGCGGCGCGTGATATATGCCGATGGCCGTAGCCGCGGTTTTATTAATGGCGCATCTGCCACGGCCAATCAAATGAAAGCGCTGGGCGAAAATTTGGTGGATATTTATAGCCAAAATGCGCATCACTCATTACTTAAACTTACCACGCAACGCCAAATTTTAGATGAGTTTGCGCACGCCACTGAGTTGGCAAGCCAAGTCGCCACACACTATAAAACCTGGCATACCTTGCATATTCAAAGGCTTGCGGTAGAAAAAAATGCCGCTGCCTATGCCGATGAATTGGCCGAATTGCGCGATAAAACGCGCGAGTTGCAGCAACTTAATTTTACGCTAGAAGGTTGGCAAGATATTCAGCAAGAGCATCACCGTTTAGCCAATGGTGCATCATTACTTTCTGGCTTAGAGGCTTGCATTGCCTTGTTAGACGTTAACGACGTGAATGTCAGCGCCATGTTGGCACAAGTGCAGCAAAAGTTAATCACTTTAACCGAATTTGATGTGCAATTAAAAGAAGCGGCAGACAATGTAGATTCTGCGCTGATACAATTAGACGAAGCTAGCCGCGCGTTAAATCGCTATTTGCAAAAAGCAGAGCTAGACCCAGAAAGGCTGGCAGAAGTAGATCATCGTATACAAAGCGTGCATAACATGGCGCGCAAATATCGCGCGCGCCCAGAAGAGTTAACCGATTTATTAGCTGCCTGCCAAACCCGTGTGGCAGAACTAGAAAGCTTTGCTAACGATGGCGCGCTGGCAAAGCAGGAGCAAGAAGCGTTAAGCGCTTACCAAACAACTGCCAACACTTTAAGCCAGCAACGCGCGCAAGCCGCTAAAAACTTAAGCCAAAAAATTAGCCAAGAAATGCAGCGCTTATCTTTAAGTGGCGGCCAGTTTAGTGTGTCGTTATCAGCAGCAGAGCCATCGGTAAACGGTTTAGAAAGCGTAGAATTTTTAGTAGCAGGCCATGCAGGTGTTGAGCCGCGATCATTAAATAAAGTCGCATCGGGCGGTGAATTATCACGCATTAGCTTGGCTTTACACGTGACCTTAGCTTTAAATTCTTTTGGCGAAGGCCAAAGCACATCTCGAAGTGCTGTGCCTTGCATGATTTTTGATGAAGTCGATGTCGGCATTGGCGGAGGCGTGGCACAAGTAGTGGGGCAGCTATTGCAACAGTTAGGTGTAGAGCGCCAAGTGTTGGTCATTACACATTTACCGCAAGTGGCATCGCTTGCCGCGCAACATTTGCAAGTGAGCAAAACCCAACAAAATGGCGCAACTTTAAGCCAAATTCAAGCGTTAAGTCAGGTAGAACGTGTAGAAGAAATCGCGCGTATGTTAGGCGGCATTCAAATCACCGATACCACGCGCAGCCATGCAAAAGAGATGTTGGGTTTTTAAAGTATCTTATAAAGCATCTTAATAAAGTAGCTTGGTGTCTTGGTTTATTGATATCATTGATCAAGCGGTGCGGGCAAAGCATTTTTCTAGTCGCTAGGTTACTGGTTTATCAAATTAAACAGGATTTTTTGAACTGCTCACTTCAGCCGCTATAATGCCAGCGCTCAAGCCGCTTGCCCCAGCAGCGCCACCACCAGCGCCACCTGCAACATCTCCGCGTCTGCCATCTTCGCCTTCACCACGCCCAGCGCGCGATTGTCGGCTTGGGCCAGAATCAGGCAATATCATGCTGGCTGGAATAGATTCAAGCCCTAACTGCATTCGCAAATCAAATCGCAATGACTCAACTAAAGGTTGATAATTAACTGATTTCCCAATACTTAATTGCGTGGCGCACTGTGCGGCAAGCTCAACTTGTTGCAGCGAACCAAACAGTACCAAGTCTGCCAGCGTTTCTTCAATCTGTACGCTGTGCTCTGATAAGGCAGGCGAAAATGAGCCCGCCAAAGACCGATAAGCAGCCACCAAAGATTTAAGCCGTTCGGTTTCTTGTCGATTTTCGCGTTGCCGCTTTTGCTGCACGCGTTGCATCACAAATATGCGGATTGCCAGCAAAATAACGGCGAGTAGGAGCGATGCTATTAGCGTGAGTGGCAAAGGGTCTATATCGGCCAATCGCATGTTTTTTTGTTTACTTTCATATTAAATTTAGGATTGAATATGCTTGAAAAGACCTGCCTATTCATACTTAACCACTTAAATAGTGGCAAAATATTTGTTGATTGCGGCAATACTTCAACAATTTTGATGCTAAATAAATGGTTAAGTAAGTGCGCTGTTTATCTGGCTAGTTCCGCAGCCTCAACCACCACTTTATATAGCTGTGCTTCTTGCGCAGTTTGAACACGTTCACCTGTAGCAATCCTATTTTGTTTGCCTGCTGCAACGCCGTTGATAATCATCGGCCTGCTTTGACCAATTGCACGGCCTGTGCGCGCGTCATATTTCACCACGCGCACTTGCACGCGGCCAATTGCTGTGGCGGTTGGATTTTGCACAACTGCGTATAAATTGCCTGAATTATCTGCTTGCACGCCAGATTGTATATATTTACCAGGGTTGCGCGGTAAATCAATACGCATGGCGCGTTCGTTGGCCTCTTTGCCAATATCAGAGTTTGAGCTGGCCGCCAATTGATAATGTTGAAGTGCTAAATCAGTTTGCCCGCGTTCTTCGGCAATTTGCCCCATTAAGGCATGGCCAGGGGCGGTGGGCAACAGCGCATTTGCGCGTTTTAAATAGGGCTCGGCTTCATTTTTTTTACCTAAGTTAAATAAGGCAATGCCAGTTTGAATATGCGGTTTAAAATAGTCAGGTTGCATATTGATGGCTTTTGCGTAATAGCCGATTGCTTCTTGCGATTTTTTATCAGTTAAAGCAATGTCACCCAACAGTTCTTGAAACCTTGCCTCGCGCGGTTCGCCAGCAATCGCTTGTTTTGCTAGCTTGGTGGCGGTAACAGTATCTTTTTTGGCAAGCGCTTTTACGCCATCGTCATAGGCCTTGTATGCCGCTTGGGTGGATTTTAACTTGCCAACTTTTTGGGCGTATAGCTCTTTACCCAGATTGCCACCAGCGCCTACTTTTGCCAGCGTCGCTTTGTTGGCATTCACACGTTCTTGTGATGGTGGGTGACTGGCGAATAATCCAGTAATAAAGTCACTTTTGCGGTCAGCACTTAGTCGCACAAAAGTTTCTTGCAAAGTGACGGCGGCGGCAGGGTCATAACCCGCTTTTTTCATATATAGCATGCCGTAATAATCCGATTCTAACTCTGCATCGCGACCATATTTGCTGGTGGTTAATTGCGCGCCAAGCTGCGATGCGCCTACAATTAAATTGCCGTAATTGCTATTCTGCGCACCAATGCCTACCGCAATCATGGCGCCTTGCAATAGAATGCCGCGTTCCATGCCTTTTGCGCCATGGCGTGCGGCGGCGTGCACAATTTCGTGGCTCATGACAGCGGCTAACTCTGCCTCGTTATTCAATTCGTAAAGCAAACCACGATTAAAGGCAATTTTGCCACCAGGCATTGCCCAAGCATTTGGTACAGAATCGTTTAGTACGACAAACTCGTATGGCAAATCTGGCCTATCAGAAACCGCGCCTAGGCGTTTACCAATCGCTTGCACATAGGCAGTTAACTCAGGGTCAATAATATAGTCGCCGCCTTGTGATTGACGTGCGGGTGAGTAGTTTTCTTGGCCAATGGCAATTTCTTTATCTTGCGAGACGAATTGAAATTCTTTTTTCTTGGTAACCGGGTTGGTGCCGCAGGCTGTTATGCCAACACTGATTGCTAATGCAAAACAGATAGCAACATAATGTTTAATCATAACGCACTCCTTAAATTTGAGTATTTAACCTGCAACGTATTAGCACTTAAGTAGTTATACAGGCCCAATTTAATTTTTTTAACGCTATTTATTTCGCTTGCCGCAAGGTTGTTGAGCGCAAATACCGTAAATCATCAAGGAATGCTCCTGCATTTTAAAGCCACGCGATTCAGCCGCTATTTGCTGGCGTTTTTCAATTTCTTCATCGTAGAACTCTTCTACACGTCCGCATTTAACACAGACAATGTGATCATGATGCGTGCCCTCATTAATCTCGAATACCGCTTTACCGCTTTCAAAATGATGACGCGATAATAAGCCCGCTTCTTCAAATTGCGTGAGAACGCGATACACTGTTGCCAAGCCAACATCCTCGCCAGTGGTGATTAGTATTTTGTACACATCTTCTGCCGATAAATGGCGCTCCACGCTCTTTTCAAACAACTCTAGAATTTTCAAACGTGGCAAAGTGGCTTTTAATCCAGCGTTTTTTAAATCTTTTTGATCATGCATGATTAGATACTCATATAAATAGGTAAGATGACAATTTGTGGTTTTAGGGTGTTAGCCATCGTGGTATATTAACGCCAATTCAGTAATAAGTCTTTACCCATGCATAAAACCATGCACAGTTTATTCATCCTATTTTTAATTGCAGCTAGCACGCTTATGGTTGGTTGCGGCTCCAGTGTGCCAGTGATCAAGCCATTTAAGCTCGATATTCAGCAAGGTAATGTGGTCACATCGAAAATGCTGTTGCAATTGCGACCAGGCATGACCAGATCGCAAGTAAAATTTATTATGGGTACGCCATTGGTCGTCGATAGCTTTCACCCTAATCGCTGGGATTATTTTTATCAAATGCGACAAGCAGGAAAAGTGATTGAACAGCGCCGCGTGATTTTAGATTTTGAAAATGAGCTACTGGCACGTGTGCGCGGCGATGTGGTGCCACAGGGCACGCCAGGTGCCGAATCAGGAGCAGCTGCTTTATCCACTGAATCATCTGCGCCTGTGAGGGTACCACCAAAAGAAGGGCTGTTGGAAAATCTGAAATTTTGGAAAAGTAGGGAGCCACAAATCGTTAAGCCTGCTCCGCAAGCAGAAAAAACGCAGCCACAATCAACGATTGAAGCAAAACCAAAAGCAGAATCTGCAGCGCCCGTAAAAGCAGTTGTACCCGTTGTTGCGCCAGCTGCTGCTACAGCGGTTACAGAAGAGCCCAATGCTTCAATAGAAACGCCGATAGTAGCGCCAGCAGAGAGTGAAGCTGAGCCACCTTCTATGTTGGCAGTGCCCATTGAAATTGCACCAGTGCAAACAGAGCCAGCAGCAATTGCACCAGTACAAGCAGAACCATCAGCAATAGCACCTGTGATAGTCAATACGCCTGATGCAGCACCCGCTGCTGAAACATCAGCGGAACCGGCGCCAACGCAGTCGAATCCAGATGAGCGCTTTATTTTTAGAATAGACAAACAATTGAACACTCAAAAAATTGAGAATAATCCCACGCCCCAAGCTGATACCGTAAAGCCTGCGGTGAATGTGGACAAAGCAGAGCCAGAGGAAGAGTATGGTTATTTTGAGCGTTTGTTGGAAAAAATTGGCTTTTAAAACTGGTTAAGTAATGCTTAAAACTAATATTACAACTAAAATTGTCATCGCTGGTGTCACCGGTAGAATGGGCCATGCATTGCTAGAAGGTGTGTTTGCAGATGATGATTTGCAATTGCACGGCGCGTTAGATCGTGCAGACAGCGCCCAAATTGGGCGAGATGCAGGTGAGCAGTTTGGCCGAATTACCCATGTAAGAATAAGCAGTGATTTGCAAACGGTTTTGCAAGGAGCGGATGTACTGATCGATTTCACCAGGCCTGAAGCGAGCATGCAATATTTGGACGCGTGTAAGAATGCCAAAGTAAAACACATTATTGGTACCACGGGTTTTACAGCAGCGCAAAAGCAATTAATTGAGCAGGCAGCGACAGAAATTGCCATCGTTTTTGCGCCTAATATGAGCGTTGGCGTCACGCTTCTGATTAATCTGGTTGAGCAAGCGGCAAAGGTGCTCAATCAAGGTTATGACATTGAAGTGGTCGAAATGCATCATCGGCATAAAGTAGATGCGCCATCAGGCACTGCTTTAAGGTTAGGTGAAGCTGCTGCGCACGGCTTAGGTGTAGATTTGAAAGATTGCGCGATTTATGCGCGCGAAGGCGTGACGGGTGAGCGTGAAGCAGGCAAAATTGGCTTTGCAACACTACGTGGTGGCGATGTAGTAGGCGACCATACCGTGGTACTTGCTGGCATTGGCGAACGTGTTGAACTGACACATAAAGCCAGCAGCCGTGCCACATTTGCACAAGGCGCGCTGCGCGCTGCCAAGTATTTAAATGCGCATGAAACTGGATTATTTGATATGCGCGACGTATTAAATTTGCGTTAAAAGTGCTGCAAATAAAAGCGTTAAGTATGAATAAAAAAAGCCGCATTCATGCGGCTTTTTTTATTGCTTTTAAATAACTTAACAAAATAACTTAACACATTTATTTGCCCGATTTTTACGTGCGCCAAGGATGTTTCGGCATATTACAAACGCCTGCTACATCTACGCCCGCTTGTGCCACAATATGATCATTTTCGACTGAATCGCCACTTACGCCGATTGCGCCGACTAAAATTCCTTCGTTATCGACAATTGGCAAGCCACCAGAAAAAGTGATCAAGCCGTCATTGGAATGTTCAATGCCATAAAGTGGTTTACCTGGCAATGAGAGTTTGCCAATCTCGCCAGATGGCATCGCAAAATGACAAGCTGTTTTGGCTTTTTTAATCGCGATATCAATGCTGCCAACCCATGCATCGTCCATGCGGCTAAAAGCTTTTAAATTGCCGCCAGAATCTAGTACGGCAATACACATTTTCACGCCAATTTCTGTGGATTTTTCTACCGCTTTATCGATGATTTGTTGTGCTTGTTCAAAATTTACATGCATGGATATTTCTCCTATTTATTTTTTACTCGTGATTAAGTAGATGGTTAACTATCTTAACAGTTAATCACTATGACTTAATTATTGGGGCTTAATCTGGCGACTTAAACTAAATGCTAAACTACATTTTTTTGCCACCTGGGCCTGAAAAAAACCACACAATTAAACCGATTACAGGGAAAAACAATACGCCAAGAATCCATAATATTTTCGCGGTGCCTGATGCAGTGCTTTGAATAATCTTGATAATGGCGAATATATCCAGTATGAGGATGAGAATACCGATGATGGTTGACATTTTTATTTCCCTTTTTTAATGTTTTATAATAAGTGAAGCCATATACAGACGGTATATGGCGATAATTGTTTGATTATATTTTTAAAACTTTGTTGGTTATAAGCGTGTGACAATACAGCGCAAATAGTTGCACTTGCGCTGCTATTAACGACTAATGATCGTGCATTTTTTCCCACTCAGAAATCTGCTTTTCAGCTTCTTCTTCGCTAACGCCATAAGCCTCTTGAATTTTGCCAGCCAATTGATCACGTTTGCCTGCAATCACATCAAGATGGTCATCGGTTAATTGACCCCATTTTTGTTTCGCGCTACCTTTTAATTGTTTCCAGTTTCCTTCAACTTGATTCCAATTCATCATAATTTCCTCTAAATGGTTTTAAGTAATGACATACGTTAATAACGTAAGCTCAATTTAAAACCTTTGTATGCTTAAGTTGCATCGGCGATTTACCTATCATTGTGTCAGAATGCGCTGATATAAAAATACAGATTTTGGTCAATGCTATGCGCTAAAAGCATTCAGACTGCGCTTGAGCCTTGGGCTAAATTCAGCTATAATTCGGCAATTCTGAAACGGGAAGAGTTTATAAAGCTTTTCCCGTTTTGCACATCTAATCAAAGGTGTGCCTAGCCAAGCTAGGTGTAGTTTAGCTGTGTCGTATCGAAATTAAGGAGCTTTAAAGTGTCAACAACAATTCCAGCGGTTTTAGTGTTAGCAGATGGGACTGTTTTTAAAGGCATTTCGATTGGCGCTTCTGGTCATACCGTTGGCGAGGTGGTTTTTAATACCGCCATGACAGGTTATCAAGAAATTTTGACCGATCCATCTTACGCTGAGCAAATCGTCACGCTGACTTATCCGCACATTGGTAATACCGGCACAAACCCAGAAGATGTTGAATCTAACAAGGTTTACGCGGCTGGCTTAATCATTCGTGATTTGCCGCTGTTAGCATCTAACTTTCGCAGTACGCAAACCTTATCTGAATATTTAAGCGTTAACAATGTTGTGGCAATTGCTGACATTGATACGCGTAAGTTAACCCGACTTTTACGTGAAAAAGGTGCGCAATCAGGTTGTATTATGGCTGGCGAAAATGTGCATCAAGATGCAGAAGTAAAAAAAGCGCTCGCTTTAGCCAAAGGTTTTCCAGGTTTATCAGGCATGGATTTAGCCAAAGTCGTCAGTTGCAAAAGTGCGTATGAATTTACCGATGGCGAATGGGCGCTGGGTGAAGGTTACGCTAAGCGTAATCAGGCTAAGTTTCATGTGGTTGCATTTGATTATGGCGTTAAACAAAATATTTTACGCATGTTGGTTTCGCGCGGCTGTAAGGTAACAGTATTGCCTGCAGAATTTAGTGCTGAACAAGCGTTAAGTTATCAGCCAGATGGCATCTTTTTATCTAACGGCCCTGGCGACCCCGAGCCTTGCGATTATGCGATTACAGCGATTAAAACATTGGTGGATTCTGGCATGCCCACTTTTGGCATTTGTTTAGGTCATCAACTATTGGCTTTAGCCAGTGGCGCTAAAACGCTGAAGATGAAATTTGGACACCACGGCGCTAATCACCCAGTACAAGACGTTGCAACCAAACGCGTTTATATCACCAGCCAAAATCATGGTTTTGCGGCAGATCCAGCAACATTACCTTCTAATATTAAAATCACGCATATCTCATTATTTGATGGCAGTTTGCAGGGTATTGCACGTACCGATAAACCCGCTTTTAGTTTTCAGGGGCATCCAGAAGCAGGCCCTGGACCACATGAAATGAATGAATTATTTGACCAATTTATAGTGCTGATGCAGAACAGGAAATCAGCATAATGGCTAAGCGCACCGACATTAAAAGTATATTAATCATAGGCGCAGGGCCGATTGTGATTGGTCAGGCGTGTGAATTTGATTATTCTGGCGCACAAGCGTGTAAAGCTCTGCGTGAAGAAGGTTATCGCGTTATTTTGGTTAACTCTAATCCTGCAACCATTATGACCGACCCAGAAATGGCCGATGCGACTTACATTGAGCCCATTACATGGCAGGTGGTTGAAAAAATCATCGCCAAAGAAAAGCCTGATGCATTGCTACCGACCATGGGTGGTCAAACTGCGCTGAATTGCGCGTTGGATTTAGACAAACACGGCGTATTAGCCAAATACAATGTTGAACTGATTGGCGCCAGCAAAGAAGCGATAGATAAAGCGGAAGATCGTCAAAAATTCAAAGAAGCCATGACCAAAATTGGGCTTGATTCTGCACGCTCCAGTATTGCACATTCCATGGAAGAAGCCTTGCAAGTGCAAGCCAGCATTGGCTACCCGGCGATTATTCGCCCATCTTTCACCATGGGCGGTAGCGGCGGCGGCATTGCTTATAATCGCGAAGAATTTATTACCATTTGTGAGCGCGGTTTAGATGCATCGCCCACCAAAGAACTGCTGATTGAAGAATCGATGTTGGGTTGGAAAGAGTATGAAATGGAAGTGGTGCGCGACAAAGCGGATAACTGCATCATCATCTGCTCGATTGAAAACCTAGACCCAATGGGTGTGCATACCGGCGACAGTATTACCGTTGCACCTGCGCAAACCTTAACTGATAAAGAATATCAAATTATGCGTAATGCAAGCCTAGCTGTGTTGCGCGAAATCGGCGTGGACACGGGCGGCTCTAATGTGCAGTTTGCCATTAATCCAACTGACGGCCGCATGATTGTAATTGAAATGAATCCGCGCGTATCGCGTTCAAGTGCGCTAGCTTCAAAAGCCACGGGTTTTCCGATTGCAAAAGTAGCCGCTAAATTGGCTGTCGGTTTTACGTTAGATGAGCTTAAAAATGATATTACGGGTGGTCAAACTCCTGCCTCATTTGAGCCTAGCATTGATTATGTGGTCACAAAAATTCCACGTTTCGCCTTTGAAAAATTCCCACAAGCCGATTCACGCTTAACCACGCAAATGAAATCAGTGGGCGAAGTGATGGCGATAGGCCGCAGTTTTCAGGAATCATTTCAAAAAGCCTTACGTGGATTAGAGGTGGGCGTAGATGGGTTAGATTCCATCACCACGGATATTGATCGCATCAACAAGGAAATGGGTGAACCTGGCCCTGAACGTATTTGGTACGTGGCTGATGCGATGCGGCTTGGCGTCAGTAATGAAGAAATTTTCAATATCAGTAAAATTGACCCTTGGTTTTTAGCGCAAATTAAAGACATTATTGACCGTGAAAAAGCGTTAACCGGCAAGCAAATTGCCGATTTAGATAAAGATGCGCTTTTTCAATTGAAACGTCGTGGCTTTTCGGATAGACGCTTAGCGAAACTATTGGCAACCGATCAGCATGCAGTACGCGCGTATCGTCAGGCGCTGAATGTTCGCCCAGTGTACAAACGCGTGGATACTTGTGCAGCGGAATTTTCAACCAATACTGCCTATATGTACTCCAGCTATGAAGAGGAATGCGAAGCGCAGCCCACTGATAAGAAAAAAATCATGGTGTTGGGCGGCGGGCCAAACCGTATTGGGCAAGGTATTGAGTTCGATTATTGCTGCGTGCACGCCGCATTTGCCATGCGCGAAGATGGCTATGAAACCATCATGGTTAACTGTAATCCTGAGACCGTCTCTACCGATTACGATACGTCTGACCGTTTATATTTTGAGCCAGTAACGCTGGAAGACGTGCTGGAAATCGTGCATATTGAAAAACCAGTGGGTGTGATTGTGCAATATGGCGGCCAAACGCCACTAAAATTGGCGCGCGATTTGGAGAAAGCCGGTGTGCCGATTATAGGCACCACCCCAGATGCGATTGACAGAGCGGAAGACCGCGAACGTTTTCAGCAAATGCTGCAGGAGTTAGGTTTAAAACAACCACCAAATCGCACCGCGCGAACGCCAGAAGCGGCGCTGATTGCGGCGGTTGAGATTGGTTATCCTTTAGTTGTGCGCCCAAGTTATGTACTGGGTGGCCGCGCCATGGAAATCGTGCATGAGCAAAGCCAATTAGAGCGTTATATGCGTGAAGCGGTAAAGGTTTCTAATGATTCACCTGTGCTGTTAGACCGCTTTTTAAACGATGCCTTGGAAATTGATGTAGACGCGATTTGTGACGGTGAAGATGTGTTGATCGGCGGCATCATGCAGCACGTTGAGCAAGCGGGTGTGCACTCGGGCGATTCTGCTTGCTCATTGCCACCTTATAATTTAAGTGAAGCACTGCAAGATGAGTTGCGTGTGCAAACTGTGCAAATGGCCAGAGCCTTAGGTGTAAAAGGCTTAATGAACGTGCAATTTGCGATTCAGACTGTTAATCAAATCAGCACGGTTTATGTGCTGGAAGTGAATCCTAGAGCCAGTAGAACCGTGCCATTTGTATCTAAAGCCTGCGGATTACAATTGGCTAAAATCGCCGCGCGTTGTATGGCGGGTCAAAGTTTAAAATCGCAAGGTGTGACAAAAGAAATTATTCCACCTTATTTTTCTGTTAAAGAAGCGGTATTCCCGTTTATTAAGTTTCCAGGTGTAGATACCATTTTAGGCCCTGAAATGAAATCGACGGGCGAAGTGATGGGCGTGGGTGCTACTTTTGCAGAAGCTTTTGTTAAGGCGCAATTGGGCGCATCGGCCAAGCTGCCCAAGGGTGGTCGTGCTTTTATCAGTGTACGTAATGAAGATCATCAAAAAGTAGTAGATATTGCACAAGATTTAGCCAATTTAGGCTTTAGTTTAGTGGCTACCAAAGGCACAGCCAAAGCGCTAATTGCACACGGCTTAACCGTTACGCCGGTGAATAAAGTGGCAGAAGGCCGTCCGCATATTGTTGATATGATTAAAAATAATGAAATTAGCTTTATCGTGAATGTGACCGAAGATAAAAAAGCCGTGGCTGATTCATATGAAATTCGCCGCAGTGCTTTGCAAAATAAAGTCACGTATTACACTACATTGGCGGGGGCAAAAGCCGCTTGTATTGGTATGGCGCATATGCAAGAGTTAAATGTGGAGTCGCTACAAGACTTACATAAAAAACTGGCATAAAAGTCTTTTTATAAATAAAGCTTAGGCTTGCATAAAAAGCTTATCTAAAATACACTTGAATTAACGAGTTTACAAAACCACGCCCGATTTGGGTGTGGTTTATTTTTTATCTATTTTAGAACGGTCTTACAGCATGGCACTCAATCAAATTCCCGTTACCATTAAAGGCGCAGAATTACTGAAAGAAGAATTGTTACGTTTACGTAGCGTTGATCGACCCAGTGTGATTCAGGCGATTGCCGAGGCGCGCGCGCAAGGTGATTTATCTGAAAATGCAGAATATGAAGCCGCCAAAGAAAAACAAAGCTTTATTGAAGGCCGCATTGCAGAGCTGGAATCAAAATTATCGAATTTACAGGTAATTGACCCAAGCACGCTAAACGCTGAAGGCCGCGTCGTATTTGGCGCAACGGTGAATATTGAAGATTTAGATTCTGGCGATAATAAAACCTATCAAATTGTGGGTGAAGACGAAGCGGATATTAAAGGCGGCAAAATCTCAGTCGGTTCGCCAATCGCGCGTGCATTAATCGGCAAATCAGCCGGCGATGTGGCCGAAGTTTCCGCGCCTGGCGGCATTAAAGAGTTTGAAGTACTAGACGTACTTTATATATAGATGTGCATTATATTTAATTATTTGGGCATTTATCCTTTAGAAATGAAAACACATGTTATCTAAATTCAATCTGATTGTCGTCACATTGTGGGTAGGTGCGCTGTGGATGACTGGCCTCAGTGCTTATATCTTGTTTGATACATTGCGAGACAAGCAATTAGCTGGCAGCTTGGCGGGACGCTTGTTTACCATAGTGAGTTATATTGGTATGGCAAGTGCAGCTTACTTGCTGATTCAGCGACTGTTAGATTATGGCACAGCCGCATTAAAGCAAGGCTTTTTTTGGGCGGTAGTCGCAATGCTACTATTAGTGTTGGCTGGATACTTTGGCATTCAGCCAATACTAGCGCAACTTAAACATGCCGCATTACCCAATGATGTGATGCAAAGTGTGTTTGCCAGCCGATTTAAAAATTGGCACGGTGTAGCCAGTGTCGCTTATTTAATTGAATGCTTGTTAGGCTTGGTATTAGTGTTAAAAGTCAGATAGTTAACCCAAATAAAGTGTTAAGTTTTAGCAATTAATGTTGAATCTACCAGTTTAAAGTTTAGGAATAATAATTTTCGCTTTATCTTTAATGCTCGTGCTAACACGGTAAAAAACCAATTGTTTGCCAATATGATGTACCGCAACTGCATGAGTTTTGCTGCAAATTTCTGTATATAAAGTGTTTCTAGCATCGCGGTCATCCATGGCCACTTGCACTTTAATCAATTCGTGCGCATTTAAGTTAAGCTCAATTTCTTTTAAAACATTTTCGTTTAAGCCGTTGTTGCCAATCATCACAACTGGGCTTAAGCTATGTGCTAAGCCGCGTAAATGCGCGATTTGTTTGGTGCTCAATTTCATTAGTTAACCCTTTAAATAAGACAATATTTTATCATGAACAGGCTATATTAGTTTGAAAGCACTGCCGTTTTGAAAGACCCAGAAAATTGAAACCGACGCGAACCAGCAAGGCATGGATGCAAGAGCATTTAAATGATGAATTTGTAAAGCGCGCGCAAAAAGAAGGCTATCGCGCACGCGCGGCCTATAAATTAATCGAAATAGATGATAAAGATAAATTAATTAAGCCAGGTATGACAATCGTGGATTTAGGCTCAACACCCGGCAGTTGGTCGCAAGTGGTGGTGCAACGCTTAAAAGGGCAAGGCCATGTGATTGCTTTGGATATTCTAGAGATGCCCGCGATTGCAGGTGTGACTTTTATCCAAGGTGATTTTCGTGAAGATGCAGTTTTAAAGCAATTAGAACTGACATTAAACAACAAACAAGTAGACCTTGTAATTGCTGATATGGCACCCAATATAAGTGGAGTAAAAGATGTTGACCTTGCTGGTTCAGCCTACTTAACCGAGCTGGCATTAGCGTTTTGTGCAATTTGGCTAAAACCAAACGGCAATTTTCTGGTCAAGGTATTTATCGGCGCAGGATTTGATGAAATCGTCAAAACCATGCGCTTGCAATTTGGCAAAGTAGTGACTAGAAAGCCAAAAGCCTCGCGCGATCGTAGTAGCGAAGTATATTTATTAGGTTTGAACAAAAAAGCTTGAGTAATGATAAAAGGCGCAATGTTAGCTAACTAACAATGCGTGTAGTAGAAATAGTTTAATATAATGAATAGTTAATGATTTAAATTCCCCAATTTTTAAGGAATGGGCAAGTGAATAATATCGCAAAAAGTATCGCAATCTGGCTAGCAGTAGCGCTTGTATTGATGATGGTGTTTAACCAATTTGGTGGCCAAAGTAAACCAGATAGCCAAATGGTCTATTCACAATTTATGCAAGAAGTCAAAGATGGTCGTATAGCCAAGGTGCAGATAGACGGCCGCGTCGTGCATGGTAAAACGCAAGATGGTAAAGAATTTAGCACCTACGCACCGAACGACTTGTGGATGGTGAACGACTTACTGAAATACAACGTTGTTGTAGAAGCTAAACCAGAGCAACAGCGTTCCGTATTACTCGAACTTTTCATGTCATGGTTTCCCATGATTCTGCTGATTGGCGTATGGATTTTCTTTATGCGTCAAATGCAAGGCGGCGGCAAGGGTGGCGGACCATTTTCATTTGGCAAGAGCAAAGCACGTCAATTAGATGAAAGTACCAATCAGACTACATTTGCGGATGTTGCAGGTTGCGATGAAGCCAAAGAAGAAGTGACTGAATTGGTCGACTTTTTAAAAGAGCCAACCAAATTCCAAAAATTAGGTGGCCGTATTCCACGTGGTGTATTGCTGGTTGGGCCTCCTGGTACTGGTAAAACTTTGTTGGCGCGCGCTATTGCGGGTGAGGCTAAAGTGCCTTTTTTCTCAATTTCTGGTTCAGACTTTGTGGAAATGTTTGTCGGTGTAGGTGCAGCGCGCGTGCGCGATATGTTTGAAACCGCCAAGAAAAACTCACCCTGCATTATCTTTATTGATGAAATCGATGCGGTAGGCCGTAGCCGAGGTGCAGGCACTGGCGGCGGTAACGATGAACGCGAGCAAACCTTAAACCAGTTATTGGTTGAGATGGATGGTTTTGAGGCGAGCTCTGGTGTGATTATAATCGCGGCAACTAACCGTGCAGATGTATTGGATAAAGCCTTGCTACGCCCGGGTCGCTTTGACCGTCAAGTGATGGTTGGCTTGCCTGATATTAAAGGTCGTGAACAAATCTTATTAGTACACATGCGTAAAGTGCCAATCGACCCAGATGTTAAAGCAGACATTTTAGCGCGCGGCACACCAGGTTTTAGTGGCGCAGATTTAGCTAACTTGGTGAATGAAGCGGCTTTATTTGCGGCGCGCCGTAGTAAACGTACTGTCGATATGGAAGATTTTGAAGACGCGAAAGACAAAATCTATATGGGTCCTGAGCGTAAATCAATGGTGATGCGTGAAGAGGAGCGTCGCAACACGGCTTATCACGAGAGTGGCCATGCGGTTGTGGCTAAATTGTTACCGAAAGCCGACCCTGTGCACAAAGTAACCATTATGCCGCGCGGCTGGGCATTAGGATTAACTTGGCAGCTACCTGAGTTTGATCGCATTAGTAACTATAAAGACAAAATGCTAGAAGAGATTTCGATATTGTTTGGCGGCCGCATTGCTGAAGAAATCTTTATGCATCAAATGAGTACTGGTGCCAGCAATGACTTTGAGCGTGCGACAAAATTAGCGCGTGATATGGTGACTAAATACGGCATGAGCGATGCAATGGGCATTATGGTGTATTCAGGCAGCGAGCAGGATTCATTTTTTGGTAGCATGAGTTCTAAAACGGTTTCTGAAGCCACGCAACAAAAAGTGGATACTGAAATTAAACGCATCTTGGATGAACAATATGGCGTTGCGCGTAAATTGTTAGAAGATAACCGTGACAAAGTAGAAGCGATGATGGCGGCTTTAATGGAGTTTGAAACCATCGATGCGGATCAAATTAACGACATTATGGCCAGTTTGCCAGTGCGTGCGCCTAAACCGCGCCAGCCAAAAGTAAAACCAAGCGATAGTGGCGGATCTTCAGGTAATACTGTGACGCCCGTGCCGCAGCCAGCCGCAAAAACTGAGTAAATTTGAGGGTTAAGTACACCCTAAAATATCATCAAAAGTAGTGCTAAAATAGGGCTGGATTCGTTCCAGCCTTATTTTATTGTACCTTACTTAAATTTCAAAACGATGTGCATAAACCATGCTTTTTAACTGCGGAAAATTTCAGCTTGATCTTACACATCCGCGGGTGATGGGCATTGTGAACGTCACGCCGGATTCTTTTTCAGATGGTGGAAAATTTGCGCAGACCAATGCCGCGATTGAGCACGCATTAAAGTTGTTCCATGAAGGGGCTGACATTTTGGATATTGGCGGCGAATCTACGCGGCCCAATGCTGTGCCAGTGAGTTTGCAACAAGAGCTAGACCGCGTGATACCTGTGATTGAAAATCTGGTTAAGCAAGTCAATATACCGTTATCAGTCGATACTTATAAGCCGCAGGTGATGCAGGCTGCGATAAATGCAGGGGCGAGTATTGTCAACGATGTGCGTGCGCTACAAGAAGAAGGTGCATTGGAAGTAGTCTCAACGGCTGATGTTGGTGTTTGCCTGATGCATATGCAAGGCACGTCGCAAACCATGCAAATTAATCCACAATATAACGATGTAGTTGCTGAAGTAA
This sequence comes from Methylotenera sp., assembly GCA_046594885.1. Lineage (GTDB taxonomy): Bacteria > Pseudomonadota > Gammaproteobacteria > Burkholderiales > Methylophilaceae > Methylotenera_A. Next base: position 14,352 of record JBKJRD010000040.1, on the reverse strand, counting down.
AAGCATTTTTGCAGCAACGATTAGCCTTATGTGAAGCGGCGGGCATTGCAAAGAATCGTATATTACTAGACCCCGGTTTTGGATTTGGTAAAACACGCGCGCATAATATCAGCTTAATTCAACATCTAGCTAGCCTGTCATCTTTAGGCCAGCCTTTACTAGTAGGACTGTCGCGAAAATCGGTATTAGGTCAAGTAACAGGCAATGATGTCGATGCTAGACTTTATGCTAGTGTAGCTGCATCGGTTATATCGGCGATGGTGGGTGCTAAAATATTGCGAGTGCATGATGTGAAAGCTACAGTAGAAGCATTAAAAGTAGTGAGCGCCATTCAACAATAAATAGAACAATTAATAAAACAAACACTAAGAGAACAATATGGGAAAACAGTATTTCGGCACAGATGGCATTCGTGGAAAAGTGGGCGAGTATCCAATTACGCCTGATTTTGTGATGCGTTTAGGCTATGCGGCTGGTCGCGTATTGGCAAGCCGCGCTGGCAATTTAGCAAAAGGTGCGCATCCTGCGGTGTTAATCGGTAAAGATACCCGAATCTCAGGCTATATGCTAGAAGCCGCATTAGAAGCAGGCTTGTCGGCTGCGGGCGTCGATGTGCTGCTCACAGGGCCAATGCCAACACCTGCTGTGGCTTATTTAACCCGCGCACTACGCGCGCAGGCGGGCATTGTCATTTCTGCATCGCACAACCCTTATGATGATAATGGCATTAAGTTTTTTTCAAGCTTGGGTGCCAAATTGCCAGACGAAATTGAGCATGCGATTGAAGCCGAGCTAGGCAAACCGATGCAAGTGATGGAATCGGCCAAATTGGGCAAAGCACGTCGTATTGATGATGCGGCTGGTCGCTATGTGGAATTTTGTAAAAGCACATTTCCCAATCATTTAGATTTACGCGGCTTAAAAATCGTGCTGGATTGCGCGCATGGCGCCACTTATCATGTGGCGCCACCAGTGTTTCATGAATTGGGTGCCGAAGTGATTGCAATAGGCAATAAGCCCGATGGTTTAAATATTAATGAGCAAGTCGGTTCTACACACCCACAGGCGTTGCAAAAAGCGGTAGTAGCGCATCAAGCAGATTTAGGTATTGCTTTTGATGGCGACGGCGACCGTGTGATGATGGTGGATAATCTTGGCAATTTATTAGATGGCGACCAGCTTTTATATATTATTGCGCTGGGTTTATACGCCAAAGGCAAGCTGAAAGGCGGCGTTGCAGGCACGCTGATGACCAATTTAGCGCTAGAGCACGCACTGCAAAAACACCAGATACCGTTTGCACGTGCCAATGTGGGCGACCGTTATGTGCTGGAATTGCTGAACGAAAAAAATTGGACATTAGGCGGCGAAAACTCTGGCCATATTTTAACGCTAGATAAACATACCAGTGGTGACGCGATTGTCGCAGCCTTGCAAGTATTACAAGCACTGGCAAATAACGGCAAAACACTGGCAGAAATGGGTAACAGCTTGCGTTTATATCCGCAAGTTTTAATCAACGTAACGACCAAAGAAAAGCTTGATTTGCAGCATGCAGATATTCAGCAAGCTGTCAGCGATGCTGAAGCTGAGTTAAATGGCTCTGGTCGGGTATTGCTGCGCGCGTCTGGTACCGAGCCAAAAATCCGTGTGATGGTAGAAGGCCAAGATGCCGCGCTGGTGCAAAAATTGGCACAACACATTGCAGCAGTTGTTAAAAAAGCCGCCCAATAAGCTAAACAATATGATTAGATTTCAATTACTTAACCACTTTTTTTAGTCAAAAAATCTTCATTTAACTGACATTTTTCATTCACACAATCCTGACACACTGCCAGCATGAACAAGTGTAAGGAGTAAAAAAATGTCAAATAAAATGCGCTTACAGTTATATATTAGCCGTATGCATGCGCTAGATAGCGCAGTGTGCGTAACGGTTAGTCACAGCAATCAATACCGCCCAATTCGTGATTGGTTTAGATTCATCAGCCGCCTGGGTGATGGGGTATTTTGGTATGGCTTAATGCTAGCAATCATAATGACGCAACAAGTAGAAGGCATTAAACCAGTATTACATATGCTGGCTGCTGGCCTAACAGGCACACTGCTTTATAAATGGCTGAAACAAAAAACACACAGACCGCGTCCTTTTCAAGTACGACAAGATGTCTGGGTAATCGGTAAGCCTTTGGATCACTTCAGTTTTCCGTCTGGCCACACCTTGCACGCGGTGGCGTTTAGTGTGGTGGCGCTGCATTACTATCCAGCGCTGGCGGTTATATTAGTGCCATTTACCATCATGATCGCAATGTCGCGCGTGATTCTGGGCTTGCATTACCCCAGCGATGTGTTGGCTGGCGCAAGTATCGGTTATTGCATCGCCCAAGTGTATTTGCTGTTGCAGGTTTAATTGAAAGTTTTGAATCAGATTTTAAGGTTAAGTTTTCATGACTTAATTAGCAACAACAGCATAAAAACGAATCGGTGTTGCTAAACGCTGTGTTAAATCTGTTAAACACTTTTCTCGCCACACCATCATTTCGATTGCGTTTAAATGCTTGAGCTCTGGCTCCCACTGTGGTCTATTACCTAAAACTGATTGATCAAAATATGTCAAAGCATGTTTAGTTTTAACCAAATAATAAGCTAAGTTTTTCACAGCATTTTTGTCGGCCATCCGCATGAGTACTAATGCTAGAGACGACAAATAGCTTTTTCTTAACGCAAAATCTGCCCACGCTAATCGCTTTAAATATACAGATATTTGCACGTGAGCAGGCTTTGGCGCACTTAAATCAAAAAAACAAGGCGTTACAAAAGCACTTAATTCTTTTATGTGCATACGCATTAACTGATGCGGTGTGTATTGAATATGCTTGGCGATATGCGCATCCATCGCCCACTCCGAAGCAATATGTGTGATCAGCGCATTATTTAGCCAAGGGATACCTTTCCATTTTGCTTCAAACGCAGGTACAAAATGATTGTGTGCTAACACATCCACAAATAAATGACTGGTATAGCCAATTGCGATGGCAATTTCTTGTTCGCTTTTGGCGTTATCAATCATCCACTCTGCTTTTTGCCATTGATGCGTAGTGCGAAAATGTGTTGAAATAATAGCTAAATCTGGCAAACAAGCACCAGCCAAAACCAATGTGGGAAATTTTTTAATCGCTTGCTGAATTTTAGGATCTAATAACGGGCTTGCCATTAGCAACCATTGCGCAAAATAGATATGCGTATATAAGCCCCACGCATTGGCATCCACTGAAAAAACCCCCAGTGGAATAGCCCATAAAAATTTGCGGAGCAAGTACTTTTTCATGCCCAGATTTTGTCTAGCACGCGTGAATTGCGTATGACAACAACATGAAAATTAGATGACAGATACCGTTTAAAACTGTGGCGATGGTTTTATATATTCATTAATCTGTCATAAACAAAAGTTAGTATATATGTAAAATTTATGGTTAATTGTATGCATATATTACTGATTTCAGATGTTTATTTTCCACGCGTCAATGGCGTTTCTACTTCAATTAGAACATTCACCAAGCAGTTGCAAAGCGTAGGCCATAGCGTGCATTTAATCGCACCCGATTATGGCATCGCAACGGAAGATGAAGCATGGATTACGCGGGTGCCAGCCCGTTCTATTTATTTCGACCCTGAAGATAAGCTGATGAAATATCATGAAATATTGCATTTAGCTGCGCATTTACATACAAAAAACTTTGATGTGATTCACATTCACACACCATTTGTTGCCCATTATGCAGGTTTAAAACTGGGCAAATTGCTGCAAATTCCCGTATTAGAAACCTACCACACATTTTTTGAAGATTATTTGCATCATTACTTGCCGTGGATTCCACAGTTTGCAGCGCGTGGTTTGGCGCGATTAATCTCTAAAAAACAATGTAATCAAGTCGATGCGATTGTTGCGCCTTCATCCCCTATGCTGGATGTGCTAAGACACTATGGCGTTGATACTTTGGCAGAAGTCATCGCTACTGGATTGCAAGCGAGTAGCTTTAATCCTGCAGACGCTATTGCTTTTAAACAAAAATATGCAATAGCGCAGGAGCGCCCAATGATATTGTATGTAGGACGTGTGGCGCATGAAAAAAATATTGGGTTTTTATTGGTGGTGGCTAAATTATTAAGTGACGTGATGCCAGAAGCGTTGCTGGTGATTGCGGGTGAGGGGCCGGCATTGCCCAGTTTGCGCGCGTTGGTTAAATCGCACGGCATCGAAAAAAATGTACAATTTATTGGTTATTTAGATCGCCATACTGAATTAAATAGTTGTTACAAAGCGGCGGATGTATTTGTATTTGCCTCAAAAAGTGAAACGCAAGGCTTGGTGATTTTAGAGGCGATGGCGCAAGGTACACCAGTGGTAGCCATTGCAGAATTAGGCACAGCATCTGTTTTGGTAGAAGGTCAGGGCGCTTTAATTTCAAATGAAAATGAGTCAGAATTTGTACGCAAAGTGTACAGTTTGCTGATTAACCCACAGCGCCGCCAAGCATTAGGTGAGGCGGCACGTCATTATGCACAACAAAAATGGTCTGCTGCTACTCAAGCAGAGCGGATGATTCAATTTTACAGCTTAGTTGCCAGCACTAAAAATAGCGCATTTAAGCAGCCAGCAATCTTAAATACTCAACAGACTTAACCTGTAAATTGGCCTAATATTTATCAGCTAAGATTAAGCGGTAATTGCAGTGAAAAAAGCCAGCTTTGCTGGCTTTAACTTTGTTCGTTTAAACAATACTAAAATTTAAATATTCAATGAATCAAAGCATTAACCAAACTTACCGGTAATGTAATCTTCTGTTTCTTTTCTGCTTGGGCGGGTAAAAATCATATCAGTATCGCCATATTCAATCAGCTCGCCCAAATACATATAAGCGGTGTAATCCGATACCCGAGCGGCCTGTTGCATATTATGCGTCACCACTAAAATAGTGAGTTTATTACGTAGCTCGCTCATCAATTCTTCAATGTTTGCCGTCGCAATTGGGTCAAGCGCAGAAGTAGGCTCATCAAATAGCATGATTTCTGGATCTGTTGCCAATGCTCGCGCAATGCATAAACGCTGTTGCTGACCGCCGGATAAATTAAACGCCAAATCGTGCAAGCGGTCTTTTACTTCATTCCACAGTGCGCCGCCCTTTAATGCTTCTTCTACTTTGTCATCCACCATGCGCTTGTTTTTCTCGCCACGCACGCGTAAACCATAAGCCACGTTTTCGTAGATGGATTTAGGAAAAGCATTTGGTTTTTCAAACACCATGCTAATGCGCATGCGCACTTCAATTGGGTCTACACCAGGCTCTAAAATATTGGTGTTATCAGGCTGCATCACAATTTGGCCTTGGTATTTATTGCCCGGATACAAGTCGTGCATACGGTTAAAACAACGCAAAAATGTCGATTTACCACAGCCTGATGGGCCAATTAATGCAGTAATTTTATTTTCGTACAAAGGCATATTCACACTTTTTAACGCTTGCATGCCATTACTGTAAAAAAAGTTTAAATCACGCGACTCTGCTTTAATTGCGGTTGTTACATTGGCCATAAATTTTTTCCCGACATACTTTTAGTTTTCAATCTTATTTTTGCTATTTAATTACCACTTAATGTTTTTGCGAATTTTGTAACGTAAATAAATAGCCGTACCATTCATGAGCAAAGTGACCACAATAATAATGGCACCTGTCGCTGCGGCGTTGATATGAAACGCATGATCGGGGCGCGATAACCAATTAAACATTTGAATCGGCAACACGGTAAAGCCAGAAGTTAACCATTCAAAATTGATAAAAGGTGGTGTTTCAGAGATAGGTGAAGGCGGCAAAAAGGCGATAAAGGTTAAGGCGCCGATAGTAATGACCGGCGCTGTTTCGCCCAGCGCACGTGCCATTCCGATGATTACACCAGTTAAAATGCCGCCTTGTGAATATTTTAGAACATGATCTTTAACCACTTGCCATTTGGTCGCGCCCACCGCATAAGCCGCTTCGCGAATCGCCACAGGAATCGCACGAATGGATTCGCGTGTAGAAACAATCACAATTGGTAATATGAGTAAACCAAGCGTTAAGCCAGCAGTTAATACGCTTTGACCTAAGCCTAAGCCGTATACGAATAATCCCAATGCTAATAAACCATAAACAATAGAAGGTACGCCAGCCAAATTAGATACGTTGATTTCAATTAAATCAGAAAACCAACCTTTTTTTGCATATTCTTCTAGATACAAACCAGCTGCAACGCCCATTGGCACTGCGGTTAAAAATGTAACAGTCATCACCAAAAGTGAGCCAACCCAAGCGGATAACAAACCAGCGCGCTCTGCATTGCGAGATGGAAAGTTACTTAAAAAGTCCAGATTAAAACGACCGTAGCCATCCATCACTAAATCAATAAATAATATGCACAAAGTGACCAAGCCAATCATTAGCGCGATTAAGCCAACGACTGAAAATAAAATATCGTTGCGCTTATGACGTTTAATCATCGCGCGAACGTTATCCAGGTTATCTAGCACACTCACTTGTTTTTTTTTGGTGAATTCATTCATAGCGGTTGAAGGTTGCTCTGCTGATTATTTGATTAATAATTTTCACGGAATTTCTTACGCGCGAGGTGGCCGAGTATGTTAAACGATAAAGTCATTAACATCAGCACTAAACCTGCGGCAAAAATACTTTGGTAGCCAATGCTGCCGTGTGGTAAATCACCCAGCGCCACTTGCACAATATAGGCCGTAATGGTGGCAGCACTTTCCATCGGATTAAAGGTTAAGTTGGGTTGTTGGCCAGCGGCTACTGCAACCACCATGGTTTCACCCACTGCGCGCGAAATAGCTAAAATATAGGCGGCAATAATGCCGGATATGGCGGCTGGCGTAACGACTTTAACCGCTGTCTGAAAACGCGTTGCGCCCATGGCGTAACTGCCTTCGCGCATGCTCATCGGCACTGCGCGCATGGCATCTTCTGCTACTGAGCTGATGTAAGGAATGATCATAATGCCGATGACAATGCCAGGGCCAAGCATATTAAAACCGGGTAACTCGGGAAATATTTTTTGCAGTAAAGGGGTGACAAATAAAAGCGCGAAGTAACCAAATACCACCGTTGGCACACCTACTAACAATTCTAAAATGGGTTTAACGATTTCACGTGTTTTGTGGCTGGCAAATTCAGATAAGTAAATCGCACCAATGGTACCCACTGGAATTGCAACGCATAAGGCAATCGCCGATGTGGTGAGCGTACCTGCAACCAATGGCAAGATGCCAAAATGCGCATCTTCAAATAATGGCGTCCATTGCGTGTCGGTTAAAAAATCAATAATGGATACGTTTTTGAAAAACGAAAGCGACTCAATAATTAATATTGCCACAATCGCAAAGGTAGTTAAAACCGCAGATAAGGCCGCTAACATCAAGACGAATTCAATCATGCGCTCACGCACATTACGTTTAATATTTTTGGCTAAACGTGGGCTAATAGAAGTGATTTGATTTGCAGAGGCCATGGATAAGCGCTTTAAACTTTGTACTGTTATTGTAATGAATTAATGTGACAAATATAAGACTATTTGCAGGGTAATTCTGCATTCACCTGTTCACAGCGCATATGTGTAACGTGACTAAGTGTTTTAGTTAGCAATGTATGTACAAATTAGGGCAATAAAAAAGACGGCATCAGCCGTCTTTTTTATGAATGCGCTGTTATTTGATACGCGCTAATAGTTCTTCAATTTTAACGCCAACTTCTGGTGTACCGTCAAAACCAGTGCCAGGTTTAAGCGCTTGCCAGTGTTTAGTGACAGCCGCATATTCATTGGCTGGTAATGGAATGTATTTCACTTCTTTAACCAATTTTGGCGCGTTTTCTAAATAAAAGTTAACGAATGCTTTTACTTCTGGCTTAAATGCAGCGGAGGTTGCATTAACATAAATAAATAACGGCCTTGCGAGTGGTTGATAAGTGCCATCTTTAACAGTTTCTAGTGATGGCATGACAGCGGGTGCACCTTTTTTAGCAACAATTGGAATTGCCCTTAACTTATCTTTATTTTCTTCGTAATAAGCATAACCAAAGTAACCAATAGCGCCTTTGTCGCTAGCTACGCCTTGCACGACAACGTTATCATCTTCTGAAGCAGTGTAATCGCCACGACTAGATTTTGACTTGCCTACAATCGCTTCGGTAAAGTAATCAAACGTACCAGAATCTGAGCCTGCCCCAAACAATTTAAGTGGCGTATCCGGAAAAGCGGGGTTGATTTGTTTCCAAGATTTAACCTTGCCTTGTGCTGCTGGCTCCCACATTTTTTTCAGTTCATCTACTGTTAAGCTTTTAACAAAGTCATTGTTTTTATTCACGACCACAGTTAAGCCATCGTATGCGATGGGTAATTCGATGTATTGAATTCCCGCTTCTTTACAAGCGTCCATTTCTTTTTTTAAGATGGGGCGTGATGCATTTTGCACATCGATTTCACCACGGCATAATTTTTTAAAACCACCACCAGTACCAGAAATACCAACAGTTACTTTTACTTTAGTGGCAATTTGATACTCTTCTGCCACCGCTTCTGTCATTGGGTAAACTGTGCTTGAGCCATCAATTTTGATGATTTTATCGGCAGCAAACACTGAAGTTGTGGATAAAGTTGCAGCCAGCACTGTGGCAACTTGTAGTGACTTGCTAAGCAAGGTATTCATAATATCTCCGTTAATAATCATTCATTCAGTTTGAATAAATGCGATATTAAACGGTCAATATGACGGATTTATGACAAAAAATATGAACAACAAAATCAGCTTAAGTAGCCTAATTTTCTTGATTAAGTATTGCTTGAAATCGCCATTAAAAGCGCGTTTACATGTGCAGCAATAAGCCAAGATGATAACAAATTGCGGCAATGAAGCCAGCGCAGGCAATGCTGAGTACCCCACACGCCCAGAGAATGCGTGAAGCTAAACCTCAGCGCACCGCAGAAGCACGTTTAGAAAAGCCACCGCCAATAATTGCACTAGTGATGGTATGCGTAGTAGATACTGGAATACCCATTATCGTTAGTCTACTAGCTATGCTAAAGCCCACTTTTGATAACGCAATGCAGACTATAGTGGACTTAACACATTTTTATGCACAAAAAAGACGACACTAGGCCGTCTTTTTTTCAGTGTAAAAATTACTTGATGCGTGCTAATAATTCTTCAATCTTTACGCCAACTTCTGACTCACCGTTAAAGCCAGTGCCCACTTTTAACGCATTAAAATGCTTGGTTACTGCGGCATATTCATTGGCTGGCAAAGGTATATATTTCACCTCTTTCACCAACTCAGGCGCATTGGCTAAATAAAAATCAACAAACGCTTTAACCTCTGGTTTAGATTTTGCAGACGCTGCATTCACATAAATAAAAATCGGGCGAGAGAGCGGTTGATATGAGCCGTCTTTAACCGTTTCCAACGAAGGTAAAACCGCTGGTGCACCTTCTTTTGCAACAATTGGAATCGCTCTGAGTTTGTTTTGATTCTCCTCATAATAAGCAAAACCAAAATAACCCAGCGAACCTTTATCGCTGGCAACGCCTTGCACAACAACGTTATCATCTTCCGATGCCGTGTAATCCCCGCGGCTCGATTTTGCTTTACCTACAATCGCTTCGGTAAAGTAATCAAACGTACCAGAATCAGAACCTGCACCAAATAATTTAAGCGGGGTATCAGGGAAGTCTGGATTAATTTGCTTCCAAGAAGTAATCGTTTCCTGTGCTTCTGGTGCCCACATTTTTTTTAGTTCTTCAACCGTTAAGCTTTTAACAAAGTCATTGTCTTTGTTGACAACAACGGTTAAGCCGTCGTAAGCGACTGGTAATTCAATAAATTCGATGCCCGCTGCTTTACAAGCGTCCATTTCTTTTTTCAAAATTGGTCGAGAAGCGTTTTGCACATCGGTTTCACCACGACAGAATTTTTTAAAACCACCGCCTGTGCCAGAAATACCCACCGTCACTTTCACTTTCGATTTAATTTGATACTCTTCAGCGACTGCTTCTGTCACTGGATAAACGGTACTTGAGCCGTCTATTTTGACAATTTTATCAGCAGCTTTATCGCCGCATGATTGAACACTGAAAGTAGTCGCCAAAAGCGTTGCAACACCTAATACTTTAACTAACTTAATATGCATTAAATTCCCCAAATAAATAGATTGCAGATGACATACGTAACATTCATGATGTTTTATGAATTTAATTTACGTAGATTGATGCAAAATTTATAAAATGTTGTGACAATAGTGCGACAAAATTATTTTTAATTGTAATGGTTTAGGCGATAAATAATAGCGATTTTTTGAATTTAAACAGATATTCACATAAGCTAGCGACATTATTAACTGTATAGAAAGGGTTAAATTTTATGTCAACAGTAGCTTGCAGCAACTCTTCAAACGTGACGATTTATCATAATCCTGCTTGTGGTACTTCACGCAATACCTTAGCCATGATACGCGCCAGCGGTATTGAGCCAGAAGTGATTGAGTATTTAAAAACGCCGCCAAGCCGCGAAAAATTAATCGCATTAATCGCGCAGATGAACATTAAACCGCGTGAACTATTGCGCGAAAAAGGCACGCCATACGATGAGTTGGGTTTAAGCGATTTAACTTTAGCAGACGATGCGTTAATTGACGCGATGTTGCAACATCCCATCTTAATCAATCGGCCGATTGTGGTGACTGCAATAGGCGCAAAATTGTGTCGACCGTCAGAATTGGTACTAGCCATTTTAGTAAATGCAAACATGGGTGAATTTAACCGTGAGTTTATCAAGGAAGACGGCGAAAAAATAATCAGTAAATCTTAAATATTCAAGCTAAATAAGGGTTAAGTCTTTGCTGTATAATGCATGTTTTTAATCAATAGTCTAGTCATCAGCAAGCCAATATGGAAGCCGAACAACTCAATATTATTGCCAATCGTTTAAGCGATTTAAGCGCCCGCCACTTAGCCCTTCGGAGGTATCTTTGACTTTGAAAATAAGTCGCAAAAGCTTGAAGAAGTCAATGGCTTATTAGAAGACCCTAAAATCTGGGATAACGCCAAAAAAGCCCAAGAATTAGGCAAAGAAAAACGCATGCTGGAAATGGTGGTGCATAACTTGCAGAATCTTGAAAATGGCTTAAAAGACGGCCAAGAATTATTCGATATGGCGCGCGAAGAAAATGACGATGAAACATTGCTCAGTGTGGATGCCGATACACAAAACATAGAAACGCAAATTGCCGCCATGGAATTCAGGCGTATGTTTTCGGGCGAATTAGACGCTAATAATTGCTTTATTGAATTTCAATCGGGCAGTGGCGGCACCGAAGCGCAAGACTGGTGCAATATGTTGCTGCGCATGTATTTGCGTTATGCCGAGCGCAAAGGCTTCAAAGTAGAAGTGCTGGAATTATCCGATGGTGATGTGGCTGGCATTAAGGGCGCGTCGATCAAAGTTACCGGCGATTATGCCTACGGCACTTTGCGTACTGAAAATGGCGTGCATCGATTAGTACGAAAATCGCCGTTCGATTCAAACGCTAAACGCCACACCAGTTTCGCCAGCGTGCAAATCTTCCCCGAAGTCGATGACTCAATTGAAATTGATATTAATCCTGCCGATTTGCGTGTTGATACCTATAGAGCCAGTGGCGCTGGCGGACAACATATCAACAAAACCGATTCAGCCGTGCGCATCACCCATTTACCCACCAATGTCGTTGTGCAATGCCAGAATGATAGAAGCCAGCATCGCAACCGCGAGGAAGCAATGAATATGCTCAAAGGCGCGCTGTATAACTTAGAACTAAATAAGCGCAATGCCGACAAACAAGCGCTGGAAGACGCCAAAACCGATATCGGCTGGGGACATCAAATACGTAGTTATGTGTTGGACCAAGGCCGCATTAAAGATTTACGCACCAATGTGGAGATTGGTAATACGCAAGGGGTGCTAGATGGTGACCTTGACCCATTTATACAAGTCAGTTTGAAGCAGGGAGTTTAAGATAGCTTCGCTACCATAAGGTTATTTAAACTTAAATTTCACCGTGTTATACTTGTTATACATTTTATGTGTTTAGGAGTTATATCATGCTTGCAGTGAGATTAAAGCCTAGCCTTGAAGCAGAGTTAACCAAGCTTGCATTAGAAACTGGCCGAAGTAAAAGTTATTACGTTAAAGAAGCCTTATCTGAATATCTACTTGACCGTGCTGATTATCTACGTGCAATCGCTGCCTTAGAAAGGCAGGAGCCGCGCACCAGTTTGGCCGATTTAAGAGCTGAACTTGGTTTGACGCTTTAAAAGCTTGGCACGTTTATGGTTTGGAAAATTGAATTTTTAGACACGGCTAAGCGCGAGCTAAAAAAGTTGGATAAGCACTGGCAGTTAGTTATTTTAGACTATCTTGAAGATGAAATAATGAATTCAGATAACCCGCGCAATCGTGGTAAAGCACTAGTCGGCGAAAAGCAAGGTCTTTGGCGCTACCGTGTTGCCGATTACCGAATTGTTTGCGAAATTCAAGATGCAGAATTATTGATAGTTGCAATCACTGTCGGCCATAGTAAAAATGTTTATGATTAATTTAAAGCGCAGTAACTATAAGAGACGGATATGACCGAAGTAAACAATGAAATAGCAGCTGTTGATGAAAATCATGTGATTGCTGAGCGGCGCGAAAAGTTAAAAGCCATTCGCGAGGCAACAAATGGGGTGGCTTTTCCGAATGATTTTAAGCCTTTGCATAAAGCCAATGCTTTACAGCAGCAATATGCCGACTTGGATAAAGAAACCTTAGACCCGCAGGCGATTTCAGCCACTGTCGCCGGCCGTATGATGCTTAAACGCGTAATGGGTAAAGCCAGTTTTGCCACGATTCAAGATGCCAGCGGCCCAAATGCTGGTGGGCGTATTCAGCTTTACATTGCCCGCGATGAAGTGGGCGAAGATGTCTATGAAAGTTTTAAGCGTTGGGATATGGGCGATTTTTTAGGTGCAACAGGGCGATTATTTAAAACGCGTACTGGCGAATTATCCATTCACGTGACTGAATTAAGGTTGCTAACAAAATCGCTGCGTCCTTTGCCAGAAAAATTTCATGGCTTGCAAGATCAAGAAGTGAAATATCGCCAGCGCTATGTGGATTTGATTACCAGTGAAGAAACCCGCGCCACCTTTATTGCACGCAGCAAAGTGGTCACGGCTATTCGCAACTTTATGATTGAAAACGATTTTCTGGAAGTTGAAACGCCGATGCTGCACCCGATTCCGGGTGGTGCTTCAGCCAAACCATTTTTGACGCATCACAACGCGCTGGATATGCAAATGTATATGCGCATTGCGCCAGAATTGTATTTAAAGCGTTTGGTAGTGGGTGGATTTGAGCGCGTGTTTGAAATTAACCGTAATTTTAGAAATGAAGGATTAAGCGTTCGCCATAATCCAGAATTCACCATGATGGAGTTTTATGCGGCTTACACTGATTATCATTGGTTAATGGATTTTACCGAACAATGTATTCGTGCCGCCGCGATTGCTGCGCGCGGGACTGCTACGCTGACTTATGATGGCAAAGAAGTGGATTTAAGTCAGCCATTCGAGCGCTTAACTATTGTGGCTGCGATTCAAAAATATGCACCAAAATATACGTTAAGTCAGCTTAATGACGCAGAATTTTTGCGTGCAGAAATATTAAAGCACGGCAGCAAACCCTTTGACCATGCAGGTTTAGGCGCCTTGCAATTGGCCTTATTTGAAGAAACTGCCGAAAGCCAATTATGGCAACCCACTTATATAATTGATTATCCAGTCGAAGTTTCGCCTTTAGCGCGCGCATCGGACAAAAACCCAGAAATCACCGAGCGCTTTGAGTTATTTATTACAGGCCGTGAAATGGCCAACGGCTTTAGCGAATTAAACGATGCCGAAGATCAAGCGGCCAGATTTCAAGCGCAAATGAAAGCCAAAGAAGCGGGCGATGCCGAAGCCATGTATTACGATGCTGATTTTATCCGTGCATTAGAGTACGGCATGCCACCCGCAGGCGGTTGCGGAATTGGCATTGACCGCTTGGTGATGTTAATCACCGATAGCTCAAGTATCCGCGATGTCATTTTATTTCCACATATGCGCGCTGAAACCTAACTTTTTAAGGTTTTAAATAGGTTAAGTCATTTGATATCACTATCAAATGACTTAACCTATTTAAAACCTTAAAAAAGTTAGGTTTCAGCGCGCATATGTGGAAATAAAATGACATC